>NZ_JAMYVF010000005.1:0-346565 GCF_040323735.1 Mesorhizobium sp. M0029
CGCGCCGCGCCCCCCCCCCCCCCCCGCGGGGGGGGGGGGGGCGCCCCCCGGGGGGGGGGGGCGCCCGCGGCACCGACCCCCACCCGGACCTTTGGTCCGACCTCCCCACAAGGGGAGGTAGACGGCTGAGCTAAGCCCGCTAAAACAGCGCCTTCAGCTCGTCCAGCTTGTCGTTGACCAGCCAGCCGTAATAATTCTCTTCCGGCAGCTTGACCGTCTCACCCGCGGCGCGGCGCTTGTCGTTCTCAGCCTTCAGCGCATAGGCGCGTTGCTCGGGATTGCCGACATTGTAGAGCGTGGCGGTCAGCCCCGGATTGCCTGAGATGTCGAAGCCGGCAATGTTTTTGTAGGCGTCAATCGACTTCCTGATCGTCGCTGCCACGTAGGGCAATGTCAGATCCGGATCCATGATGGTCTTGTAGACCCCATTGGGATCGGCGACATCGAGCTCGGGCAGCCCCGACACCTTGTGCACGAGATCGCTCATCTGCAGCGCGGTCAGCGGGTTGAGCTGGCCGAGGCCAAAGGTCTGGCCGGCATAATAGGGCTGGAAGAAGGTGGCGCCGAAGCGGTCGTTGGGAAAGCTGGTGCCGCCGACGGTCTTGCCGCGGAAGGAGCGGTTCCACACCTGCTCGCGGCATTCCCACAGGTCGTAGCTGTCCGACATTGTGCACTCCTTGAATTCCGGCCGCTGCACGAAATCGGTGATGTCCTCGCCGTCATAGGCGAAGGACAGCTTGCTGGAGAGGTAGGAGATCGCCTTGACGTAGTAGGTCTGCAGCCGGTCGTAGGCATCGACATTGTAGGTGTGCTCGCCGACGATGGCGCCGACGATGTGCAAGGGGTTGATGCCGTAAGCGGCAGCCGCCTTCCTGATTTTGGCGCGCAATTCGGCGTCGTTCTGCAACAGAGCGTAGACCTTGCGGTATTTGGCCTGGAAGGTGGTGTTGGTGGCCTGGGTGCGGCGGCTGGAGGCGCCCGGTATGTCAGGCTGCACGACATTGCGGTTGCCCGCCGGCACCAATGTCGCCGCGTCAGCCGCGAACAGCGTCGCCGCCAGCGTCAAGCCAAGAATGAGCAGGATCAGTTTTTTCATGCGCCGCCGCCTAGAGAATTGCCGCGCAAATTAGGTAAAGCTCCCGGTCGAGTCGAGAGCGCCCTTGCAGCCAGCAAGACGAAAGGTGGCCGCATGATACCATCCGGCCACACACGATGATGTTTGCCGGAAACTGTTGCCTAAGCATCGGCCCAAAGATCGAAACCGATTTTTGGAAAGTCCGATGCGTCGATTCAATACTGTTAGAGCGACCTTTGCGCGTCCAAAGGACGCGCGGCGCTCTAATACCGGCGCCGGATGAACCGGCGCCCTCGTTTAAAGGATGAATCGCGACAAATCTGTGTTTCGCGAGAGGTCGCCGACATGCTTTTCCACATAGGCGGCATCGATGGCGACGCTGGTGCCGTTGCGGTCGGGCGCGTCGTAGGAGATCTCGTCCAGCACGCGCTCCATCACCGTCTGCAGGCGTCTCGCTCCGATGTTTTCGACGCTAGCGTTGAGGTCGACAGCGATGCCGGCCAGCGAATCGATGGCATCGTCGGTGAAGGTGAGGTCGACGCCTTCGGTCTTCATCAGCGCGATATACTGCTTGATGAGGCTGGCCTCGGTCTCGGTGAGGATGCGAATGAAATCGTCCTTCTCCAGCGCCCGCAACTCGACACGGATCGGCAGGCGGCCCTGCAATTCCGGCAACAGGTCGGACGGCTTGGAGACATGGAAGGCGCCCGAGGCGATGAACAGTATGTGGTCGGTCTTCAACGGTCCGTATTTGGTCGCCACCGTGGTGCCTTCGATCAGCGGCAGCAGGTCGCGCTGCACGCCTTCGCGCGAGACGCCGGCGCCCATGCCGCCTTCGCGCGAGGCGATCTTGTCGATCTCGTCGAGGAAGACGATGCCGTCATTTTCGGTCGCGTCGAGCGCCCGGCGCACCACCTCGTCCTGGTCGAGCAGCTTGTCGGACTCGTCGTTGACCAACAGCGCGTAGGACTCCTTGACCGTCGTCTTGCGCGCCTTGGTCTTCTTGCCACCCATCGCCTTCGACAGCATGTCGTTGATGTTGAGCACGCCGATATTAGCGCCCGGCATGCCGGGGATCTCGAAGCCGGGCATGCCGCCGGTGCCGGTGTCGGCAACCTCGATCTCGATCTCCTTGTCGTCGAGCTCGCCGTCGCGCAGCTTCTTGCGGAAGGAATCGCGGGTCGCCGGGCTCGCCGTCTTGCCGACCAGGGCTTCCAGCACGCGCTCCTCGGCATTGAGGTGCGCGCGCGCCTTCACGTCCTCGCGCATCTTCTCGCGCACCAGGCCGATGGCGATCTCGACCAGGTCGCGGATGATCTGCTCGACATCGCGGCCGACATAGCCGACTTCGGTGAACTTGGTGGCCTCGACCTTGACGAAGGGCGCACCGGCGAGTCGCGCCAGGCGGCGCGAGATCTCGGTCTTGCCGACGCCGGTCGGGCCGATCATCAGGATGTTCTTCGGCATCACCTCTTCGCGCATCTGGCCTTCCAACTGCTGGCGGCGCCAGCGGTTGCGCAAGGCAATGGCCACGGCGCGCTTGGCGTCCTTCTGGCCGATGATGAAGCGGTCGAGTTCCGAAACGATTTCACGGGGAGAGAAGGTGGTCATATCACTGAATTCCACTTTGCCACTGCTTGATGGACTCGAACGGATGCAGCAGCATGATCACGTTGAGCGTCAGATTGTCCCGGATGAGGTAGCCGACACCCAGTTCGAAGATGAGGGCGAGGCCGACGATGCTCCATATAGGTAGCTTTCTGGCCATCACAAACCCCAGCACCATGGCCAGCGTGTCGGACACCGAATTGATGATGCTATCGCCATAATAATCCAGCGAGATGGTGCCGGCGCGGTAGCGCTCGATGATGAACGGGCTGTTTTCCAGGAGTTCCCAGCCGCCCTCGATGATGACGGCGAAAGCCAGGCGCAGACCGATCGGGGAGCGCGGGAACAGGAACCAGGCCAAGGCGTAGAACAGGAAGCCGTGGATGATGTGCGAGAACGTATACCAGTCGGAAATATGCTGGGAATTCTCCGAACTGTTCACCACACCGTGCCAGAGCTTGACGTAGCCGCAGGTGCAGATCGGCGAGCGGCCCATGCCGTAAAGCGCGCCGGCCTGGAAGATGAGCAGAGCGAGCACGAGCAGAAGCCCCATCCGCCAGCTGTCTTCGTAGGCCGAGTAATTTTTGGCAGTTCCCGGTGTCGCCATCAACTCATTCCCCTTCTTCCGCGTCGCCGTCTTCGGCATCGGCAGCCATCAGCACGACGTCCCCATATCTAGAGTGCCTGCGATCGATAGCCCTGAAGCCCGCTTTTTCATAGGCGCGGATGGCGCGGCCATTGTCGGGATGCGGATCGATGATGATGCGCGGAGCGCCTTCATCGAACAGTTGCTCGACGAATTGCCTGACGATCGCCGAGCCATGACCTTTGCCAACCAGGTCCGGCACGCCGATCGACAGGTCGATGCCGAGCGTGCCGAACGGCTGGTCGGCATAGGGATGGCCATCTTCCAGATGCGGATCGTAGCTCTGCAGATAGGCGATCGGCCTGCCGTCGAACTCGACGATCAGCGGCTCTACAGAAATTGAGTCAATGTGCTCCCGGATTTCGGCGATTTCCGTCTCCGGATCGTCCCACCATTCGGCGACATGCGGCTCGGCCAGCCAGCCGGCGATCATCGGCAGGTCTTTTTCGGTAACCGGTCGAAAATCATAGAGCACCGGCGGGTTAGCCGGCATCGAGCGTTTCGACAACAAAGTTGTTGTTGGTATAGACGCAAATGTCGGAGGCGATCTGCATCGCCTTGCGGGCGATCTCCTCGGCATCCTTGTCGCTGTCCATCAGCGCGCGGGCAGCGGCCAGCGCATAGTTGCCGCCGGAACCGATGGCCATGACGCCGAATTCGGGCTCTAGCACGTCGCCGGTGCCGGTGAGCGCCAGCGAAACCGACTTGTCGGCCACCAGCATCATCGCTTCCAGCCGGCGCAGATAACGGTCGGTGCGCCAGTCCTTGGCGAGCTCGACGCAGGCGCGCGTCAACTGGTCCGGATATTGTTCGAGCTTGGCTTCCAGCCGCTCCAGAAGGGTGAAAGCGTCCGCTGTGGCGCCGGCGAAACCGGCAATGACATTGCCGCCCTTGCCGATGCGGCGCACCTTTTTGGCGTTGCCTTTCATGATGGTCTGGCCAAGGCTGACCTGGCCGTCGCCGGCGATCACCACCTTGTTACCCTTACGCACCGTCACGATGGTCGTGGCGTGCATGCTCAGTTCATTGGACATCTGCTGCTCCGATTCGCGCGATCCCGATAAGGCGATTGGCGCGCGGTACGAGTGATTTCGATCGGCCATATGTATGCATGGGGCGGGTGATTGCAAACGGCGTCCGCCATGGCCGGTGGCTGTCCGCATCGCAACTGGCAATCGCCGGTTCATGCTGCTAGAAGGCACTCGTTTTCAAGCAAATGACAGCTTGGAACCCCGTCTTGAGTTTCGAATCCCTCAGCCAAGGACAAGGTCATGGCGTCCCGTTCCGCCGAAGTCAGCCGCAAGACCAAGGAAACCGAGATCAGTGTCTCGGTCCATGTCGACGGCACCGGAAAATCCGACATGTCGAGCGGCGTCGGCTTCTTCGACCATATGCTGGACCAGCTGTCGCGCCACTCGCTGATCGACATGACGGTGAAGGCGAAGGGCGACCTGCACATTGACGACCACCACACGGTCGAGGACACCGGCATTGCGATCGGCCAGGCGCTGGCCAAGGCGCTGGGCGAGCGGCGCGGCATCATGCGCTATGCCTCTGTCGACCTTGCCATGGACGAGACGCTGACGCGGGCCGCGATCGACGTGTCGGGCCGTCCGTTCCTGGTCTGGAATGTCGCCTTCTCGTCCCCGAAGATCGGCACGTTCGACACCGAACTGGTGCGTGAATTCTTCCAGGCGCTGGCGCAGAATGCCGGTATCACGCTGCATGTCACCAATCATTATGGCGCCAACAATCACCATATTGCCGAGACCTGCTTCAAGGCGGTGGCGCGCGCGCTGCGTTTCGCACTGGAGCGCGACCCGCGCCAGCCGGAAGCGGTTCCCTCCACCAAGGGATCTCTGAAAGGGTAGGCTGATGGCCATCTATGTCGTGATGGAACCGCCAGGCCGCACCGAGGCGGCCGACGCAACCGTTTTGGTCCGCGACGGTTTTTCCTGGCTGGCTTTCCTGGTGGCGCCGCTGTGGCTCGCCTGGCACCGGCTTTGGATCGAGGCCGCGCTCGCCTTCGTCGCCATGGGGCTCATCTCGGTGCTCGGCCAATGGCTGGGACTGGACTGGGCCGGCTCCGCACTGTCTTTACTGGTCTCGCTCTATATCGGGCTGGAAGGCCAAGGGCTGCGGATCGCAGCGCTGCGCTGCCGCGGCTGGCATGAATGGGGCGTCGTCGAAGCCGACAATCCTGACGATGCCGACATCCGCCAGACACTGGACGCCGAGGCGCTTGCCGACGAGCCGGCGCCGCTGCCGCGCATCGTGCCGGACGCCAGCCTGGCCCGGCCGACGCAGACCGGGCTGACGCTGGGCCTGAGCCATACGCCGGGAAAAGCCTGAGATGCGGGTTGCCATCATCGATTACGGGTCGGGCAATCTGCGCTCGGCCACCAAGGCCTTCGAGCGCGCCGCGCATGAAGCCGGCATTGCCGCTGCCATTGAGCTGACCGCCGACGCCGAGCGGGTGCGCAGCGCCGACCGAATCGTTTTGCCCGGCGTCGGCGCCTATGCCGATTGCGCGGCGGGCCTGCGCGGCGTCGCCGGCATGTGGGAAGCGGTGGAAGAGGTAGCGATCGCCAAGGCGCGGCCGTTCCTCGGCATCTGCGTCGGCATGCAGCTGATGTCGGAGCGCGGCCTGGAAAAGACCGTGACCAAGGGCTTCGGCTGGATTGCCGGCGACGTCAAGGAGATCACGCCCGCCGATCCGGCACTGAAGATCCCGCAAATCGGCTGGAACACCATCGATCTGGAGCGCAAGCACCCGCTGTTTTCGGGTATTGCGACCGGGCCTAAGGGTCTGCACGCCTATTTCGTTCATTCCTACCATCTCGACGCGACAAGGCCGGACGAAGTGCTGGCCGTCGCCGATTATGGCGGCCCGGTAACGGCGGCGGTCGCGCGCGGTAACCTTGCCGGCACGCAATTCCATCCGGAAAAGAGCCAGGCGCTCGGCCTGGCACTGATCACCAACTTCCTGCGCTGGAGGCCTTGAGATGAGCAAGAAGGGCTACTGGATGGCGATGGTCGATGTGACCGATCCGGAAAACTATCCGAAATACATCGCCGCCAACAAAGCGGCGTTCGACAAATACGGCGCGAAATTCCTGACGCGAGGCGGTCAGTCGTCATGCCCGGAAGGGCCATCCGGCAATCGCCATGTGATCGTCGAGTTCGAAAGCTACGAGATCGCGCTGGCTTGCTTCCATTCCCCCGAATACCAGGCAGCGCTGAAATTCCGGCGCGCTTATTCGACCTCGCATTTCGCCATTGTGGAAGGGGTCTGAACGGTGATCCTGTTTCCCGCCATCGACCTCAAGGACGGCAAGTGCGTGCGGCTGAAGCACGGCGATATGGCGACCGCGACCATCTACAATGACGATCCGGCGGCCCAGGCCAAGGCCTTCGAGGACCAGGGTTTTGATTGGCTGCACGTCGTCGACCTCAATGGCGCGTTCAAAGGCCAAAGCGTCAACAGCGCGGCGGTCGGCGCCATCCTCAAGGCGACGAAAAACCCGGTGCAGCTCGGCGGCGGCATCCGCACGCTGGCGCAGATCGAGGACTGGCTCGACCGCGGGCTGGCCCGCGTCATCCTCGGCACGGTGGCGGTGCGCGATCCCGACCTGGTCCGGGAAGCCTGCAAGGAATTTCCTGGAAAGATCGCCGTGGGCATCGACGCCAAGGGCGGCAAGGTGGCGGTCGAAGGCTGGGCCGAGGCCTCCAGCCTCGGCGTCATCGAACTGGCGCGGAAATTCGAAGGCGCCGGCGTTGCCGCCATCATCTACACCGATATCGACCGCGACGGCGTTCTGACCGGCATCAACTGGGATGCCACGATCGATCTCGCCGACGCGGTGTCGATCCCGGTCATCGCCTCGGGCGGGCTGGCCTCGATCGCCGACATCGTGCGCATGACAATGCCCGACGCAAAGAAACTCGAAGGCGCCATCTCCGGCCGCGCGCTCTATGACGGGCGCATCGATCCGGCCGAGGCGCTTGCGGTGCTGCAGGGCAAGGCGATGGAGGCCCGATCTTGAAGATCTCCATCATCCTGGCCTCCTATGACAGCGGCCACTATCACGGCGGCATGGGCCGAGGCCCGGATGCACTCGTCGCCGGCGGGCTGGTCGACGCGCTGACGCTCTCCGGGCATGACGTCGTCGTCACCGATATCGGCAGGGTTGGCGACGAACAGCAGCGCGAGATCGCCACCGGCTTTGCCGTGTGCGGCGCCGTCTCCGGCGAGGTCCGCATCGCCATAGACCGCGGCCGGCTTCCCATCGTGCTGGCCGGCAATTGTCTGACATCGGCCGGTGCGGTTGCCGGCGAGGATGCCGATGCGATCATCTGGGCCGACCAGCATGGCGATCTCAACACGCCGGAGACGTCCATCTTCGGCTTTCTCGACGGCATGGCGCTGGCCACGGTTCTCGGCCTGTGCTGGAAGCCGATGGCCTCGGCCATCCCCGGCTTCAAGCCGATCGATCCGGCGCGCTGCGTGCTGGTCAACGCGCGCGATCTCGATCCGGCCGAAACAGAGCTGTTGAAGACTTTGCCGGTCATCCGCACCGAATGCCCGGACTGGGCGACGGCGAGCACCAGGCTGAAGGCGCCGGACGCGAAGCGGGTGCACCTGCATCTCGATCTCGACGTGCACGACCCCGGGGCGCTGCAGGCCAACCGCTACACCACGCCCGGCGGCCCGGAGCCGAAACAGCTGCGCCAGGCTGTCTGCGGCATGGCCGGCCTGCTGCCGATTTCCGGCATCACCATTTCCGCCTACGATCCGGCGTTCGATGCGCAGGCCGAGGTTCCGCCGCTGGTCGGCGAACTGCTCAGCGAGTTGCTGGCGACGATGGAGAAGGGCTGATGCTGAAGGCCCGAGTCATCCCTTGCCTCGACGTCAAGAACGGCCGCGTCGTCAAGGGGGTCAATTTCGTCGACCTCATCGATGCCGGTGATCCGGTCGAGGCGGCCAAAGCCTATGACGCGGCCGGCGCAGACGAGCTTTGCTTTCTCGATATCACCGCGTCGTCCGACAACCGTGAAACCATCTTCGACGTCGTCGCCCGCACCGCCGAACAATGCTTCATGCCGCTGACCGTCGGCGGCGGCGTGCGCCAGGTGGCCGATATTCGCAAACTGTTGCTGGCCGGCGCCGACAAGGTGTCGATCAACACTGCGGCGGTGAAGAACCCCGATTTCGTCGCGGAAGCCGCCGACAAGTTCGGCAACCAGTGCATTGTCGTCGCCATCGACGCCAAGAAGGTGTCGGCACCCAATGAAGCCGACCGCTGGGAGATCTTCACCCATGGCGGCCGTGAAAAGACCGGCATCGATGCGGTCGAGTTTGCGCGAAAAATGGTCGATCGCGGCGCCGGCGAGATTCTTTTGACCTCGATGGACCGTGACGGCACCAAGGCCGGTTACGACATTGCGCTGACCCGCGCGATAGCGGATGCGGTGCGCGCGCCGGTCATCGCGTCGGGCGGCGTCGGCACGCTCGACCATCTGGTCGAGGGCATTCGCGACGGCCACGCCGGCGCCGTGCTCGCGGCCTCGATCTTCCATTTCGGCACTTACACGATTGCGGAAGCCAAGGCGCATATGGCCGAGGCCGGGCTGCCGATGCGGCTGGACTACCCGGTTCAATCCACTCCACAAAGGCTGTAGGCTGCGCCATGGCTGAATTTTCGCTGTCCGATCTGGAAACGATCATTGGCGAACGCGCCCGTTCCGGCGACCCGGACTCGTGGACGGCAAAACTGTTCGCCAAAGGCATCGACAAGGCGGCGCAGAAGCTTGGTGAAGAGGCAGTCGAGACGGTGATTGCCGCCGTCAAGGGCGACAAAAATGCCCTCGTTTCCGAAAGTGCCGATCTCATATATCATTGGCTCGTCGTGCTTGGCATGGCCGGCGTTTCGCTGGGCGAGGTGCTGAAGGAGCTTGAGGGCCGTACCGGCCGTTCGGGCGTCACTGAAAAGGCATCCCGGCCGAAAGGCTGACCGCGAGAGCCGGATGATTTCGGGCCGAGGCCTTAAATCTGAATCCGTCTCTAAATTGATAGAGGGAGCATGATGTCGCCCGAAAACCGCTTCACACTTTTCGGCCTCATGCTCTAGAGGGCAGGAAACTCGATGGACCAACTCGCTCCGACCGAGAAATATTCCCCCTATCGTTTCTTCTCGGCCGAGCAATGGTCGAACTTCCGCGCCGACACGCCGATGACGCTGGGCGAAGACGAGATCAACCGTCTGCGCTCACTGAACGATCCGGTCGACCTGGAAGAAGTCAAGCGCATCTATCTGTCGCTCTCGCGGCTGCTTTCGGCGCATGTCGAGGCCAGCCAGTTGCTGTTTCGCCAGCGCCAGGCCTTCTTCAACGCGCTGGATGTGGTCAAGACACCGTTCATCATCGGCATTGCCGGTTCGGTTGCGGTCGGCAAATCGACCACGGCGCGCGTGCTGAAGGAGCTTCTGGCGCGCTGGCCGTCGAGCCCCAAGGTCGATCTCATCACTACCGACGGGTTCCTGCTGCCCAACAAGGTGTTGCGACGCGACAATCTGATGGAGCGCAAGGGCTTTCCCGACAGCTACGATGTCGGTGCGCTGCTGCGTTTCCTCTCGGGCATCAAGTCGGCGCAGCGCAATGTCCGCGCGCCCGTCTATTCGCATTTGACCTATGACGTCATTCCCGGCGAGTTCGTCACCATCGACCGGCCCGACATTCTGATCTTCGAAGGCATCAACGTTCTGCAGCCCGGCAAATTGCCGAAGGACGGCAAGATCGTGCCGTTCCTGTCGGATTTCTTCGATTTCGCCATTTATATCGACGCCGACGAAAAGCTGATCCACCAATGGTACATCGCCCGCTTCATGCGGCTGCGCGAGACGGCCTTCCGCAATCCGGACTCCTTCTTCCACCGCTATTCGCGGCTTTCGGAAGACGCCGCGCGCGCCATTGCGGAAGGCTTGTGGGCCAACATCAACCTGAAAAACCTGCGCGAGAACATCGTGCCGACACGGGCGCGGGCCGACCTCATCCTGCGCAAGGGCGCCAATCATCTGGTCGAGGAAGTGGCGCTCAGGAAACTGTGACGGCCGCCTCCGGGCGGCTGCCGCCAGCCGCCGATTGCCGGGCCGGGCCTGGCATCAGGATTTCGCCGTCGGGTACCAGCTTGCGGACGGCCGCACATAGGGCGATCGTGAGCGCGACCGCCGCATAACCATCGATCGCATAGTGCCAACCAAGATAGACCGAACTCGCGACTATGAAGGCGACATACAGAAATGCGATGGCGCCCAACCGCTGGTCGTACTCCCAGGTATACACCGCATTCAGGGTGATCAAGGCGACATGAACGCTTGGAAATGCCGATATTCCCGACGCGAGTCCAGTCACACCCTCGGTCTGGAGCGTCCACAGATACTGCTGGTACACGGCGGCGGAACTCGGCGACGGGCTTTGCGCAAGAAACGAAAGCTGTTCACCGAAGCGTGGCACATCGCCGGTGACATAGCCGTAGAACGCCGGTCCGGCCGACATGAACAGCCCGGCCAGGATGTTTCCGACGACCACCCACACCACCATGAAGGACAGCACATAGCGTCTCTTCAGATGCGTGGTGCGTGGTGACGTGACCATGAAAAACAGCATGCTGTAGCAAATGATGAACCACAGCATGTCGTAGTTCCATCCGACGGATTCCCGTACCCAGTCATGCTTGCCGATAACGTAGAGCCATCGCCACGGATCAGTGCCGAAATGCAGATAGGCATCGATATCCGCCAAGGCGCGATCATAGGGGAAACCTTTCCACAGGACGGACATGCCGTTCTTGACCGAGGTGAAGGTGCTTTGGAAAATCATGATGCCCATCAACAGACATATGCCGGAAAAGAGAACCGCCATCCGCTCGGCTGAGAACATCTTGCCCGCAGCAAATTTCCGCCGACGCTCAAATCGATGCAAAAGCCAGCCGGTTTCCAGGAGAAGCGATACCGCCGGCAGCACGAAACCGAAAACCATAAGCCATATCGGCACGTAGGTCTGGTATGCGGTGCGATGGAGCGCGCCGACCCAAGCCAGAAACCCCAGCCCCGTTGCAGTGTAGATGCCAATGAACAGGTAGAGCGATGCATCCGAGCGGGCGATCGAAACCGTGCGCCATGCGGCATTTCGAATGTAGCGCCAAATCACTTCGGATTCGATTTCGAGCATGGTATCCACACCGGGAATGATGACGTTTTGGCGCAGACTAGCGGCCGAAACCTTAAATTCCGTTAGGGACTTTTCATTCGCAAGGTCAGTGGTTCAGTAAGTGCAAGAATGCACTCTCACCTCTTCAAGGCAAGGTCACCCGCCGCAGCGTCAGATTGATCCTGCCGCCATTTTTCAGCAGCGCCGAGGTCGACGGATAGATGCGGTCGACGCCGTGGAAGCAGAGCCGGCCTTCGCCGCCGAGCACGACGACGTCGCCGCTTTTCAGGCGGAACGATTTGGTACCGCCGTCGCGTGTGGCCCCCCTGCCCGTCACTTGGCCGACCCGGAACAGGCAATCGTCGCCAAGTGACACCGAGACCACTGGGGCCGAGAAATCGGCTTCGTCGCGATCCTGGTGCAGACCCATTTTGGCGTCCTGCGTATAGAAATTGACCAGGCAGGCCTCCGGCGGATTCGGATAGGCGGCGACCTCCCGCCACAATTGCAGCAGCGCGTCCGGGATCGGCGGCCATGGCTCTCCGGTGAGTGGGTGCGTTGGCTGGTAGCGATAGCCCAGCTCCTTGTCAGTGACCCAGCCGAGCGTGCCGCAATTGGTCATGCGCACGCTCATCTCCTTGCCGGTCCGCGGCATCGCCGGCACGTACAGCGGCGCCCGCTGTACAATGGTCCTCACCTCTTCGACCAGCGCTTCCTGCGCCGCGCGGGACAGATAACCAGGCATGTGGCGGACGCCTTTGGGCAGAACGAGCATGACTTCGCCTCCGGTTGATACTGAAACCATGCCACCGCCAATCAGAAACGGCGACCCGAAAGCCACCGTTGTCGGCCTCCCTTTCTGTGGCAATGGTGAAACCTTGCGGCTGCGGCAGGGGAGGCCGCTTTATGCACGCAGTCGGCGCGGTCCTTAGTCGTTCTCTACCCGGCCGCGCAGCTTTTTGATCGTGCCGCGCCCTGCCTTGCTTTGCAGCCGCCGCTCCACCGAGCCTTTCGACGGCCTGGTCTTCTTGCGCGGCGGCGGCGGCGGTTCCGCGGCCTTGGCGACCAGCGCCGTCAGCCTTGCCCGGGCATCGGCCCGGTTCTGCTCCTGGGTGCGGAAGCGGCCGGCCTCGATGACGATGACGCCGTCCTTGGTGGCGCGCTGGCCGGCGAGCTTGATCGTGCGCGCGCGCACGCGTTCGGACAGGCCAGCCGCATTGGCGGCGTCGAAGCGCAATTGGACGGCGGTCGCCACCTTGTTGACGTTCTGGCCGCCGGGACCCGACGAGCGGATGAAATCCTCGTGCAGGTCGCCCGGATGGATTACGGCTTCGTCTGATATGATGATGTCGTCGATAGGCATGCCGCAGTCATGGCGCGGCGGACCAAAAAAGAAAAGGCCCGATCGAGATCGCGCCTTTCAAGGATGCTTCGGTGAAGACGCCTCGACTATTCCGCAGCTTCCTGCAGGCGGGGTGCTGCGCCGAGCACGACGGCATCGACATGGCTCTCGAATTTCTCGAAGTTGACGGCGAACATGCCGACCAATCGCGCTGCCTGCCGGTCATAGGCTGCCTTGTCGGCCCAGGTCGAACGCGGGTCGAGAATGGCGCTGTCGACGCCAGGCACAGCAACCGGCACCTCGAAGCCGAAATTGGCGTCGGTGCGGAAACCGGACGCCTTCAGCGAACCGTCAAGCGCTGCGGCCAGCAAGGCGCGCGTCGCCTTGATCGGCATGCGCTTGCCGGTGCCGTAGGCGCCGCCGGTCCAGCCGGTGTTGACCAGCCAGCAATCGGCGCCGTGGCGGGCGATCAGCTCGCGCAGCAGATTGCCGTATTCCTTGGGGTGGCGCGGCATGAACGGGGCGCCGAAGCAGGTCGAGAACGTCGCTTCCGGCTCGGTAACGCCCTTCTCGGTGCCGGCCACCTTGGCGGTGTAGCCGGAGAGGAAGTGGTACATCGCCTGCGCCGGGGTCAGCCGTGCGATCGGCGGCATGATGCCGAAGGCATCGGCGGTCAGCATGATGATGTTTTTCGGGTGGCTGGCCCGTCCGCTCTTCGAGGCATTGGGGATGAAATCCAGCGGATAGGCGCAGCGCGTGTTTTCGGTGAGCCGGCCGTCGTTGAAGTCCGGCACGCGGTCGGCGTCGAGCACGACATTTTCCAGCACCGTGCCGAAACGCTGCGTGGTGGCGAAAATCTCCGGCTCGGCCTCGGCCGACAGCCGGATCGTCTTGGCGTAGCAGCCGCCTTCGAAGTTGAAGATGCCGTGCGGTCCCCAGCCGTGCTCGTCGTCGCCGATGAGCGTACGTGACGGATCGGCCGACAGCGTCGTCTTGCCCGTCCCGGAAAGCCCGAAGAAGATCGCTGCGTCGCCGCCCGGGCCCTCATTGGCCGAGCAGTGCATCGGCATGACGCCCTTTTCCGGCAGCAGATAGTTGAGCATGGTGAACACCGATTTCTTCATCTCGCCGGCATAGGAAGTGCCGCCGATGAGCACGATCTTGCGGGTGAGATCGACCGCAATCACCGTTTCGGTGCGGCTGCCGTGGCGGGCCGGATCGGCGCGGAAGGACGGCAGGTCGATGATCGTCATCTCCGGCACGAAATCCTCGAGCTCGGCGGCCTGCGGGCGGATCAAAAGATTGCGGATGAACAGCGAGTGCCAGGCGAATTCGGTGATGACCCGCGTCGGCAGCTTCAGCTCGGCATCGGCGCCGCCGACGAGGTCCTGCACATAGAGATCGCTATTCGCGGCGTGGACAAGGAAATCGGCGAGCAGCATTTCGAACTGGCCCGCCGAAATCGCCTTGTTGTTGTCCCACCAGACATGGGGCTCGGTGGCGCCATCGCGGACGACAAACTTGTCCTTGGGCGAGCGGCCAGTGTGCTGGCCGGTCTCGGCAAGCAGCGCGCCGCCGGCGGTCAACCGGGCCTCGCCACGACGGATCGCTGCCTCATAAAGGGCGGCCGCACCAAAATTATAATGCACCGTGCCGGTGGTTTTCAGGCCGATACGATCGATCGCGCAAGCAGAATTGCGTTTGCCGACTTCCGACATCAAGGGTCCCTTCTTCTGGATTCGCCGCACTTTGCCGGCGCGTTTCCGGCGAGCCCGCGTTAGGGGCTGAGACGGTGAGAACCAGAAAACTCGAATGATATCAAATCATTAATCGATTTAAAAATTTTGAAAGTTGTTTAAATCGTTTATATGTGCAAAAAATCACGGTGGTTGCCCAAAGGATTGGCACACAGTGTTCGTCCAACCCGTGTAGAGGTTCCGATGGGGCCGCCGGCAAGCCGTCCGCGACAGCGGGTGGAGCCTGTGCCACATTTTGTACCTAATTTGTCCTGCAAAAGCCCCTTCTCTAAGACAGAAGGGACAGCTCATGAGGGAGCCGCTTGAAATGGCAACAATCGCGCTTGTCGATGACGACCGCAACATTCTGACATCGGTGTCGATCGCCCTCGAGTCCGAGGGGTATCGCGTCGAGACCTACACGGATGGTGCGTCGGCGCTGGAAGGCCTGGCGGCGCGGCCGCCGAATCTCGCCATCCTCGACATCAAGATGCCGCGCATGGACGGCATGGAGCTGTTGCGCCGGATGCGGCAGAAGTCCGACCTACCGGTGATCTTCCTGACCTCGAAGGACGATGAGATCGATGAGCTTTTCGGCCTCAAGATGGGCGCCGACGATTTCATCCGCAAACCGTTCTCGCAGCGCCTGCTGGTCGAGCGGGTGCGCGCCGTGCTGCGCCGCGCCAGCGCCCGCGAAGCTGCGGCAAAGGCGCCCAGCCAGCAGGCCCGTTCGCTGGAACGCGGCCAGCTGGTCATGGACCAGGAACGCCATACCTGCACCTGGAAGGGCGAGCCGGTGACGCTGACGGTCACCGAATTTCTCATCCTGCACTCGCTGGCGCAGCGCCCCGGCGTGGTAAAAAGCCGTGATGCGCTGATGGATTCGGCCTATGATGAGCAGGTCTATGTCGACGACCGCACCATCGATAGCCACATCAAGCGGCTGCGCAAGAAGTTCAAGGCCGTCGATGACGACTTCGAAATGATCGAAACCCTTTACGGAGTCGGATACCGGTTCCGCGAAGCTTGAGTTGATGCATGTCGCCCAAAAGTGGTCGCGTTTTTGGGACGACGACATGCATAAAACCAAAGACTAGGCGGGAGCTGCTATTCGATGGCAGTGGATGTACAGCGGAGCAGACGAACGAGCGCTGTCAGGCGGTCGCGGATTCTGCCCGCATTCCTGTCGAGGTTGACGGTGCCGATGCGCCGCTTCCTCGGCCACCACATCTTTTCCAGCCTGACCCGGCGCATCCTGTTCCTCAACCTGGCCGGCCTCGCCGTGCTGGTCACCGGCATCCTCTATCTCAACACCTTCCGCGACGGGCTGATCGACGCCCGCGTCGAAAGCCTGATGACGCAGGGCGAGATCATCGCCGGCGCCATTGCCGCGTCGGCAACGGTCGAGACCGATTCGATCAGCATCGATCCGGAAAAACTGCTCGAACTGCAGGCCGGTGAAAGCCTGGGGCCGGGCTCAGACCAGCTCGACAATCTGGATTTCCCGATCAATCCCGAGCGCGTCGCGCCGGTGCTGCGGCGGCTGATTTCGCCGACGCGCACCCGGGCCCGCATCTATGACCGCGACGCCAATCTGCTGCTCGATTCGCGCCATCTCTATTCGCGCGGCCAGATCCTGCGCTACGACCTGCCGCCGGTCGAGGACGAGCAGCCGGATATGCTGGAGCGCGTGCAGAAATTCGTCTTCGACTTCTTCCGCAACAAGGACCTGCCCGTCTACCATGAGCAGCCCGGCGGCAACGGTGCGGCCTTCCCGGAAGTGGTCAAGGCGCTGACCGGCAGTCCATCGACGATCGTGCGGGTGAGCGAACAAGGCGAGCAGATCGTTTCGGTGGCGGTGCCGATCCAGCGCTTCCGCGCCGTTCTCGGCGTGCTGATGCTGTCGACGGAAGGCGGCGACATCGACAAGATCGTCGCCGCCGAGCGCAAGGCTATTTTGCGCGTGTTCGGCATCGCCGCCCTGGTCACCGCCATCCTGTCGATGCTGCTCGCATCCACCATCGCCAATCCGCTGCGCCGGCTATCGGCGGCGGCAGTGCGGGTGCGGCGCGGCGTCAAGAGCCGCGAGGAGATCCCCGACTTTTCCGACCGCCAGGACGAGATCGGCAATTTGTCGGTCGCGGTGCGCGACATGACCAATGCGCTCTATGCCCGCATCGAGGCGATCGAAAGCTTCGCCGCCGATGTCTCGCACGAGCTGAAGAACCCGCTGACCTCGCTGCGCAGCGCGGTGGAGACCTTGCCGCTGGCCAAGAACGACAATTCACGCGGCAGGCTGATGGAGATCATCCAGCACGATGTCCGGCGTCTCGACCGGCTGATCACCGACATTTCCGATGCCTCGCGCCTCGACGCCGAACTGGCGCGTGAGGATGCCGCCACGGTCGATTTGAAGAAATTCATTACCGATCTCGTCGCCGTGTCGCGCGAAGCGACGCGCAACAAAAAGGCTGTCGAGATCGAATTCAAGGCCGCCAAGCTGCCGCAAGGCGTCAAAGGCTATTTCGTCACCGGCCATGATCTGAGGATCGGCCAGGTCATCACCAATCTGATCGAGAATGCCCGCTCCTTCGTGCCGGAGGACCACGGCCATATCGCCATTTCCCTGGCACGCTCGGGCAAGGTCAACATCGTCACCGTCGACGACAACGGCCCCGGAATCCGCGCCGACGCCATCGACCGCATCTTCGAGCGCTTCTACACCGACCGCCCGGCGGGCGAGGCGTTCGGCCAGAATTCGGGGCTTGGCCTGTCGATATCCAGGCAGATCGTCGAAGCCCATGGCGGCACGCTGACCGCCGAGAACATCCCCGGCACCAAGCCCGGCGACATCAAGGGCGCGCGCTTCGTCGTTACGCTGCCGGCCGAAGGCTGATCGCGGCTGCGCATGCCCGATCCCACCGCGGAACCCGAGAACATCCATGCCACCGCAGTCCTGATTGGCGAGCGGGGCGTCCTGATCACCGGGCCGTCCGGCTCGGGCAAGACAACGCTGGCGCTGGCGCTCATCGACCATTTCAGCCGGCTCGGGCTGTTTGCGCGGCTGATCGGCGACGACCAGCTGTTTGTCGCGGCGCGTTTCGGGCGGCTGGTCTGCCATGCGCCCGCCAGCATTGCCGGCCTCGCAGAGGTGCCCGGACTTGGTCCGAAGCCGCTTTTGTTCCAACCTGTGGGAGTCATCGACCTTACGATCCAGCTGGTTGCCGCTAACGCTGTGGAGCGTTTCCAGGAAGAGTCGAGCGCGACCATTGCCGGCTGTGTGGTGCCGCGCATCGACCTCGTTCAGCGCAACGTCACTGCGGCTTTGCCGGCGGTAATGGCGCGGCTGGCGATTGCGCCTTTCGTATGATCCGCCGCCGGTTTTTTGCTGCAATGCGTCAAATTGGCCATGGCCGACGCAATTTTGGGCTTGTCAACGCGCCGCGCGTCGACAAGATAGCGCTCCCGCCGCCTGGGATGGCCGGCGAGCATAAAAAGCGCCTGTGAAGCGGCGATGACGGGAGCCACCATAGAATGATCGGACTCGTGCTTGTAACGCACGGTCAACTGGCCGCCGAGTTCCGCCATGCCGTGGAACATGTCGTGGGGCCACAAGACAATTTCGAAACCGTGGCAATCGGCGCCGATGACGATATGGAGCAGCGTCGGCGCGATATCGTCGACGCCGTCGGCCGCGTCGACACCGGGACCGGGGTCATCGTTCTGACCGATATGTTCGGCGGCACGCCTTCCAACCTCGCCATTTCGGTGATGGAATCCGGTCGCACCGAGGTCATCGCCGGCATGAACCTGCCGATGCTGATCAAGCTGTCGTCGATCCGCAAGGGCGACAACATGGCGACCGCGCTCGACGAGGCGCAGGCCGCGGGGCGCAAATACATCAATGTCGCAAGTCAGCTGCTGAGCAGCAAATGAACGCGCTGTCGCCCGGTGAGATCGTGCGCGAGTTCCCGATCGTCAACCAGCGCGGCCTGCATGCGCGCGCCTCGGCGAAGTTCGTCCAGGTCGCCAGCGGCTTCGACGCCACCGTCCATGTCGAGAAGGATGGTCTCAAGGTCGGCGGCACCTCGATCATGGGGCTGATGATGCTGGCGGCGAGCCCCGGTTATTCGATCCGCGTCACCGCCAGCGGCGCTGAAGCCGCAGCGGCGATGGACGCGCTGGAGCAGCTGGTCGCCTCGCGCTTCGGCGAAGAGTGCTGAAGTTTTTGCTTTGAACGCCGTTGTCCCAAAACCGCGGGATACTTTTGGGCGGCATGCATCCCCGTAAAACACATACGCGCATAAAGATTTCTTTATATCCCATTGTCGTCTTGGCGGCGATCTGCTAGTCAGGCCGGCATTCCGCGCCCTTCGACGCGCCGTGTGGCGCAGGCGCATTCTGAAGACAAATCACACCGGAGCACTGCCATGACAGGTAGCAAGGACTATGTGGTCGCCGACATCTCGCTTGCCGGCTGGGGCCGCAAGGAACTCGATATCGCCGAAACCGAAATGCCGGGCCTGATGGCCTGCCGCGAGGAATTCGGCGACAAGAAGCCGTTGAAAGGTGCGCGCATCACCGGCTCGCTGCACATGACCATCCAGACTGCGGTGCTGATCGAGACGCTGAAGGCGCTTGGCGCCGATATCCGCTGGGCCTCGTGCAACATCTTCTCGACCCAGGACCATGCGGCCGCAGCCATCGCCGAGGCCGGCATCCCGGTGTTCGCCGTCAAGGGCGAGTCGCTCGAGGAGTATTGGGACTACACCGACAGGATCTTCCAGTGGGCCGATGGCGGCCTCTCCAACATGATCCTCGACGATGGCGGCGACGCCACGATGTACATACTGATCGGCGCCCGCGCCGAGGCCGGCGAGGACGTGCTGTCCAACCCGCAGAGCGAGGAAGAGGAATACTTCTACGCCCAGGTCAAGAAGCGCCTGAAGGCCTCGCCCGGCTTCTTCACCAAGCAGAAGGAAGCCATTCGCGGCGTCACCGAAGAGACGACGACGGGCGTCAACCGGCTCTACCAGCTGCAGAAGAAGGGCCTGCTGCCGTTCCCCGCGATCAACGTCAACGACTCGGTCACCAAGTCGAAGTTCGACAACAAATATGGCTGCAAGGAATCGCTGGTCGACGGCATCCGCCGCGGCACCGACACCATGATGGCCGGCAAGGTTGCGGTCGTCTGCGGCTATGGCGACGTCGGCAAGGGCTCGTCGGCTTCGCTCAAGGGCGCCGGCGCCCGCGTCAAGGTCACCGAAGTCGATCCGATCTGCGCGCTGCAAGCGGCGATGGACGGCTTTGAAGTCGTCACGCTGGAAGATGCCGCACCGACCGCCGACATCGTCATCACCACCACCGGCAACAAGGATGTCGTCACCCTCGACCACATGCGCTCGATGAAGGACATGGTGATCGTCGGCAATATCGGCCACTTCGACAATGAGATCCAGGTCGCGTCGCTGCGCAACCTGCAATGGACCAACGTCAAGCCGCAGGTCGACATGATAACCTTCCCGGACGGCAAGCGGATGATCCTGCTGTCCGAGGGGCGCCTGCTCAACCTCGGCAACGCGACCGGTCATCCGAGCTTCGTGATGTCGGCTTCGTTCACCAATCAGGTGCTGGCGCAGATCGAGCTCTACACCAAGCCCGGCCAGTACCAGAACCAGGTCTATGTGCTGCCCAAGCACCTCGACGAGAAGGTGGCGCGTCTGCATCTCGACAAGCTTGGAGCCCGCTTGACCGAACTTTCCGGCGAACAGGCCGCCTATATCGGCGTGACCCCGCAGGGTCCGTTCAAGCCGGAACACTACCGCTATTAGCCAAAGCGGCGTTTACCACTAGATATTGAAGCCGGGCGATTGACTTTTCGCCCGGCTTCTTTTTTGCGCGGATGATTCTTCACGCCGATTCCAGCACGCGCTATTGTGCTGATTCGTGGGCCGGGGACGAGGCCGGCGTACGCATCGAGAGCATGATTCGAACCGAAGGACCGCGTCAGCGAAAAGTGGGAAGCGGTTTTCGGAAAAGATCATGCCCTTTAGAAAAGAGTTAGGTCAGAAGGGCGTTTCCATCAAACGTGATCCTGATCTAGGCGGTCTTGCATTCAGGCGGCGAAGAGGACCAAGGCATGCCGGGGGAAAACCCGCCTCGCGCGGGATCGGCCGTTTCCGGCGGCCATGACGATTCCGATAGCACTGGCTCCGTCACGACAGGCGGTGGCCTGAAGAGGCGCGTTGGCGCCCGCACCGCCGGCTTTCTTGCCACCTCAGCTCTTGCCGGCCCGCTCACCTCGTTTGCCGCCCATGCCGAGCCGGCCATTGCGCAGAAGGCCGGACTGTCGGTCAGCGCGGTCGAAGTCATCCAGCTCGCCATGTTCGTCGGCGTCATGGGCGCGGCACTGGTCTCGGCCATCTTCCTGATCCGCGAAAGAGCCCGCACCTCGGCGCAGAATGTCGAACTCAGAGCCCGCATTGCCGACATCAATGCGGCGCTGCAGCGCTCCGAGGCGCTGCTCAATCTGCGTGACCAGCGCGTCATCGTCTGGGCGTCGGAGAACAAGAAGCCGGAGCTCATCGGCACGCTGCCGCTGGAAAGCGGTGCGCCGGACGACCGTGCAGCCTTCCTCGCCTTCGGCCGCTGGCTGATGCCGCGCTCGGCGGCGGCGCTCGAAAATGCCGTCGCTGGTCTGCGCGAGAAAGCGAAACCCTTTGATCTCGTGATCGAATCGCAGGCCGGGGCGCCGCTTGAAGTGCATGGCCGCAAGAGCGCCGCGCATGTGCTGGTGCGCTTCGTCTCGCTGTCGGAAACTCAGAGGAGCCAAGCCAGGCTGAAGATCGAGAACCAGCGTCTGGCCGCCGACTACGAGACCATGATCGGCCTGCTCGACGCCTTGCCGATGCCGGCCTGGCTGCGCGCCACCGACGGGCGGCTGAAATGGGTCAACCGTGCCTATGCCGGAGCGGTCGAGGCACCGAACGCCGAGACCGCCGTGCGCGAAGCCAAGGAATTCCTCGGCGCCCAAGCGCGCGAACAGATCGCCGCGCAGCACAAATCGCGCCCAATCTTCGAACAAACGCTGTCGACAGTGATCGAGGGCGACCGCCGCGTGTTCGCCGTCACCGACTTCGCCGGTGCGGACGGCTCGGCCGGCCTTGCCTGCGACACCAGCGCCATCGAAACCATTCGCGGCGAATATGAGCGCACGGTGCGCAGCCATGCCGACACGCTCGACCAGCTCAACACGGCGGTGGCGATCTTCGATGCCAACGAGAAGTTGCGCTTCTTCAACCAGGCGTTCCAGAAACTGTGGGGGCTGGACCCGGGCTTCCTGCACAGCGCGCCCGACAATGCGCTGCTGCTCGACCGGCTGCGCAGCGAAGGCAAGATCGCCGAGCAGCCGGAATGGCGGCGTTGGAAAGAAGGCCTGCTTGGCGCCTACCGCGCGGTGGAATCGCAAGAGCATTGGTGGCATTTGCCCGACGGCAAGACCATCCGCGTGGTCGCCAACCCCCAGCCGAAGGGCGGCGTGACCTGGGTGTTTGAGAACCTGACCGAGAAGATGGACCTGGAAAGCCGCTACCAGACGGCGGTGCGGGTCCAGGGCGAAACGCTCGACAATCTGGCCGAAGGCGTCGCGGTGTTCGGTCCCGATGGGCGGCTGCGCCTGTCGAACCCGGCCTTTGTCGCGCTGTGGGGACTTAGCCAGGATGTGATCAAGCCCAACGTCCATGTCTCGGCGATCCGCGATCTCAGCGACCAGCGCGCCGTCGACAGCCCGTGGGGCGGGTTCGTCGCCGCCATCACCGGTTTCGACGACGAGCGCCGCGACCGCCATGGCCAGACCGAACTGAAGAACGGCACAGTGCTCAGCTACGCCGTCATCCCGCTGCCCAACGGCCAGGTGATGATGACCTTTGTGGACGTCACCGACAGCGTCAATGTCGAGCGCGCGCTGAAGGACAAGAACGAAGCGCTGCAGAAATCCGACCAGCTGAAGAACGAGTTCGTGCAGCATGTCTCCTACGAGCTGCGCTCGCCGCTGACCAACATCATCGGCTTCACCGAGCTTCTGTCGCTGCCGGCGACCGGGCCGCTCAGCCCAAAGCAGCGCGAATATGTCGAGCATGTCGGCTCGTCATCCTCGGTGCTGCTCACCATCGTCAACGACATACTCGACCTCGCCACCGTCGACGCCGGCATCATGCAGCTCGACATTTCGGAAGTAAGCGTCGAGCGCACCATCGAGGCCGCGGCCGAACTGGTCGCCGACCGGCTGCAAGAGCATTCGATCAAGCTCCGGATCGACGCCGCTGCGGCGCCGAAGAGTTTTCACGGCGACGAGACCCGGGTTCGCCAGATCCTCTACAATCTGCTCAGCAACGCCGCCAATTACGCGCCGGAGGCGAGCACTATCACGCTTGCCTGCCGGCATTTGGAGCAAGGTGTGGAATTCTCCGTCCATGACAACGGCCCCGGCATGCCGCCGGACCTGCTCGATTCGGTGTTCCGCCGCTTCGAGCCGCGCACCAATGGCGGGCGCCGGCGCGGTGCGGGCTTAGGCTTGTCGATCGTCAAGAGCTTTGTCGAGCTGCACGGCGGCAGCGTGCGCATCGAGACCGGCAAGGACAAGGGCACCACCGTCATCTGCACCTTCCCCGATGCACCGTCGGGCATCCGCGCCGCGGCCGAGTAGCGCGCTCGATGACCGTTGTTGTGCTGGAGCGTTTTCTCGCCGACGAGGCTGCGACCGCAAGGCTCGGCGAGGACCTGGCCATGGCGCTGCGGCCGGGCGACGTGCTGGCGCTCAAGGGCGATCTCGGCGCCGGCAAGTCGACGCTGGCGCGGGCCCTGATCAGGGCGCTGGCCGACGATGCCGGCCTCGATGTGCCGAGCCCTACCTTCACCTTGGTGCAAAGCTACGACACGCGCATCCCCGTGCACCATTTCGATCTCTATCGCCTGTCCTCGGCCGGCGAGATGGACGAGCTGGGTTTCGACGAGGCGCTGCTGCAGGGCGCTGCCCTTGTCGAGTGGCCGGAACGGGCGGAGGCCGCTCTGCCCAGGACGTCGATCTGGATCGAACTCGTCCATCAGGGCGAAGGCCGCCTGGCGAAACTATCGGGCCAAGGCGTTGCCTTCGAACGCGTGGCGCGATCGCTGGCGATGCGCGATTTCCTCAAAACGGCCGGTTGGGGCGACGCCGCGCGGCGCCATTTCGTCGGCGACGCCTCGGCGCGCTCTTACGAGATTGTTTCGCTCGCCGGCCTTGCGCCGCGCGTGCTGATGAATTCGCCGCGGCTGGTGCTGGGGCCGCCGGTGCGCGACGGCAAGCCCTATGCCGTGATCGCCCACACGGCGCAGTCGGTCACCGCCTTCGTCGCCATCGACAAGGCGCTGCTGGCGCAAGGTGTCAGTGTCCCAAAAATCCATGCCGAGGATCTCGAGCAAGGGTTTCTGCTGCTGGAGCATCTGGGCTCGGAAGGTTTTCTCGACGGCAATGGTGAGCCGGTGGCCGAGCGCTACGCGGCAGCAGCCGAATTGCTGGCCATGATGCATGGCAAGACCTGGCTGCAGCGCATGGAAGCCGTCCCAGGCGTCTTCCACGAGGTGCCGCCCTTCGATCGCGACGCCATGCTGATCGAAGCCGATCTCTTGGTCGATTGGTATGTGCCGATGGTGACCGGCAGCCCGGCAAGCGAGGCTTTACGCGCCGGCTATCACAGGGAATGGAACGCGGTTCTCGATCGGCTGGACACACAGGAATACACGCTGATGCTGCGCGACTTCCATTCGCCCAACATCATCTGGCGCGGTGACCGCAAAGGCCACGACCGCCTCGGCATCGTCGACGTCCAGGACGCGCTGATGGGTCCGGCGGCCTATGATGTTGCGTCGCTGGCCATGGATGCCCGCGTCACCGTTTCGCCCGATATCGAGCAGCGGACCGTGGACGCCTATGTCGCTGCGCGCCACGCCGCCGTCGGCTTCGATGAGGACGCCTTCCGCGCGGCCTATGCGATCATCGCGGCGCAGCGCAATTCAAAGATCCTCGGCATTTTCGTGCGGCTCGAAAAGCGCGACGGCAAGCCCTATTATCTCCGACACCTGCCGCGCATCCGCGATTATCTCAGGCGGGCGCTGGCGCACCCGGCGCTGGCTCAGCTGAAGGAGTTTTACATGGCACATGGCCTGCTGGAGGAACGGCTCCCGTGACCTTGACCACAGCGATGGTGCTGGCGGCTGGTCTTGGCAAGCGCATGCGGCCGATCACCGACACCATGCCGAAGCCGCTGGTGCGGATCGCCGGCAGGACCTTGCTCGACTGGGGGCTGGACAGTCTCGAAGCGGCCGGCGTCGAGAAAGCCATCGTCAACGTGCACTATCTGCCGGACCAGATCGTCGCCCATATCGCCCACAGGCGGGCGCCAAAGATCGTCATTTCCGACGAGCGCGACGCACTGCTGAATTCGGCGGGTGGCATCGTCAAGGCATTGCCGCTGCTGGGCAGCGACCCCTTCTACATCATCAACGCCGATACGTTCTGGATCGACAGCGGCCAGCCCAGCCTCGAGCGCCTTGCCCTTGCATGGGACGGCGCGAAAATGGATATTCTGCTGATGCTTACCGATCTCGACTCGGCCACCGGACACGGTGTCGGCACGGATTTCCTGATGGCGCCGGATGGCGGCCTGCGGCGCTCGAAAGGCGATCCGGCCGGGTTGATCTATGCCGGAGCGGCAATCGTCAATCCCGCCATCTTCAGGGATGCGCCGGCCGGGGCGCATTCGCTCAACACCCATTTCGACAAGGCAATCGCCTCTGGCCGTCTGTTCGGCATGCAGATGCGCGGAAGCTGGATCACCGTCGGCACTCCCGACGCCATTCCGCAGGCGGAAGCGGCCGCCGCCGAAGCTCTCGCGAAGGTGGTATGAGCGGCGCGCGCCGCGTTCTTTCGATCCCGCCCGGAGCGCCATTCCTGCCGACTCTGGCCGAGGCCTTGCTGGCCGGACGGCTGGTGCCCGGCTTCCGGTTCGACGGCGATCCGCTGGCGCTGGCTGATGTCACCATCTATGTGCCGACACGGCGCGCGGCCCGTGCGCTGCGCGGCGCTTTTGTCGACGCGCTTTCGGGACCGGGGGGGAGCCGCCGTTCGGCGATCCTGCCGGTCATCCGCCCGCTCGGAGAGTTCGACGAGGACGAAGCCGCCTTCGACGCCGGCACGCCGACCGAGCTTGAAATGGCGCCGCCGATCGCAGCCATCGAACGCCTGCTGCTGCTGGCGCCGCTGGTGCGGGCCTGGAAGCGCACCTTGCCGGCGCATGTCCTTGATATGTTCAACGAAGAGATCGTCGTGCCGGCCTCCGCCGCCGATGCGATCTGGCTAGCGCGTGACCTCGCCCGGCTGATGGACGAGATCGAAACCGAAGGCACGGACTGGACCAGGCTTGCCGATCTGGTCACCGGCAATCTTGCCGGATGGTGGCTTGTGACGCTCGATTTCCTCCGTATCGTCACCGAGGCCTGGCCGAAATTGCTGGAGGAGCGCGACCGCTCCAACCCGGCCGCGCACCGCAATGCGCTGATCCGGCGCGAGGCGAAGCGGCTGGAACGCAACCCGCCCAAAGGCCCGGTGATCGCCGCCGGCTCGACGGGCTCTATTCCCGCCACGGCCGAACTGCTTGCCACGGTCGCCAGCCTGCCCAACGGCGCCGTGGTGCTGCCCGGGCTCGATGGGATGCTGGACGAACCGTCTTTTGCCGCGATTGGGGCGCCCGGTGCGCGGCCGGCACTGCTTGGCCACCCGCAATACGGCATGGCCAAGCTGATCGGCAAGATTGGCGTGCTGCGTGGCGATGTCGAGGAAGTGGTCTCCGCCGAGCCCGCACTGGCGCTCCGCGCGGCCCTTGTCGGCGAGGCGCTGCGGCCGGCCGAGACCACGGAATTATGGGCCGAGACCCGCATACGCTTCAACGCCGTAGACATCGCCGAGGCCTTCGCCGACGTGACGCTGGTGGAAGCCGCCAGCGAACGCGACGAGGCGGCGGCGATCGCCATCGCGCTGAAAACCGCCGTGGAACAGCCGGGACTAAGGGCAGCGCTCGTTACCGGCGACCGCGGGCTGGCGCGGCGCGTCTCGGCCGAGCTGTTGCGCTTCGGCGTGATCGCCGACGATTCCGGCGGCACGCCGCTCGCCAACACGCCTGCCGCCAGCCTGCTGCGGCTCACACTTCAAGCGGTATTCCGGCCCGGCGATCCCGTCGGCCTTTTGTCGCTGCTCAAGCATCCGCTGCTCGGGCTCGGACTTGAGCGCACAGGCGTGCGCCATGCCGCCGAGCTCATCGAACTCGTGGCGCTGCGCGGCGGCACCGGACGCCCCGACATCGCCTCTTTGCCAGCACTGTTCGAGGAGCGTCTCGCCGGGCTGCGCGGGGACAAGCGCCAGCCCTTCTGGTTTTCGCGCCTGAGCGTGCGCGGCATCGACAATGCCCGCGATATGCTGAGCCGGCTTGTGGCGGCGCTGGCGCCGCTGACTGCCTTTCGCGGTGAAGAGAACGCCGATCTCGTCGCGTTGACCAGAGCGAGCGTCGCCGCGCTGGAAAATCTCGGCCGCACGGCGGAGGGCAGCCTGGCTGAATTTTATGCCGGCGACGCCGGCGAGAAACTCGCCGAGCTGCTGCGCGGTGTGGTCGCCGCGTCTGCATCGTTCGACTTCCCGGCCGACGAATGGCCTGATGTGATGGACGCGCTGGTAGCACCGGAAACGGTCAAGCCGGGGCAAGGCACAGACCGCAACATCGCGATATGGGGCGCGCTGGAGGCACGGCTGCAGAGCGTCGACACGCTTGTCATTGGCGGGCTGAACGAAGGCGTGTGGCCACGCAAGCCGGAAAGCGATCGCTTCATGTCGCGGTTGATGAAGACCGGCATCGATCTCGAGCCGCCGGAGCGGCGCATCGGCCTTGCCGCCCACGACTTCCAGATGGCGATGGGGGCGAAAAAGGTGGTGCTGACGCGCTCCGCCCGCGCCAGCGACGCACCGGCGGTGCCGTCGCGCTGGTTGCAGCGCATCCTCACCTTCATCGGCAAGGATCCGGCGGCCGCATTGCGCGGGCGCGGCGACGAATTGCTTGCCTGGGCGCGCGCGCTCGATGCCGGCGAGCGGCAACATTTCGCGCCGCGACCGCAGCCGAAACCGCCGCTGAGCATGCGGCCCACCCACTTCTCGGTGACCGCGATCGAGACGTTGCGACGCGACCCCTATGCGGTCTATGCAAGGCGTATTCTGAGCCTTCTGCCGCTCGAGCCGGTGATCCGCGACCCCGGCGCGGCCGAGCGCGGCACGCTGTTTCATGACATCCTGCATCTGTTCTCGACAGAGGTGGCGGATCCCCGCGCGCCCGAAGCTCTGGAACGCCTCATCGCTGCCGGCCGGACCTGCTTTGCCGAGATCGCCCTGCCCGCCGACGTCGAGGCTGTGTGGTGGCCGCGCTTCGAAAAGCTTGCCGCCAACATCATCGAATGGGAGCGCGGCCGCGCTCCCGCCGTCGCCCGGCGGCATGCCGAGGAGCGCGCCGAAAAGACCGCTGTCGGCCGCACCGGCGTGACGCTGTCCGGCTATGCCGACCGCGTCGACCTTTTGGCCGGTGGCATGGCCGACATTCTCGACTACAAGACCGGCTCGTCCCCGTCCAAGGCGCAGGCCCACACGCTGCTGGCGCCACAGCTGGCGCTCGAAGGGGCGCTGCTCCGGCGCGGCGCCTTCAAGGGGCTTGGCGCGCGCGAGCCCTCCCAGCTTGCATTCGTGCGGCTGAAGCCGAATGGCGAAGTGTTCGAGGAATCCATCCTCGACTACAACCGCCAGCCCCGGACCGCCGAAGACCTCGCCGAGGAGGCCTGGGCGCGGCTGGAAAAGCTGCTGGTCCATTATGCAGATCCGACGACCGGCTACCTGTCGCGGGCGCTGCCTTTTCGCGAGGGCGAGAGCGATGGCGATTACGACCATCTGGCGCGCGTGCTCGAATGGTCGGCCGGCGGCGACAGCGATGACGAGGGCGGGGAGGCATGAAAAAAGCCTATCCCGTCCCCAGCGAAACCGCCGCCAGCCAGGCGCGCGCTTCCGACCCGAAGAACTCGGCCTGGGTGTCGGCCAATGCCGGCTCGGGCAAGACGCATGTGCTGGCCCAGCGCGTCATCCGGCTGCTGCTCAACGGCACCGATCCGTCGAAGATCCTGTGCCTGACCTATACGCGGGCGGCCGCCGCCAACATGTCGAACCGCGTGTTCTCGACCCTGTCGGAATGGACAGCGCTCGGCGATGCCGAGCTTGCCACAAAGATTGAGGCGGTGGACGGCCGCCGGCCCGACCGCGACACGATGCGGCGGGCGCGCCGGCTGTTTGCCGAAGCGCTGGAAACGCCGGGCGGGCTGAAGATCCAGACCATCCACGCCTTCTGCGAATCGGTGCTGCACCAGTTCCCGCTGGAGGCCAACATCCCGGCGCATTTCGAAATGCTCGATCCGCAGATGGAGGCCTCGCTGTTTGCCGGCGCCCGCCGCGACATGATTTCGGGCACGTCAGCCGAAGACGCCGGACTGGCCGAGGCCTTTGCCACCGTGCTGGAGCGCGGCGGCGAACACGGGCTCGATGCGCTGCTCGCCGAAATCGTGCGCAAGCGCGACGGCTTACGCGGCTTCATCGATGCGGTCCGGCGCGATGGCGCCGGCTTTCAGGCCCTGTTCGACGAATTCCATTTTCGCCCCGGGCAGAGCGCCGAAGACATAGCGGCATCGGTATGGCCGCTGCCGGGTTTCCTGCCGGACTTCTTTGCAGTGTTCGCCAGTGCCGCCGAGGCCACCGACGCCCGCACCGTGCTCAACAATCTCTTGCCCTATGCCCGCTTGGCCTTTGCCGAGACGGACCCGACCCGCCGGCTGCAGATGCTCGGCAAAGCCTTTCTCAAGGCCGATGGCGACCCCTATGATCCCTCAAAGTTGTTCAAGAAGGCGCTGCTCGGCCGGCTGCCCGACCTTCCCGAGCGCTATCTGGCGGCCGTCAAGTCGATAACAGACGTCTCCGACCGGCTGGCGCTGTTCCGGATGCTGGAAGGCACGGTCGCGGCGTTGACCATAGCCGACTGGCTGATCGTGCGGTACGAGCGCCTGAAGCGCAGCCGCGGCTTTCTCGATTTCAACGACCTCATCACCCGCACCGTCAACCTTCTGGCGCGGCCCGATGCCGGCCCCTGGGTGCAGTACAAGCTCGACCAGGGTATCGACCACATCCTGCTGGACGAGGCGCAGGACACCAGCCCCGACCAATGGGAGGTGGTGAAGCGGCTGGCGGAGGAGTTCTTTGCCGGCCACGGCCAGCGCGGCACGACCAATCGCACGGTGTTCGCCGTCGGCGACGAAAAGCAGTCGATCTATTCCTTTCAGGGTGCCGCGCCGGATTCCTTCGCCGACAGCCGGCTCTTGTTTTCCGGACGCGTGAACGCCGCCAATGCTTCGTTTGCCGACCTGAAACTGACCTGGTCGTTCCGGTCGACCGACGACGTGCTTGCCGCCGTCGACCGCGTCTTTGCCGATCCGGGCGTGCGGCGCGGCATCAGCCATGACCCCGATCCGCTCGACCACAAGGCGATCCGCAACGACGCGCCTGGCTATGTCGAGGTCTGGCCGTCGCTCGGCGCTGACGCCGTCGAGGAGCCCGACGACTGGACGTTGCCGGTCAATCATGCCAGCGCGCCGGCTGTGCGGGTGGCCGAGCACGTGGCTGCGACCATCCAGACCTGGCTCAAGGACCGCGAGATCATCGAGGGCAAGGGACGCAGGCTGAGGGCCGGCGACATTCTTGTGCTGGTGCGCAAGCGCGACCGCTTCGTCCATGCGCTGTCGCGCGCGCTGAAGGACCGCGATATTCCCGTCGCCGGCGCCGACCGGCTGAGCCTGCCCGGCCACATCGCGGTCAAGGACCTGATCGCACTCGGCCATTTCCTCATCCAGCCGCAGGATGACCTGTCGCTCGCCGCCGTGCTGCGCAGCCCGGTTTTCGACGTGTCGGAGGAGACGCTTTTTACGCTTGGCGCCGGACGGCCAGCCGGAACATCGCTGATCGCCTCATTACGCCAGCATGCTGGCGACAATACCGCGCTGACCGATGTCGTTGCCCGGCTCGACGGCTGGGCCAACGAGGCGGCGTTCCGGCCGGTGTTCGAATTCTACGCCGGGGTGCTGGCGCGCGACGGCCTGCGCAAGAAGATGATCGCCCGGCTTGGACCGGAAGCCGGCGATATTCTCGACGAGTTCCTGAGTTTCTGTCTGGCCGAAGAACGCACCGGCTTGCCGGGGCTGGAGGCTTTCCTGGCGACGCTGGAAAACACCGGCCCGGAGATCAAGCGCGAGATGGACCAGACGCGCGACGAGGTCCGCGTCATGACCGTGCATGCCGCCAAGGGCCTGGAAGCGCCTGTTGTCTTCCTGGTCGATGGCGGTTCGGCGCCGTTCAGCGACCAGCATCTGCCGCGGCTCATGCCGTTCGACGCTTCGGGCCGCAATTTCGACGGCAAGGGCTATCTCTGGCGCTCGGCCGCCGATGTCGCGAACGGCTTCTCCAAGGCGGCCTCGGCCAGGGCGCGGGAGCTTGCCGACGACGAATACCGGCGGCTGCTCTATGTCGGCATGACGCGCGCCGAGGACCGGCTGATCGTCTGCGGCTATCACGGCAAGCGTCAGCCCAGCACCGGCACCTGGCATTCGATCGTCAGCCGCGCGCTGACAGGTGCACCCGAAAGCACCGAGCGCCGCCACCCCGCCAGCAGCGAGCCGGTGCACCGTTTCGTCATGACCAAGCTTCCGCCGGTGGCGCAAGCGGCAGCCGACGAGTCGCGGCTGCCGCAACAGGTGCCGCCGCTGCCGGTGGGCTTGTTCCGGCCCTTGCCGCCTTATGAGGAGCTGCCGCGCCCGCTGTCGCCTTCCGGCGCGTCGGCGCTGATCGACGAGGCCAAGGAAGCTGTTGTCGATACCCGCTCGCCGGTGCTGGACAGCGAGGCGGAGCCGGGCTTTGCGGTGATGCGCGGGCTGGCGCTGCACAAGCTGCTGCAGATGCTGCCCGGTTTTGCCGAAGACGAACGGCAAGGCGCGGCGGCGCAGTATCTCATTCGAGCCGGCGCCAACTGGCCGGAGGCCGAGCGCAACAAGGCGCTGGCTTCGGTGATGGCGATCCTCAGAGATTCGCGTTTTGCCGGGCTGTTTTCGCCCTCGTCCCGCGCCGAAGTGGCCGTCATGGGCAGTATCGAGGTCAAGGGCAGGCTGCGCTCGATCTCCGGCAAGATCGACCGGCTGGCGGTGACGCCCGGGCGCGTATCGATCGTCGACTACAAGACCAACCGGCCGGCGCCCGCAGGCCTGGCCCAGGTGCCGCCGGCCTATATCCTGCAGCTGGCGCTCTACCGCGCGCTGCTCCAGCCGCTTTACCCCGGCCGCGCGGTGACGGCAGCACTGCTGTTCACCGAGGCACCGAGGCTTATCGAACTGCCGGCCCAGGCGATGGATGACGCCCTTGCCCGACTCACGGGAGCGTGACACAAGTTCTGCTTGAAGAAGGGCTGCTGAACCACCACATTTGGTGCGAGATAAATTTCGAAAGGATTTTCGTATGGCCACCGTCAAGGTCGACAAGAGCAATTTCCAGGCCGATGTGCTCAACGCCTCGCAGCCCGTCGTCGTGGATTTCTGGGCCGAATGGTGCGGCCCCTGCAAGATGATCGGTCCGTCGCTGGAAGAGATCGCCAACGAACTCGGCGACAAGATCAAGATCGCCAAGCTGAACATCGACGAGAACCCCGAGCTTGCCGCCCAATTCGGCGTGCGCTCGATCCCGACGCTGATGATCTTCAAGGGCGGCGAAGTCGCCGACATGAAGGTCGGCGCCGCGCCGAAGACCGCGCTGTCGCATTGGATCAATGGCAGCCTCGCCTGATCCTGTAGGAGTTTCTGAAGTTAAGCCCGGCCCTCGCGCCGGGCTTTTCTTTGGCGTTATCGCCTGACCTCTCTGGCCCTCGCGCCTGAAGGCTCCATGTCTTCTGCTTGAGGCTGGACAGGAGAGACAACAATGACCGGATCCGCCAAGGCCACCGTCTTCATCGACAACGAGCGCGTTATTGTCACCGAGTATCGGTTCCAGCCCGGCGACAACACCGGCTGGCATCGCCACGGCCACGACTATGTCGTGGTACCGCTGATGGACGGCAAGGTGAAGCTGGTGACCAAGGACGGCGAGAGTTTTGCCGAGATGAAGAAGGGTGCGCCCTATTTCCGAAAGGAGGGCGTCGAACACGACGTCATTAGCGCCAATGACGGCGAGTATGCCTTCATCGAGATTGAGCTAAGGTGATGGCTTGCCAACCTCTGCCATCTTGATGGCTCGTCCTAAATGGGGGATATATTTTCTCGAAGGTATTTTGAAATGGCCGAACCCCGGCTTTCCGTCCGCAGCGCAAAAGCACGAGATCTTGCGCATCGTCTTGCTCATCGCGAAAACCGCTCGATCGCAGACATCGTCGAACGCGCGCTTGAATCCTATGAGATTCGGGAGGCGGGGCGAGAACCGGCGTCCACCTTCTACTCCCGCCTGACGGCAAGCAGTGGCGCGGATATCGATCTGGAAGAAATCATCCGGAAAAGCCGCAAGGTCCATACAGGGCCGGAGCTTTGATCCTCGTCGACACCAACACAGCTCACCAGTCGGCGATGCGGTCGCCTCCGGCGAATTGCGCGCTTTTTGCGGTGTATTCGAACAGCTCGATCTTCACGCCGTTGGGATCGCGGATCCAGGCCTGAAAAGTGTCGTCGCAGGCGTGCTTCTTGGCGGTGACGTCGATGCCCTTCGATTTGATATGGGCGATCGCCGCGTCGAGATCTTCGACTTCCAGGCAGAAATGGTTGATCTGGTTCTGCTCGCTGTATGCAGTGCCGTCCTTCTGGAACACCTCGACATGGCTGCGGCCGCCGCAATTGAGGTAGAAGCCGAAGACCTTGTCGTCGCGCAGGAAATTGAACTGCGTGTCGAGGCCAAGCACGTCGCGGTAGAAGCTTCGCGTCGCCTCCAGATCATGCGCGAAGATGCAGACATGGGCGAGTTGCTTGACCTTGATCATGATGGGCTCCTCGCAGTGAAATGGCTTCAGGTTGGCGGCGTGCCGTTTTCGGCCAGCACCGCGCCGGCGAGATATAACGACCCCCCGATCAGGATGCGTGGCGCCGGCCCGTCCCAGGTGTCGCGCAGCAGCATCAGCGCACTGGCGACGGAACTGACCGGTTCGGCCGTGAGGCCGGCTTCGGTCGCCCGCACCGCCAGCTCGTCATTCGGCACGCCGGCATCGCTCATGCTCACCGGCACGGTGTAGACATGCCGTGCCAGGCCCTTGAAGGCGTGGAAGTAGCCGCTCTGGTCCTTGGTGTTGATCATGCCGGAGATCAGAAACAGCGGCCGCGGGTTCTTTTCCTCCTGCTCGGCCAGCGCCTCGGCAATGACCATGCCGGCGCCCGGATTGTGGCCGCCGTCGAGCCAGATGTCGGCGCCCTTGGGCGCCAGCTCCATCAGCCGGCCCTGTACCAGTTTCTGCATGCGGCCCGGCCATGCGACGCTCGCCATCGCCTTCTCAGTGGCGCGATGACTGATTTCGAAACCGGCGGCCTTGACGGCGGCAATCGCTGCCGCCGCATTGGCGAACTGGTGGCGCCCGGGCAGGCGCGGTGGCGGCAGGTCCATCAGCCCGTCCTCATCCTGATAGACCATGCGGCCGTTTTCCTCGAAGGCGAGAAAATCCTGGCCGTAGACGAAGGTCGGGCAATCCAGCCGCTCGGCGGTTTCGATCAGCACTTGCAGCGCCGTCTCGCTCTCCTGCGCGCCGATGACCACCGGGCAGCCGCGCTTCATGATGCCGGCCTTTTCGGCGGCGATCAGTTCGACCCGGTCGCCGAGATAGGCTTCGTGATCCATCGACACCGGCATGATCACCGACACCGCCGGCCGGGCAACGACATTGGTGGCGTCGAAGCGGCCGCCAAGGCCGACCTCGATGATGGCGGCGGCAGCCGGATGTTCGGAAAACAGGATGAAGGTGACGGCGGTTAGGATTTCGAAGACGGTGATCTTCTGGCCTTGATTGGCCCGGGCGACGCGGGCGATGGCCTCGGCGAAGGTCTCGTCGTCGACCAGCCGGCCGCCGCCCTCGGCCGCCAGCCGGTAGCGCTCGGCCCAGTTCACCAGATGCGGCGAAGTGTGGACATGGACAAGGTGGCCGCCGGCTTCGAGCAGCGCGCGCGAAAAGGCCGCGCACGAGCCCTTACCGTTGGTGCCGGCGATATGGATGACCGGCGGCAGCCGCTCCTGCGGATTGCCGAGGCGTTCGAGCAGCCTTGTGATGCGGTCGAGCGAAAGGTCGAAGCCTTTCGGATGCAGCGCCATCAGGGCTTCGATTTCACGATCTGCGGCAAGCGTTGTCATGAGCGAATCCTACGCATGCGCGCAGGTGCACGCAATCGCGGTTTGCGGCCAGAAATGTCGCGTCAGGCTTGCGGGCGGGCTTCCGTCGGGATGACCGACGGCGGCAGGATTTCCGGCTCCAGCGGCTTTTGCTCCTGCGGCAGTTTGAGCAGGATTTTCAACAGCCGTGAAATCGTCTCGCGCAGTTCCAGCCGCGACACCACCATATCGACCATGCCGTGCTCCATCAGATATTCGGAGCGCTGGAAACCGTCCGGCAGTTTCTCCCGGATGGTCTGCTCGATGACGCGCGGGCCGGCAAAGCCGATCAGCGCGCCGGGCTCGGCAATGTGGACGTCTCCCAGCATGGCGTAGGAGGCGGTAACGCCGCCGGTGGTCGGGTTGGTCAAGACGACGATGTATGGCAGGCCGGCTTCCTTCAGCCGGTCGACGCCGATCGTGGTGCGCGGTAACTGCATCAGGGACAGAATGCCTTCCTGCATGCGCGCGCCACCGGAGGCGGCAAACAGGATCAGCGGCCGCTTGCGCTGCAAGGCGACCTCGAAACCGTGCACAATGGCGTCACCCGCGGCCATGCCGAGCGAGCCGCCCATGAAGGCGAAATCCTGCACCGTCACCACAACCGGCAGGCCTTTGACCGTGCCCAGCGCGTTGATGATGGCGTCTTCCAGGCCGGTCTTGGCCTTGGCGTCCTTCAGCCGGTCCGTGTAGCGCTTCTCGTCGCGGAACTTGAGCGGGTCCTGCATGACCTTGGGGTTCTCAAGCTGCTCGTATTTGCCGTCGTCGAGGAAGAATTTCAGCCGTTCCTTGGCCGAAATCTTCATGTGATGGCCCGATGACGGGATGACGAACTGGTTGGATTCCAGGTCCTTGTGAAACACCATCTCGCCGGTCTCGGGATCCTTGATCCAGAGATTCTCGGGCATGTCGGTGCGCCGACCGAGCATCGAATTGATCCTCGGGCGAACGTAATTGGTGATCCAGTTCATCGCTTCGGCTCCTGTCCTGACGAAGAGTTGGCTCGTGCATGTCGCCCAAAAGTGGGAACCGGTTTTGGGATAACGACTTGCACAAGGCCTAAGTAGGGAAACTATTCGGCAGCAGCAAGGCGGGCCGAACGCACGCCCTGAGACAGTCCGCTGACCAGGGTGGCGACGGCCTCGGCCGGGTCGGCGGTCTTCTCGCCCTTCGGTCCCAACACATTGGCGACCGCGTTGACGATCGCGGTGCCGACGACGACGCCATCGGCATTGGCGCCGATAATGCGCGCCTGCTCGGCGGTCTTGACGCCGAAGCCGACGCAGACCGGCAGATTGGTGTGGCCCTTGATGCGCTTGACCGCGGCGGCAACCTTGCCGGTGTCGGCCAAAGCCGAGCCGGTGATGCCGGTCATCGACACGTAATAGACGAAGCCCGACGTATTCTGCAGCACCTTGGGCAGGCGCTTGTCGTCGGTGGTCGGCGTTGCCAAGCGGATGAAGTTGATGCCGGCCTTCAGCGCCGGAATGCAGAGTTCTTCGTCCATCTCCGGTGGCAGGTCGACGACGATCAGCCCGTCAATGCCGCTGGCGATGGCGTCCTTGAGGAAGCGATCGACACCGTAGATGTAGATCGGGTTGTAGTAGCCCATCAGCACGATCGGCGTTTCATTGTCGGTGGCGCGGAAATCAGCCGCCGTCTTCAGCGTCTTGACCAGGGTCTGGCCACCTTTCAGCGCCCGCAGGCCAGCGGCCTGGATCGCCGGTCCATCGGCCATCGGATCGGAAAACGGCATGCCCATTTCAATGATGTCGGCGCCGGCCTTGGGCAGCGCCTTCATGATCGACAAAGCGGTGTCATAGTCGGGGTCGCCGCTCATGAAATAGGTGACGAGCGCCGGGCGGCCCTCGGCTTTCAGTTTTGCCATGCGGCGGTCGATGCGGGTCACCATGATCAGATCTCCATGCCCAGCATCGAGGCCACTGTGTGCACATCCTTGTCGCCGCGTCCCGACAGGTTGACGATGACGATCTGGTCCTTGTCCATATCAGGCACGATCTTCACCGCATGCGCGATGGCGTGGGCGGATTCCAGCGCCGGGATGATGCCTTCGACGCGCGTCGTCAGCTTGAAGGCTTCCAGCGCCTCGTCGTCGAGGATCGGCACATATTCGACGCGGCCGGAATCGCGCAGCCAGGAATGTTCGGGGCCGACGCCCGGATAGTCGAGGCCGGCCGAGATCGAATGGCCGTCCATGATCTGGCCATCGGCGTTCTGCAGGAGATAGGTGCGGTTGCCGTGCAGGACGCCTGGCGCGCCGGCATTCATCGAGGCGCAATGCTCGATGCCGTCGAGGCCGCGGCCGCCGGCTTCGATGCCGATGATGCGGACTTGCCTGTCGTCGAGGAAAGGATGGAACAGGCCGATGGCGTTGGAGCCGCCGCCGACAGCCGCGATGATGGTGTCGGGCAGCCGGCCTTCCTGTTCGAGGATCTGGGCGCGCGCCTCGATGCCGATCACCGACTGGAAGTCGCGCACCAGCTCCGGATAGGGATGCGGACCTGCGGCGGTGCCGATCAGATAATAAGTGTCCTCGACATTGGTGACCCAGTCGCGCAACGCTTCGTTCATGGCGTCCTTCAGCGTGCCGTGACCGGCGGTCACCGGCCGCACTTCGGCGCCGAGCAGCTTCATGCGGAAGACGTTGGGGCTTTGGCGGGCGACATCGGTGGCGCCCATATAAACGACGCAGGGAAAGCCGAAGCGCGCCGCGACCGTGGCCGCGGCAACGCCGTGCTGGCCGGCGCCCGTCTCGGCGATGATGCGCTTCTTGCCCATGCGCTTGGCGAGCAGAATCTGACCGAGGCAATTGTTGATCTTGTGCGAACCGGTGTGGTTCAGGTCCTCGCGCTTGAAATAGACCTTGGCGCCGCCCCCGAGGCCCTTCGCCGAGGAAACCTCACGAAGATGTTTGGTCAGGCCTTCGGCGAAATACAGCTTTGACGGCCGCCCGGCATAGTGGGTCGAGAGGTTGGTCAACTCAGCCTTGAAGTCCGGATCGTTCTTGACCTCGTTCCAGTGCCGCTCGAGGTCGAGGATCAGCGGCATCAGCGTCTCGGCCACGAAGCGGCCCCCGAAGATGCCGAACATGCCCTGTTCGTCGGGTCCCGTGCGGAAGGAATTGGGTGTCGCCGGCTTGTTCATCGCCGATCTCCTGGTCTTGGTTCTGAGCATGTCTTATCGGAAAACCGGTTCCCACTTCTCCGGAACATGCTCGGGTTCGAAAGAAGTGCCTCAGGCAGCGCGGTCGTCGCGCGCGGCCCTGACGGCCCGGAAGAACTGCTCGATCAGCGCCGGATCCTTGACGCCCGGGCCGCTTTCCACCCCCGACGAAATGTCTATCGCGGGCGGATTGGCTGATATCAGGGCGTCGCCGATATTGGCGGCGTTGAGCCCACCGGAAAGCATGTAATCGAGCCCGGCGTCAAGGCCGGCCAGGATGCGCCAGTCAAAGGCGACGCCATTGCCGCCCGGAAGTTGCGAGCCCTTTGGTGGCTTGGCATCGAACATGAAGCGATCGGCAACGCCGATGAACGGCTTTAGCCGCTCGAGATCGGCTACCTCACTGACGGAGAACACCTTCATGACAGGCAGGCCGTAGCGAGCTTTCACCTCGGCCACCCGCTCGGGCGTCTCCGTGCCGTGCAACTGCAGCATGTCGGGGCGCATCTTTGCGACGATCTCATCCAGGAACGCGTCATCGGCATCGACCGTCACGGCGACCGCCCTGGCCTTGCCGATTGCCGCCTCGCGCAGGCGGCCGGCTGCCGCAGGCTCCACATAGCGCGGGCTTTTAGCAAAGAAGATGAAGCCGACATGGCTGGCGCCGCCGGCCAGGGCCGCGGCCATTGCCTCATCGGTCTTCAATCCGCAGATCTTGATATCGAGCGCCATGGCGCGGGGATTGGCACGAAACCGGCCAAGAGTCGAGAAAAAGCATGCTGTTTGCCGGCAACGCCAAAGGCGCTACCTATTGATGGGAGAAGCAAGGCGGAGCAGACGAATGGCCGACCAGAGCATAGCCGAACTCAGGCAGAAGATTGCGCAAGCCCGCGACGTCATCGCGCATCTGATGCAAAAGGCCGCCTTCGACGGGGCAGAAGCGCACCGGGTCCTGGATTATTTCGGCAGCGATGCGTTCGAGCAGAATTTCCTGCCATGGCCGCGCCGTGGCGACGAAGGGCTGCGGCCTGAAGAGCTTAATGCGGCCAATGATGATTGAGCGCGGCGCCGGCGCAGGCTAATCGAACACGATCGCCTGCAGCGCGCCGCCATTGCGCTTCAGCCAGTCCTTGCAGCGGTCGGTATCGGGACAGAGCTGCTCGCACAATTTCCAGAATTTCGGGCCGTGGTTCATCTCCTTGAGATGCGCCACCTCATGCGCGACCAGGTAGTTTATCACCGGCGTCGGCGCCATCATGATGCGCCATGAGAAGGACAGATTGCCATCGGAAGTGCAGGAACCCCAGCGGCTCGACGTGTCCTTGAAGCGGATCGCCTTGGCGCGCTTGCCGATGGCCTCGGTATGCTTGACCACCAGCTTCTCGATGTCCTTCTTGGCCTCACGCTTGAGGAAATCGGCGATGCGGCGCGGCAAATGTATGCGCTCGCCATGGACGATCAGCAGCGGACCGCGCTCGTCGCGCGACACGGTGACGGTGCCGCGTTTCGACGGTTCGTGGACGATGCGATGCGCGACGCCGCGTATCGGGATCTTGATGCCGGGGCGCACTTGCGGCCGTGTCGGGACCTTGGCCAGACGCTGCTCCAGCCAGTCCTGGTGGCGGTGAAGGAATTTCTCCACCTCGCCGCGGCGCAGGCCCGGCGGCACGGTGATGCGCAGCCCCTGGCCGCCCGAATCGATGCGCAGCGTCAGCCGCCGTGCGCGGGCGCTCTCGACGATCCTGAGCGGCAGTGTGCGGCCGGCAACGACGTGCTCTCGCTCTTCGACAGGCGAGGGTTTTGGTTTGGTCAGGTTGCGGAAAAAGCCGAAGGACATGGCTGAACGATACGCGATTCGAGGAAAACGACCAGAACAAAAAAGAAACGGCGCCGCTCGCGCGACGCCCGTCCATCATGCCAAGGCCTGTCCTACAGCGCCGCGCGTCTCTGACGCGCAAAGGACGCTGTAGCACTCTGACCCCGAAAATCGGTTCCGATTTTCGGGGTCATGCGCGCAGCCTCAGTCGTCAAGCAGGTTCGGGCCCTTGCGCTTGGGGGTCGCGGGCTTGGCCGTTTCGGCCGAGCCTGTTTTCGCAGGCGCCGTCGACTTGTTGCGGTTGGCCATGAAGCGGTCGAACTCGTCCTGGTCCTTGGCGCGGCGCAATTCGCGGGCGTACTCATCGAACTCGCTCAGCATCTCGTCGAGCTTGCGACGCTCTTCGGCGAGGCGTTCGAGTTCCTTCTCGCGCCAGTCGTCGAAAGCGACATTGCCGGTGCGGGCCGAACCGTGGCCCCAGCGCGCGGCCTTGTCTGAACCGCGGCGGCAGCCGGCGAAGATGCCGTCGGTGGCCCGGTTGACGTCGCGCTTGAAGCCGTCAAGCCGGTCGCCCCAGATGATGTAGGCGAGCATGGCGAAGCCAAGCGGCCAGAACACCATGAAGCCGATCACCATCAGCGCGATGGTCGCCGGCGTCCAGGCCGGGCGGATCAATGCGGATGTGTTCATTTTCTCCCATTCCTTCGGTTGGAGACAGCCAAGAGTGGCTGCGTGGATTCGAAATGGGATGAGAAAAACGGCGATTCAAGACAACGTCCGCCAAAACCGGACAAGGGCCTGAAATGATTATCGCTTTTTGAGCGCTTCGAGGGAAAGCACGACCAGGCCAGCGACCAGACCCCAGAAGGCGGCGCCAACGCCGAACAAGGTCAGCCCTGACGCGGTGACCACGAAGGTGACCGTGGCGGCCATGCGCTGGTCCTCGTCCTTGAGCGCGATCGACAGCGCGTTGGCGAGCGATCCCATCAGCGCCAGGCCGGCTACCAGAACGATCAGGCTCTGCGGCAGCACTGCGAAGATCGCCACCAGCGAGGCGCCGAAAACCGCGAAAATCAGATAGGCAAGTGCATAGAAGGGTCCGGTCTTCCAGCGCTCGGCCGGGTCGGGATGGACGTCCGGCCCGGTGCAGATCGCCGCAGAGATCGCGGCCAGATTGGTGGTCGAGCCGCCAAACGGCGCCGACAGCAGCGAGAACAGGCCGGTGACGCCGATCAGCGGGCCGGGTTCGGGGTGATAGCCGGCGGCGCGCAAGACGGCGAGACCCGACAGGTTCTGCGACGCCATGGTGACGAGGTAGAGCGGCAGCGCCAGGCCGATGACAGCTGCGGCGCTGAAATGCGGGGCAATCAGCGTCAGCGTCGACAGTTCCGGCGCCGGCAGTCCGCCGACACGGCCTGTCAGGAATGCGGCGATGCCGCCGCCGATCAGCACCGCCAGCACCGACAGCGCCGGGTTGAACAGGCGAATGACGAAGAAGGCCGCGATCAGCGGCAGGATCAGCCAGGGATCGACCGGAATGGTCTTGACGGCATTGAGCGCGAAGGTGACGACGATGCCCGCCAGCATGCCGGACGCGACTGACGCCGGTATCCTTGATATCAGCTGGGTCAGCGGCTTGAACAGGCCGGTGGCGATCAAAATCAAGCTGGTGACGATGAAGGCGCCGACCGCATCAGCCATGGTAAACCCGCTCGATGCCGCCATCAGCGCCAGGCCCGGTGTCGACCAGGCGGTGATGATGGGTATTTTCGTGCGCCAGGACAGCCACAAGCATTCGATCGCCATCGCCACGCACACTGCCGTCACCCAGCTCGCGGTTTCGGCTTGCGTGGCGCCAACCGCCTTGGCGGCGGCAATGACGACGGCCAGCGTGCCGCCGAAGCCGACGATTGCCGCGACAAAGGCGGATATCGGGATGGAAATGCGCATTCTTGCCTACCCCGCCCGCTGAACCATGTCGCCCACCGCCCTCAGCAGCATGTCGAGATCCTGCGGCCGCGACAGCCGGTGGTCGCCGTCGGGAATGAGCGACAAGGTGACGTCGTCGGCCGGCAGCAGCGAGACCAGCTTCAGCGCATGGCTTGCCGGCACATCGGCATCGGCCAGGCCCTGCAGGATGTGGACGGGGCAATGGGTATCGATCGGCCCGGTCATGACCCGGTTCGCCCTGCCGTCCTCGATCAGCGCGCTTGTGTAGATGTAAGGCTCGGCGGAATAGTCCGAAGGTTCTTCGAAAAAGCCTTTCTCCCGGAGGTCGCGCCTCTGTTCCTCCGTCAGAGCCGGCTCGACCAGCTCGGCGGTGAAATCCGGCGCCGGCGCGAGCAGCACCAGGCCAACCACATTGCTGTCGCCCGCCTTGCGCAGCTCCTGCACCATGCGCAGCGCGATCCAGGCGCCCATCGACGAGCCGACCAGGATTTGCTTGCCCTCGGTGAAATGCCGGAAGGCGGCGAGGCTCTCGCCAAGCCATTTCGAGATAGTACCGTCGGCAAAGGCGCCGCCGGATTCGCCATGGCCGGAATAGTCGTGGCGCAGATATGCGCGGCCTTCCCTGGCCGCCCAATCCGACAGCGTTTGCGCCTTCGTGCCCAGCATGTCGGATTTGTAGCCGCCGAGCCAGACGACGCCGGGCGTTGCGCCCGAGGAATGGCGAACCGCGATATCGATGCCGTCGACATCCAGCAGGGTTGGGGTGGTCGCGGTCATGGCTGTGGATCAATCCTGGTTCTGGGGGCCTGATTGTGGGAGCCTGATTTTACTCGCCGGTCTTTTGACACAGGCACAGGCGAGGCGGAAAGTGCTCGCGACATCCTTTGTTTGGTGCAGGCCTGCGATCAGGGTGATTTTCTGTCAGCGCTGTGCTATTGACTCCGCCCGCGCGCTCACCACATTGGCGCGTCCTGAACATTCTAGATTGAAACCCTGAACGAAACGGCCAAGGAGACCACGACCATTCGCAGACCTTTCAAAGCAGCGGCGCCCACCAAAGATGGCCCGCGCTCCAACCGTGATATCCGGGTGCCCCGGGTCCAGCTGATCGACGCCGATGGCCAGAACCGCGGCGATATTTCCATCAACGACGCATTGCTGCTCGCCGAAGAGGCAGGGCTCGATCTGGTCGAGATCTCGCCCAATGCGGTGCCGCCTGTCGTCAAAATTCTCGATCTCGGCAAATTGAAATACGCCAACCAGAAGAAGGCGGCCGAGGCGCGCAAGAACCAGAAGGTCATCGAGATCAAGGAGATCAAGATGCGCCCGAACATCGACAGCCATGACTACGAAACCAAGATGAAGGCCGTGCGGCGCTTCTTCGAGGAAGGTGACAAGGTCAAGCTGACGCTGCGCTTCCGCGGCCGCGAGATGGCGCATATGGAACTCGGCATGCAGCTCCTGAACAAGGTGCGCGAGGAGACGGCTACCATCGCCAAGGTCGAAGCCGAGCCGAAGCTGGAAGGCCGCCAGATGATGATGGTGCTGGCCCCGCGCTAGATCAGTTCGGGCGTTGCGCTCTAAATCCGCCTGAATCCTGTCTCATGGCGTCCCGGCGATCGGCGGGACGCCTATTCTCCTGTCCAGACGCCGCGATCGCCGGCAAGTTTTTCGACGATCGGATTCCCGACATGGCCAATGAAATCAACCCTGCGCCCATCAAGGAGCTGGGCGGCTACCAGCACATGCGCCGCATGGTGCTTGCGGTGCTGGTGGTGGTGCTCTTTGCGGCACTGCTGTTCGGCCAGTCGACCTTCCCGCCCGATACCCCGGTGCATGAAACGATCGAGATGGTCGGCGTGCTGCTGATCTTCCTTGGCGTCGTCGGCCGCTTGTGGTCGACACTCTATATCGGCGGGCGCAAATCCTCCGAAGTGGTCACCGGCGGGCCCTATTCGATCACCCGCAATCCTCTCTACGTGTTCTCGACCGTTGCCGCCGCCGGCGTCGGGGCGCAGATCGGCTCGTTCTCCGGCATCGTCCTGTTTGCGCTTTTGTGCGCCGGCGCCTTCCACATCGTCATCCTGCGCGAGGAACGGTATCTCAAGGAGGTTCTCGGCGCGCCCTACACAGCCTATCTGGCGCGGGTGCCGCGTTTCTTCCCCCAGCTGTCGCTCTACCAGGAAGGCGACACCGGCAGCTTCAAGCCGCGCCTCTTGCTGACCACCTTGCTCGACGGGCTGGTGTTTCTGGTGGCGTTGCCGGTGTTCGAGACCATCGATGGTGCCCAGCAATCGGGCATTCTGCCGGTGCTGTTTAGGCTGCCCTGATCGCGGAGAGAGCGTCGCAGCCGCTCGGGTGTTGCGCGCCAGCCCGCTTTGACGTATAGGACCGCCGTTCCAAGAAAACCGCCCGGCAGGGCATGCCGTGGCGGTTTCATTTGCTTTTCGGGCTTTTGGTCCGCCCGAAGCGAACAAGAAGCGCGATTGTGCGCCACCAATACGGAGTAGCAAAATGCCCAAGATGAAGACCAAATCGGCCGCCAAGAAGCGGTTCAAGATCACAGGTACGGGTAAAGTCCTGTCGGCTGCGGCCGGCAAGCGTCACGGCATGATCAAGCGTTCCAACAAGTTCATTCGAAATGCCCGCGGCACGATGGTTCTGGCTGAACCGGATGGCAAGAAGGTCATCAAGAATTTTCTGCCGAACGGCCTCTGAGCATTCGGTTTCAGGAACAGCGTTTAAGGAGATCATGACATGGCACGCGTAAAAAGAGGCGTCACCTCGCACGCCAAGCACAAGAAGGTCCTGAAAGCCGCGAAAGGCTTCTACGGCCGCCGCAAGAACACCATTCGCATCGCCAAGCAGGCGGTCGAAAAGTCGATGCAGTATGCGTATCGCGACCGCAAGAACCGCAAGCGCTCGTTCCGCGCGCTGTGGATCCAGCGCATCAACGCCGCGACGCACGAGCATGGCCTGACCTATGGCCGCTTCATCGACGGCCTCAACAAGTCCGGTATCGAGATCGATCGCAAGATCCTGTCCGACATGGCCATCCATGAACCGCAGGCGTTCGCCGCACTCGTGGCCAAGGCCAAGGTCGCGCTCGAATATCTGAAGAACACCACCCCGAATGCTTTTGAAAGCGCTGTCGCCTAGAGCATGATGCCAAAAAGTTGCTGACTTTTTGGACAACATCATGCTCAGGGAAATTTAGCGAGGAGCGCGATCTTTCCGAAAAGTCTGCAACTTTTCGGGATCGGCCTCCGAGCCCAGCGCTTCCCAGCATTCGCAATTCTGATTGGGGAACCCGCGCTGGCACGGCTGGCGCGGGTTTTTCTTATGGCTGAACTTTCAACTTGAAAGTGACTTTCACCTCAAAGTTGACTCCCAACACAGCGAGTTTGACCGTGAACGACATAGCTACCGGCTTGGATACTCTCGAAAACTCCCTGATGGCCGACGTCGCGTCGGCCGCCGATGAGGCTGCTATCGAAGCCGTGCGCGTCGCGGCTCTCGGCAAAAAGGGGTCGATCTCGGAATTGCTGAAGACACTGGGCGCGATGAGCGCCGAGGAGCGCCAGGTCAAGGGCCCCGCGATCAACGGCCTGAAGAACCGCGTCACCGAAGCGCTGACGACACGCAAGGCCGAGCTGAAGGATGTGGCGGTCACGGCGCGCCTTGCCGCCGAGACGGTCGACGTGACGCTGCCGGTGCGGCAATCGCCGGCCGAGCGCGGCCGCATCCATCCGATCAGCCAGGTCATCGACGAGATCGCGGCGATCTTCGGCGATCTCGGCTTTGCCATCGCAGAAGGTCCCGATGTCGAGAGCGACTATTACAATTTCACCGCGCTGAATTTCCCCGAAGGGCATCCGGCGCGCGAGATGCACGATACCTTCTTTTTCCAGCCGGACGAAAAGGGCGAGCGCAAGCTGTTGCGCACGCACACCTCGCCGGTACAGATCCGCACCATGGAGAAGCAGAAGCCGCCGATCCGCATCGTCATTCCCGGCAAGACCTACCGGCAGGATTCCGACGCTACCCACTCGCCGATGTTCCATCAGGTCGAGGGGCTGGTGATCGACAAATCGGCCAATGTCGCCAACATGAAGTGGGTGCTGGAAGAATTCTGCAAGGCTTTCTTCGAGGTGCCGCAGGTCAAGATGCGCTTCCGGCCGTCGTTCTTCCCGTTCACCGAGCCAAGCCTCGAGGTCGACATCCAATGCGACCGCTCGCGGCCCGGCGAAGTGCGCTTCGGCGAAGGCTCCGACTGGATGGAGATCCTCGGCTGCGGCATGGTCCACCCCAATGTGCTGCGCGCCGGCGGGCTCGATCCCGACGAATATCAGGGCTTTGCCTGGGGCATGGGAATCGACCGCATCGCCATGCTGAAATACGGCATGCCGGACCTGCGCGCCTTCTTCGACGCCGATGTCCGCTGGCTGTCGCATTACGGTTTCCGGCCGCTCGACATGCCGACGCTGTTCGGAGGTCTTTCCGCATGACGGCGCCGCACGCCGGTGGCTGCCGCTGCGGCGCGGTACGGTTCGAGGCCTCGGTCGAACCGCACCATGTCAGCTATTGCCATTGCGGCGATTGCCGGCGCGCCAGCGGCGCGCCGGTGTCGGCCTTTGTCGGCTTCCTTACCGAGCAGGTGGCTTTCACCGGCAAGGCACTGAAGATGTACGAGAACGGCCCGGTTACACGCTCGTTCTGCGGCATTTGCGGCTCGCCTATCGCCTATGTCGACGAGCGGCTGGAAGACCACATCTATTTCATGCTGGGCGCCATGGACATGCCGGCTTATTTCCGGCCGACGCACCATGCCTATGTGCGCGAGCAGCTGCCCTTCGTGCATATGCCCGACGACTTGCCGCGCCATTTGAAGACAAGCGTGCCCAGACCCGATGGACAAGGTCCGGGCGGGTACAGACAAAACGGAACATAGTGATGAAACTCACCCTTTCCTGGCTCAAGGATCATCTCGACACCGACGCCACGCTCAACGAGATCGTCGAGAGGCTGACCTCGATCGGCCTCGAAGTCGAGCATGTCGACGACAAGGCCGGCCTGAAGCCGTTCGTCATCGCCAAGGTGCTGACGGCGGTGCAGCATCCCGACGCCGACCGGCTGCGGGTGCTGACCGTCGACACCGGCAATGGCGCAGCCCCTGTCCAGGTGGTGTGCGGTGCGCCGAATGCCCGCGCCGGCCTGATCGGCGCCTTCGCCGCGCCCGGCGCCTATGTGCCCGGTATCGACGTGACGCTGACCGTCGGCAAGATCCGCGGCGTCGAGAGCCATGGCATGATGTGTTCCGAGCGCGAGCTGGAGCTGTCGGATGAGCACAATGGCATTATCGACCTGCCGGCCGATGCGCCTGTCGGCACCAGCTTCGCGGCTTACGCGCATCTCGACGATCCGGTGATCGAGATCAATCTGACGCCGAACCGGCCGGATGCGACCAGCATTTACGGCGTCGCCCGGGACCTGGCGGCAAGCGGGCTTGGCCGGCTCAAGACCGCGCCGGTCGAAGCGGTCCCTGGCAAAGGTGAAACGCCGGTCAAGGTGACCATCGAGGCGCCGGAGCTCTGCCCCGGTTTCGCGCTGCGCCTGGTGAAAGGCGTGAAGAACGGGCCGTCGCCGAAATGGCTGCAGCAAAGGCTGATCGCCATCGGCTTGCGCCCGATCAGCGCGCTGGTCGACATCACCAACTACGTCACCTTCGACCGTGGCCGGCCGCTGCATGTGTTCGATGCCAAGAAGGTCGCCGGCAATCTCGTCGTGCGCCGCGCACGCGACGACGAGAAGGTGCTGGCGCTTGACGGGCGCGAATACACGCTGACGCCGCAGATGTGCGTGATCGCCGACGACAATGGCGTCGAATCGATCGCCGGTGTCATGGGCGGCGAGCATTCCGGCTGCGACGAGAACACCACGGACGTGCTGATCGAATCCGCTCTTTGGGATCCGATCACCACGGCCCGCACCGGCCGTACGCTCGGCATCATCACCGATGCCCGTTACCGTTTCGAGCGTGGCGTCGACCCGGAATTCATGGTGCCCGGCGTCGAACTGGCGACAAAGCTGGTGCTGGAGTTCTGCGGCGGAGAGCCGACCGAGACGGAGGTGGTCGGCTATGCCGGCTACAAGCCGAAGATCGTTTCCTTCCCGATCTCGGAAGTGAAGCGGCTGACCGGCATCGAGGTGCCGAAGGCGGAAAGCCTCGACATCCTTTCGCGCCTCGGCTTCGAGCCGCAGGGCTCGGACGACATCGTCGATGTGGCGGTGCCGTCCTGGCGGCCCGATGTCGATGGCAAAGCCGACCTGGTCGAGGAAGTCATGCGCATTCACGGCGTCGACAACATCGCGCCGCAGCCGCTCGGCGCTCATGACGCGGTCAATTCCAAGATCCTGACGACGCTGCAGGTGCGCACCCGCATTGCTAAGCGCTCGCTCGCCGTGCGGGGCATGCTGGAGGTTCTCACCTGGTCGTTCATCCCGGCCAAACACGCCGAACTGTTCGGCGGCGGCCAGACGGCGCTGAAGCTCGCTAATCCGATTGCAGCCGACATGTCCGATATGCGGCCCTCGTTGTTGCCCGGCCTGATCGTCGCCGCGCAGCGCAATGCCGACAAGGGGATCGGCGATGTCGCGCTGTTCGAGGTCTCCGGTACCTATGAGGGCGACGGCCCCGACCAGCAGCGGCGCGTTGCCGCCGGTGTGCGCCGCGGCACCGCCAAGCTCGACGGTTCCGGCCGCAGTTGGGCCGGCAATTCCGGTCCGGTCGGCGTGTTCGACGCCAAAGCCGACGCGATTGCAGCGCTGGAAGCCTGCGGCGCGCCGGTCGACAGGCTGCAGATCGAGCCAGGCGGTCCGGCCTGGTATCATCCCGGCCGCTCCGGCACGATCAAGCTCGGCCCGAAGACAGTGCTCGGCACCTTCGGCGAGTTCCACCCGAAGACGCTGGAGGGGTTGGACGTTTCCGGACCGATCTGCGGTTTCGAGGTCTATATCGACGCCGTGCCGGAACCGAAGGCCAAGCCGACGAAAACCAAGCCGAAGCTCGAGCTGTCCGCCTTCCAGGCGGTGAAGCGCGACTTTGCTTTCGTCGTCGAAAAGGCGGTCGAGGCCGGTACGCTGGTGCGCGCGGCGCTCGCTGCCGACAAGAAGCTCATCACAGGCGTTTCGGTGTTCGACGTCTTCGAGGGGGCATCTCTCGGGGTCGCCAAGAAGTCGATTGCCATCGAAGTGTCTATCCAGCCGGTTGAAAAGACGCTCACCGACGAGGATTTCGAGGCGCTGGCCAAGCGCATCGTCGACAATGTCGGCAAGCAAACGGGCGGCTTGCTGAGAACGTAGAGCGGCTAACGCCCGCCCTACATATTTCGCCTTCACGCAATTCTTAGGGAAAGCGCGGCGCGCTTTCCCGGGAAAACCGCTACACACTTTTCCTGGAATTGCTTCTGAGGATTGCCGTCTGGTGGCGAATCGCTCTCCAAAGGGCGATGGACCATCTGCGCTATTCCGGTCTGCCGTTCGAAGCCCAGCGCGAAGCGTTTCTCGCCATGGTGTTGGCGGATGCGCTCGTCAGCGACGCGCTGGAGCGGGCACGGACGCTGGCGTTGCCGGACTGGCTGGTGGTGTCCGGTGCGCTCTACAACAGCGTCTGGAACCACCTGACCGGCAAGCCGCCGGGCTACGGCATCAAGGATGTCGATCTCTTCTACTTCGATGACAGCGACCTGTCCTACGAGGCCGAGGACGCGGTCATCCGCCGGGCCGCGCAGCATTTCGAGGGGCTGGCTCTGCCGGCCGAGGTGCGCAACCAGGCACGGGTGCATCTGTGGTATCCGCAGAAATTCGGCCAGCCCTGCCCGCGCTATACGAGCTCCAGCGAGTCGGTGAGCTATTTCGCCTCGAAGACGCATGCGGTCGGGGTGCGATACGATGCCGACGGGCAGCTTGAGGTCGTGGCGCCGTTCGGGCTGGATGACCTCTTCGCGTTTCGCATCACGCCCAACCGGCTGATGGATAACAGGCGCACGCATGAGGCCAAGGGGGCGAGGGCGAAGGCGTGCTGGCCGGAGATTACGGTGGTGCCTTGGTAAGACTTACCCTCCCCCTTGTGGGGAGGGTCGGCTCGCTGTCGCAGCGAGGCGGAGACAGAGAGACGGGGTGGGGGTGCGCCCTACGAGGACCCCCACCCCGATCCGCTTCGCGGATCGACCCTCCCCACAAGGGGGAGGGTAAAGGCACTCACCCATTCACCAGCGCCAACAGTTCCTCCGTATAGCGCTTGCCAACCACCTTGTCCGGCGACAGCGCATCTCCAATCGCCGCGACCTCGGCCGCGCTCAGCTCGATCCCGACCGCCGCCGTGTTCTGCTCGAGATGGCGTATCTTTCTTGCGCCGGGGATCGGCACGATGAAGTCGCCCTGGTGCAGCACCCAAGCCAGCGCCAGCTGCGCCGATGTGACGCCTTTTTCCACCGCCAGCTTTTCCAGCGTCGCAATGACCTTGGCGTTTGCCGCCATGGCGTCGGCTTGGAAACGCGGCAAGGTGCGGCGCCAATCGTCGTCGCTGAGGGCCTCGGGCTTGGCGATGGTGCCGGTGAGCAGGCCGCGACCGAGCGGGCTGTAGGGGACGAAGCCGATGCCGAGTTCGCGGCAGACATCGAACACTTCGTCTTCGGGGTCGCGGCTCCAAAGCGAGTACTCACTCTGCACGGCAGCGATCGGATGCACGGCGTGCGCCCGGCGGATGGTGGCGGCACTGACCTCCGACAGGCCCAGCGCCCGCACCTTGCCATCGCGCACCAGCTCGGCCATGGCACCGACCGTGTCCTCTATCGGCACGTCGGGATCGACGCGGTGCTGGTAGTAGAGGTCGATAACATCGGTATCGAGCCGCTTCAGCGAGGCTTCGGCCACCGCCTTGACGTGCTCCGGGCGGCTATCGACGCCGACCATGCGTTCGAGGCCTGAGCCTTCCTCGGAAATCTTGAAGCCGAATTTGGTGGCGATCGTCACCCTGTCGCGCACCGGCTTCAACGCCTTGCCGAGAAGGATCTCGTTCTCAAAGGGACCATAGACTTCGGCGGTGTCGAAAAACGTCACGCCGATCTCGACAGCGCGGCGCAGCGTGGCGATTGCATCCGCCTCGGCCTGACCGCCATATGCGAAGCTCATGCCCATGCAGCCGAGGCCGACGGGGAAGACTTCGAGTTCAGTACCAAGTTTGCGGGTTTTCATGGCGCATCTCCTTGTTGCGATGAAACAGAGATAGCGCCTAGCTTTACGTTCGATAATTGGCTGTCATTCGCACGGGCTGTTCTATAAAATAGAGCAATGAACCGAGCGCATCTTTCTCAACTCGCTGTACTGGCAACAGTCGCCCAATGCGGTAGTTTTCGCGGCGCGGCGCGCGAACTGGCCATCGCGCCCTCGGCAGTTATCCAGCCTGGAGGCGCGGCTCGGCGTGCGGCTTTTGGCGCGCAGCACCCGCAGCGTGGCACCAACGGAGGAGGGCGCGCAGCTGCTCGAACGGCTGCGGCCGGCGCTGTCCGAGATCGATCTGGCGCTGGAAACGGCGATCGAGGCGCGCGACCGGCCGGCCGGGAACCTGCGGCTGACCGTGCCGCGCACCGCGGCCCACCTGGCATTGACGCCCAGGCTCGGCGGCTTTGCCGCGGCCTATCCTGACATCGTGCTGGAAATCGTCATCGAGGATCGCTTCACCGACGTCGTCGAAGGCGGCTTCGATGCCGGCGTGCGGCTCGGTGAGAGCCTGCAGCGCGACATGATCGCGGTGCGCATCGGACCGGACCTTCGCGGCGCCGTGGTCGGCGCGCCATCCTATTTCGCGACCATGCCAAGACCCCGCCATCCGCGCGATCTTGCCGACCACCGCTGCATCCGCTTCCGTTTTTCCAGCGGCATTCTTTACCGCTGGGAATTCGAGAAGGATGGCGAAGAGATCGAGATCGCGGCGCAAGGGCCGCTGATCCTCGACGAAGACCATCTGATCGCCCAGGCGGCGGTCGACGGCGCTGGGCTCGCCTTCGTCTTCGACGATTATGTGCGCGCGCCGCTCGCCGACGGTCGCTTGATCCGCGTGCTGGAAGACTGGTGTCCGCCCTTCGACGGTTTCTTCGTCTACTACCCCAGCCGCCGCCAGATGCGCCCGGCGCTGCGGGCGTTTGTGGATTTCTTCAAGGCCGGTGCTTAGCCACCTCCCCCTTGTGGGGAGGGTCGATCCGCGTAGCGGATCGGGGTGGGGGTCTTCGTAGGGCGCTACCCCCCACCCCGTCGCTTCGCGCCGACCCTCCCCACAAGGGGGAGGGTGGAAGAAAGCCCAGCTGCCATTCGTTCACCAACCATGCCGGCATTCATCACCAACAACTCAACCCGCTACGGCTGGGCGGCGATCGTCCTCCACTGGCTGATCGGCATCTTGTTCATCGGCCAGTTCATGCTCGGCTTCATCATGGTGCGGTTGACCAGCCAGCGCACCGCCTTCGAGCTGATCCAGCTGCACAAATCCTTCGGCTTCCTGCTGCTCGGCCTCCTCATCCTGCGCTTTGCCTGGCGGCTCGGCAATGCGGCCCCGGCCTTGCCGGCCTCGGTCGGAGGCCTGGAGCGTCGGACGGCGCCGCTGGCACATCTGGCGCTTTATGGCTTCCAGCTCGCGGTGCCGCTGTCCGGCTGGGCACTGGTTTCGGTGTCGATGCTGGAGATACCCAGCATGCCGTTCAACCTGTTCGTGATGCCGAACCTGCCGCTCGGCGTGTCCGATGCGGCGGAAAACTTCTGGGCGGTAGCACACTGGTATCTCGCCTATGCCGGCATTGCCTTGGTCGCGCTGCATGCACTGGCGGCACTGCGGCATCATTTCTGGCTCCACGACAGCGTGCTCACGCGCATGATCACGCCTTCGTCAGATCAGGACATGGAATAGGGCGCGCCGCGCATTCGTTCATTGGAGTGAGGGCGCAACACTTCGCCTGCCCCAGAAGGACAAAACCCATGTATGCGCGCATCTTCGGATTGGCGGCTGTTGCCGCTTGCCTTGCCATGCCTGTCTCCGCCGCTGTGGACCTCGGCGACGCCGCCGGCAGCTACACGGTCAACCCGGCCAGCTCCAGCATTCGCTTCTCCATCGGCAAGGTCGGTGGCGGCGGCCTCGACGGCGCCTTTGGCCGCTTCAAGGGCTCCATCCGCATCGACAACAGCGATGTCGGCCGTTCCGCGGTCAACTTCACCATCTATCCCGAAAGCGTCGGCACCGGCCAGGGCCGCATCGACGCCTTCCTGCGCTCCGATGCGGTGTTCGACGTGGCCAACAGCCCCGAAATCCAGTTCCGCTCGACCAGCGTAACCCGAACCAGCGACACCACGGCGCTGGTCAGCGGCCGGCTGACGGCGCGCGGCAAGACGTTTGCGGAAAAGTTCACTGCCGAGCTCGGCGGGCTAAAGGGCGGCGTCATTAAATTCCACGTCACCGGCAAGGTGCTGCGCTCCCGGTACGGCATGGATGTCGGCACGCCGATCTATTCGAATATCGTCAATTTCGACATGACGCTGACGGGCAAGCGAGGCTAGCAGGACCAGCGATCCGCATTGGCTTTTCCCGCAATTTCGGGCAAACCTCCTCGCCTGTAAATCGATAGGAGAAGCCTGATGTTCCGATGGGGTGTTTTGTCGACGGCCAAGATCGGCCGCGAGCAATTGTTGCCGGCAATCGTCGAGGCCGAGAATGGCGTTTTGTCCGCGATCGCCAGCCGCGACCTGTCGAAGGCCGAGGCCCTGGGCGAGCGGTTCGGCGCCAGGCATGCCTTTGGTTCGTATGAGGAGCTTCTCGCTTCGAAAGACGTCGACGGCGTCTACATCCCGCTGCCGACCTCGCAGCATGTCGAATGGACGGCCAAGGCCATCGAAGCGGGAAAACATGTGCTGGTGGAGAAGCCGCTGGCGCTCGACGCCAAGGACATCGCGCCGCTGATCAAGCTGCGCGACCAGAAGAAGGTGCTGGTCTGCGAGGCCTTCATGGTCATCTACCACCCGCAATGGATCAAGGTGCGCGATCTCATCGCCGATGGCGCCATCGGCCGGCTGCGCCATGTGCAGGGCGCCTTCTCCTATTACAATGTCGATCCCACCAACATGCGCAACCAGCTCGATCTCGGCGGCGGCGCGCTGCCTGATATCGGCGTCTATCCGACGGTGTCGACGCGGTTTTCAACCGGCAAGGAGCCGCTGCGCGTGCAGGCGACGATCGAGCGCGATAAAAAATTCGGCACCGACATCTATTCCTCGATCCGCGCCGATTTCGGCGACTTCGAACTGTCCTTCTACCTCTCGACGCAGATGGCGGCGCGGCAGGTGATGGTGTTTCACGGCGAGAAGGGTTTCATCGAGGTGTTCTCGCCGTTCAATGCCGGGCTCTACGACCATCACCGCATCGAACTGCACAACCAGAACCATACGGAGGCGCAGGTGTTCCGCTTTCCCGGCACCCAGCAATACCGGCGCGAGGTCGAGACGTTTGCCAGGGCGGCACAGGGCGGCAAGGAGCGTGTCTTCACGCTGGAGGAGTCCGTGCTCAACCAGAAGGTCATCGACGCCATCTTCCGCGCCGGCGGCAAGGAAGGCTGGGAGGCCGTCTGATACACCAATCTTAGCCGGTAATTTCATGGGAGAAGGGCGTCCGCATTGTGCATGCGGACGCTCCTTTCCTATTGGACTGACGATCTCACGCGCCTCTGAGCGTCAGGTGCAAGGTCTCGGCGAAGCGGTCGGGATAGGGCGCAAAGCCCATATGGTCGCCGGGGAAGGCGGCGCGCTTGCTGCCGAGCCTGTCGGCCAGCGCCTTGCCCATGCCGTCGATCGGCTGGCCGATGGACTCTTCGCCGATGCCGACCACGACCGGGCGGCCGCGCAGCGCCTCGATATCAGGACGGTAGAGCGACAGCGGCATGACGCCATGCGCCAGCCAGTATTCGAAATTGCCGCTGACCCTGGCAAAGGTCTCGGCCTCCTCGGGCGACGGTTCGAACGAAGGCGGTCCGTCTTGCGGCCCGGCTTCATCCTGACCCGGCCCTTCCGACAGGCCGTTCTCGCTGAAGAATTTCTGCATCGCCGCCTCGACACCCTGGCTGCGATAGGTGTCGTGCAGGTCGCGCATGCCGGCCAGTGACGGCGACGGGTCGTCGAGCAGCATCATGCTGGGCGGCTCATGCGCCACCAGCGCACGAACCCGGCCGGGATGGCGGGCGGCGAGGTTGAGCCCGATCTGGGCGCCGCCGCTGGTGCCGAACACATAGGCCGGTCCGGCGCCAAGCGCCTCGATCAATCGCGCAGCATCGTCGCCATGGACATCGAGGTCCTGCTCTTGCGGCTCTCCGTCGAAGGTGCTGCGCGAATTGCCGCGCGGATCATAGGCGACCACCGTGTAGCGGTCGGCGAGGTGGCCCGCGACATCGGCGAAGACGCCGGCGTCCTGCGGTCCGCCGGGGATTATCAACAGTACGGGGCCGGAACCGCGCATCTCATACTAGAGGCTGGCGCCCGGTACTTTCAGCGTCGACGTTTGGGGGGTCATGTCCATCTCTCCTGTTGTTCTCATGTCAAAGTTCGGGTTTGCGCCGGGTCCGATCATTTGCTGGCGACAACCATGCGGTTGCCCTCGCTGTCGCGGAATTCGGCGACCGTGCGGCCCGGCTGCCAAGGCGCTTCCTGCGGCTCGGTGATGATTTCGACGCCGCGCGCCTTCAGGCCCGCGACCGTTGCCTCGACATCGCCATCAACGAGCACCAGCACGGGCTCAGTGCCCGGCGTGTCATCGGGGCGTTTGACGAAATGCAAATTGGTGACGGCGCCGGGAAATGTCCGCTCGATCCAGCGCCAGCCGCTGTCGCCCATCAGCTGGTCCTCCGCCACTTGGCAAGCAAGATGTCCGGTGTAGAAGGCCTTGGCGCGGTCCTGGTCGAACACCGGCAATTCGGCAAACTGGATGTGCATGATGGGTCTCTCCTGCTCCTGGACGGCTGCCGCGCAGCCGTCGACGGGAAAGACGATCCGGACGATCGAAAAGATTCGCCGGGCGACGAATCTTTTCGAGGCCGCGAAACGTCTTCTCTGTGCAGAGTTGAAAAACAGGAGACGACAATGGGCTACAATCTCATCCGCTACGGCGTGAAGGACGAAAGCATCGCCGAGAACCGTATGCTGGTTGCACAGGTGTTCGAGGCACTCGACGACACGAAGCCGCAATCCGTGCGCTACCTCGTCCTGGAACTGGAGAATGGCGAGTTCATCCATCTTGTCAGCCAGGATGGCGACGGCCTGACCGGGCTCGCAGCCTTCAAGGCCTTCAGCGCCGATCATGCCGGACGCCGCTCGACGCCGCTTGCCAGATCGCCGGCAAAGATCGTCGGCAATTATCGTATGCTGGCCGGCGAGGTCGTGCCGGCTTGAATGCAAAGACCGGCATTTTGGGAACGGACAGGATGAACACAGCAAAACTCGACCGCGTTGCCCTGGAGGCGATGCTCGGCTCCTTGCGACCGAAGCTGCACCGCTACTGCGCCCGCATGGCCGGCTCGGTGATCGATGGCGAGGACATCGTCCAGGAGACACTGATCAAGGCACTGCAGGCCATCGACGGCGACGCCGCCGTCGAGCGTCCGGAGCAATGGCTGTTCCGCATAGCCCACAATGCCGCGCAGGATCATCTGCGCCGGCGCCAGCGGGAGCAGGCGCGCATGAGCGAGACCGACATGACGACGATCGAAGACCCCTCCGCAAGCGCCGATGCGAGGCTCGCCACCGCCGCCAGCCTGCGAAGCTTCATGCAGCTGGCAACAGTGCAGCGCAGCGCCGTGATCCTTGTCGACGTGCTTGGCCTCAGCCTGCACGAAACCTGCGAAGTGTCCGGCGCGACCCTGGCCGCGACCAAGGCAGCGCTGCATCGCGGGCGGTCGCAGCTGCGCCTGCTGGCGTCACAGGACGAGCAGGCGCCTGCCCCAAAACTCGACGCCGGTGACGAGCGGCACCTGCGCCGCTATGTCGACCTGTTCAACGCGCGCGACTTCGACGCCGTGCGCGCGTTGATTGCCGAGGACATCCAGCTTGAAGTCGTCAATCGCACCCGCATGCGCGGCAAGGCGCAGGTTTCCAACTATTTCGGCAATTACGACCGTGTCCAGGATTGGGCGCTGTCGCTCGGCTTCGTCGACGGCAGGCCGGCCATCCTGATCCGCAGCCCGCAAGCGGGAGATGACGCCGTGCGCGGCTTCATGCTGGTCGACTGGCAGGATGGAAAGGTCAGCCATATCCGCGATTTCCGCTACGCGCCCTATTGCCTTGCCGATGCGGACATCCGCTTCATCGACGAGTAAGCATCGGCCAGAGAGCGCGGGCTTCGCGCCTCAGGCGAAGCTTTGCAAATTGGCGTCCTGCAGCTTGGAGCCGGCGAGCAAGGCCTCGAGCACCTGCTTCTTGAGCGACAGGCACTGCGAGCGGGCAAGCTTTGCGATGGCCGAGACTTCGGCCAGCTCGCAGGCAAGCACCAACTCCTTCTGCTGGCCGATGATCGCTTGCGTGAAGTCGCGCGATTTGAAGCCGAGATGGAGGACACGCTCCGACTGGTCGAGCGTTTGGTCGAGCAGGCGAACCAGCCGCAGATTGCCGGAGAGTTCGGCCAGGGCCAGGCGAAAGGCGCGGTCGGCCGCCAGAAAGGCGACATGTCTGCGCAGCGTCTCCGGCTTCAGCACCTTCTGCGCCGCCAGCCTGATGTCGTCGAGCCCGCGTTCGGTGAGGTTTGCCGCGGCCACCCGGAACACTTCCGGTTCGATCAGGCTGCGGACGTCGAAGATCTCGTTGACGTCGCGCAGGCTGAGCGGTGCGATGACATAGCCGCGGCGCGGCTCGCTCTTGATCAGCCCTTCCTGCGTCAGGCGGGCCAAAGCCGAGCGGATCGTCGCCTTTCTGATCTGGTAGCGGTCGCCGATCTGCTTTTCGGTCAGGCTTTCGCCGGGTTGCAGGACGCAGGCGACGATGTCGCTCTTCAGCTGCTCATAAGCTTCCTCGCTGCGCAATATGTCGGCGGTCGACGGCGCCTTGACGGCGGACGGTGACACTGATTTCGGAAGAGCCATATCTGCCTGCCCGTGTGGTCTGCCCGCGTGGTCTGCCCGCGTAGTCTGCTTGCCCGTTTCGAGCATCCGGTTGACGGGTCTGTCGGCATTCGCTAGCCTGAGCATCTCAGTTGTATTGGTTGAGCTTCCCAATGGAGATGACGACAAATGTCTCTTGCCGCCAACTCGCCTCTTTACGCCGTAACCGCCGATATCGTCAACGCAGCCAAAGGTGGTGCTCATGTCTTCGAACGGGTCAAGGCGGTGCTGCGCGAACACACCGACCGCTTCCATGCATCAGGCGTGCTCGCGCATGAGGAAGACGACGATGAGGTGCTGCTGCACGCCAGCCCTGACTTGACCATCTACCACATCACGCTGTCACCCGGCCTGCAGTACCCGCCGCACAACCATCTGATGGATGCGCTGATCGGCATCTACAAGGGCAGCGAGACCAACTTCATCTATCCCGTCGACGGCAGCGAGATCGATGCGCCGGAACGCCACGACATCGCGGCGCCCGCGGTGGTGCATATGACCCCGGATACGGTGCATGCGGTCGCCAACACCGGCAGTGCCCGCTCAGGCGCACTGCATGTCTATCTCGGCAATCTGACCGAGACCCACCGCCACATGTGGAGTCCGGACAGCACCCAGGCCGAGCCGTTCGACAATGAGCGGTATCTGGCTGGGGCGAGGCCGATTGGGCCCTGATCCGGGATAGGCGGAATAACGGTCGGCGCATACCGGCCCATTTCAAGAACACCGCAGCGCGTTGATGAGCACAGTTAGTGCGGCAGGCTGATGCTGGCGACTGGGGTAATACATGAAGAAGCCTGGAATAGGCGGCGTCCAGTTCTCCAGCACTCGAATGAGGCGGTGCTCGGCAGCGTGTTCCGCGACCTGCTCTTCATATGTGAGGCTAAGACCGGCTAGCGGATCGCAGGAAATCACAGTTTCGGCGGAAATGGCGCGCCCGAAGAGAAGCAGCGCACGATCGCCTTAACCATTGATTCTGTTTATCTATTTTCATCGTATCGTAGCACGCCTGTAGCATGAATCGGCGACAAAGGCCACTGCGGCTAGCCGAAAGATTGGGGCACCGATCTTGCAACGCTTGCGTTGGCAATGACTGATCTGGGCTGAGGGCGGACGTTCCGGCTTTCGGGATGTTTGCAGTCCGGAAGCAGACGTTCATGCACAGTGTGGCTTGCAACGCGGTGCACGAATTCCGGCATGAAAGCATCTCAATCAGTTCGATCCGGAAACGCTATTGCCTCTCCCGACGCAGCGGATTGCGTTTCGTAGACGTACACCAATCGCGGTAATGGTTCCGGTCATTGTTCTGCGGTTATCGTCGGCAAGGTGACAGTCCGGGTAGACGAGCATAGCGATCTGGCTGAATGGCTCTGTGAAAATACGGGGGCGCTCTAGAGTGGTGATCGATGTGTCGCCGCTCAAACGTGCCCAATGCAACAAGCGGGCCGAGGTCTTCATATCCAGAGTATTTCCCTGCGCCAGCTCGCAGATCTGCCCGTTGTGCCACATTCGGGTCAGCGATCTCGTGACCATCCAATCCTGTAAACGCATCCTGTTTGCTTGCCTTCGACACATTTGACGTAACCAAGCACCACGTCGTTCGTCGCGACGGCCTTCGAACCCCGGAAGTAAGGACCGTAGAGTGCAGAGGACTCCTCGAGCATAGTCGGACCCACCAGATTGATCCGACGATCTTGCCGAAGCTCAATTGCAGCACTTCGGACAAATCCCTCGAGCGCGCCGTTGACGATCGCGGACGATGTCCCAAGCGGTATCGGATCGTCGTTCGTTGGACCGGAGGTCAACGTGAACGATCCTTCCTCGCGAAGGAATTTAAGTCCAAGTCTGACAAGGTTCACCTGCCCCATAAGTTTGCTTTGCAAGCCGATTGCATACTGCTCAATGGTGAACTCCGCGAGCGGGGCGAAATGAACCGTGCCCGCTGTGCATACCAGGGCATCGAACTCGCCGATCTGGCTGAACATTCGACTTATGCTCGAGGGATCGTCGATATCGACCCGGAAATCGCCGGTGCTTCGGCCGACAGCGATGACATCATGCCGTCTGCCGAGTTCGGCCGACACGGCCTTGCCGATCACGCCACTCGCACCAACATGAACGATTCTCACGAAGCCCTCGCCTCTCTTCGCTCTAGACGCCCAACGGTTCAAGCGAACGGCGAAGCTGCGCTTCCTGATCTGCCGATAGCTTCCTTAATGGGCTGCGAACATTTCCTGTCCCGTAGCCGCGCAGTTGCGCCGCTCGAAGCACCGACGGCGTATAGGGCGACCTCCAGATAAAGAGCAACGAGGGCAACATGCGCTGCCAGAGCGCTAGCGCCTGTTCGTACTCATTGCGGTCCACCAATCTATATAGCTCGACCGCTTCAGAAGGCATGTAATTCGCACCGCCCCATATGACGCCGCGTGCCCCGGCCATCAACGCGTAGAGTGTGGTGGTGTCGCAGCCATTGAGGACCGTGCCGCTTGTCTGCAGGTATTCCTGATGGACAGTAAAGTCCCCTGCACTGTCCTTGATGTAGTTGAAGTTCTTCAACTGGCTCAGGCGCTCAAACAGCTGCGGTGAAACCGAAATGCCGGTGGCCTGTGGGATGTTGTAGCCGACCAGGTCGATACCCAGTTCGGCATCGATCGCTTTGTAGAAGTCGAAGATTCCCTGCTCATCACTCGGACCCTCCAGGTAGGGTGGCAGCACCATCAATGCGTCGGCGCCGACGGACTCCGCGTGACGCGACCTTCTGATGACTTCGTCCATATTCAAAGCGGAGGTCTGGCAAATGACGTTGCAGCGACCAGCTATTCGCTTTGCGCCTACTTCGTAGAGGCGGTTGCACTCGGCCTCGGTAAGATAGGGATGTTGCCCGGTCCCTGAGCCAAGCACCAGCCCGTGAACACCTGCGGCGACGTACTTGTCGATCAGATCCTCGAAAATCGAATAGTTGATCGCACCATTCTCATCGAACGGTGTCTGCATTGCCAGATTTATGCCCTTCAGGTCCGCCATGATCTCTCTCGTTGTATCTAGACTTCAGCTCCGGCCTGTCGGAAACGGACCGCGGTTACGATTCGAACGCCCATCGCTGTGACAGGCCTGGGATACGGCTTGCTGGGACTTGCGCGAGTCTTGAGGATGTCGACTACCGGCGACGATCGCCCTGACGCCAGGTCGGCTATGGCCTTGCCGAAGGCAGCTCCTCGCGCGACGCCTGTACCGTTGCAGAATGCGGCGCCGTAGACCTTCTCCGCCAACTCGCCGAAGACCATTCCGCCATTTTGCGCGAGAGTAAGAAGGCCACCCCAACTGGCCTCGAATCCCATCGACGAGAGCTCCGGCCACCGCCGATCGAATGCGATCTGCTGCTGCACCCGAGCCTTCATCACGTCCTGCGTGGTGGTCTTGAAGTCCGTCGCATAGGAATAGACGTTGCGAAGGAAAAGCCGGTTGTCGATCGTGCGACGAACCGTCGTGCCGAAGCTGTTGGCTGGGATAAGTCCGTAAGCTCTCTTGTTCCCCACCTGCGAAAGCTCGCTCTTGGTGAGCTGTCGTGTCATGCTCGCAAATGTGTACAGCGGTATGGCGCGGTTGTCGAAGAAACCGAACTTGGTCAGATAGCCTGACGCGCAGATGATGACCTTCGACGCCCTGATAGTTCCGGTGGGGGTCTCGCAGACGTGCTTCGGTGCCCCGAACTGCACCGCCACGATGGGGGTGTTTTCGTGAACGGTGACGTTCGCGGGCAGGCTTCTTGTCGCATTCTGGAGATATTTCGCAGGCTGGACCAAGACGGTGCCGGGATGATGCAAGGCTTTGATGTAGTGCTTGCTGCCGGTGATCGCCTGAATTTCGGGGGTCTCCACCCAGCTGTAGTTCTGGCCAAGCTTATCCAGCGCCGCCGAAAAGCGGTGCAGGTCCTCCACGCCGTGAGCGGTGGCCGCGCTGTGGTATTTTCCCTGCGCGTCCCAGTCGCAATCGACCCCATGCTCTTCGACAGCGCTTCGGATGTAGGCGATCCCGTCCAGGTTAACGAACAACTCTTCCTTGTTCCCTTTGATGTCTTCGACGAAATCGCGCTTCCGGGGATTGTGCGCGAGATCGATGACGAAACCCATGCACCGTCCGGATGCATTGTTGCCAATGCGGCCGGCATCTACCAAGACAACCGAAGACTGCGGGTTGAGTTCGGCAAATCGACGGGCCGCGTGCAGCCCCATCCAGCCGCCGCCAATCACCAGGCAGTCACATGCAACGTCGCCTTCTTGAGGTAGCAGCGCCAACTCCGGCCCTGACGTAGTGTACCAACCGGACATAGTCGGTTCGGGATGGGGTGGCTGAACGACTTTGCGCTCTTTCGTCATCGTTTGGTTGAACGAATTCACTGCCAACTCGCTGGGTTCAGGCGACCGATGACGAAGGCTTGGCAACAATCCGCGGTCGCATTGTTTCCCTGTTCGAATAGACCAGTTGGCGGGCATCTCGTAGACGGAAAAGATGGCGTCTGATATAGAACTGCTTCATGTCAAAGCTTCGTAGCCTGGTGCCTTCGACGCATTCGCTTTTTGTCTTCGAAGCGGCTGCCCGAACCCTGAGTTTCAAAAGCGCAGCCAGCGAGCTCAACGTGACGCAACCGAGCGTCTCGCACTCGATCAAGTCGTTCGAGAAGCATTGCGGGACCGCGCTCTTTGCCCGTGATAATCGAGGCGTGCAGCTGACGGAGGCTGGCCGGCAGCTCTACGATGAGGTGCGCACCAGTTTCCGCCGTCTGGAACAGAGGCTTGAGACCATCTCCGATCGCGGAAAGAAATACATCACTTTTGCTGCGTCGACATCCCTAGCCGCACATTGGCTTGCGCCTCAACTCTATCATTTCCAGGAAGAACATCCGGACGTTATGATCAAGGTTGTCGCCACCGATCGGGATATCGAGCCCGATCACGAAGTGGACGTCACCGTATGGGTGCGCCCACGGGATTTTGACAGTACGAATAGTTGGTTCGTATGCGACGAGATCATTTTTCCCGTCTGCTCCCCCGCATATCTTCTGGCACATGCCGCTCCAAAGAGCGTCGATGAATTGGTTCGACACCAGCTCATTCATTCGTCCGATGCTTTTCGCAAGCGAATGAGCTGGCCGGAATGGGTCGCGCTTGCAGGCGGAGATGCCAACGAGACAAAGCCTAACATTGTATTCAATGACTATCAGCTGACGCTTCAAGCAGCTCTTGCAGGCGAAGGAATCGCATTGGGATGGTCCCTGACCGCCCAACACCTGCTCAACAACCGCCAGCTGGTTCGGCCCATCGCGACCGAGATCAAGACCGACCGCGCCTTCTTCCTCTTGTCAAATGAAGATGCCGGCAAAAACAAGAAGTGCAAGGTTCTTGTGGACTGGTTCCTCGCTCAGTCGAAGGAATTGCGCCCTTAGACCGGCTACCGGCGTCGCGCCCCGGTTCCTGACCCCGCCGCGTCGGCTATCCTTACCAGGTAACCGGCACCTGCGCCGTCGACCCAGGTATAAACTGAGTTTAACGCCAGCGAAACCTTTTGCGAGTCCTCAGGGCGTTCGCCGAACCCTATCATCAAAGTCAATGAGCAGGGCCGCGTTCCTTACGCGGACCGAAGAAGGCTCTTTTGACGGCGACCTTTTGCGCCCCTCTGGGAAAACGCGATGTTGGACACTGATACTCCCGCAATCCGGCGCCGCGGAGGACGCGCGTCGGTCGTAGCCGCCCGGGAAGCAGAGAAGAGGCCTCGCGTCTCGACCATCAAGTACGGCATTCGGCCTGTGGAGGCCGTCACGGCTGAGCAGCTTGAGCGCATTCACCAGGCTTCGTTGGCGATCTTGCGCGAGATCGGAATCGAATTCCGCGATGAAACGGCGATCCGGCAATGGAAGGAGGCTGGCGCCGACGTCCAAGGCCAGCGTGTGCGCCTCGATGGCGAGATGCTGATGCATCTGATCTCCAAGGCGCCATCCCGTTTTGAGATGACATCTCGCGATCCGTCACAGCGTTTCGAGATCGCGCCGGACACAATGACCTTCGGCGCCATGCAAGGCGCGCCAAACGTCCGTGACCTTCAGGGTGTGCGACGCGCATCCACGATCGAGGATCTGCGGAACATGAACCGGCTGACCCAGATGCTGCCGGGGTTCCATATCGCCGGCGGGTTCACCTGTGAGCCGACCGACATCGCTGTTCCATGGCGCCATTTGCACATCAACCATTCGAGCCTGGTGGAAACCAACATGCCCTTCTTCGGTCTGACGACCGGGAGACAGCGAGCCGAGGACTCGGTCGCCATGGGGCAGATCGTCCATGGCACGGCTTTTATGGACCAGAACGCGGTGATGATGGGGCACGTATCGGGAAACTCACCGCTGGTTTGGGATTCGACCATGCTGGAAGGGCTCCGCGCTTTCGTCGAAGCGAACCAGGTCGTCCTGCTGTCGCCTTTTGTGCTCGGTGCCGCAAACACTCCCGCCGACATCCCGGCCACAATCGCCCAGTTGAACGCCGAGGCGCTGGCAGCCCTCGCCTACACCCAGTTGGTCAGGCCCGGCGCCAAAATGATCTATGGGCAATATTCAGTCTCGGTGTCGATGCGCAGCGGCGCCCCGATGTCCGGCATGCCCGAAGTCACTCTGATCAACGCCGTCATCGGCCAACTGGCAAGGCGGTATGGTCTGCCGTGGCGAACGACTGCATCCCAGTCATCCGCCAAGACCTTTGATGCTCAGTCCGGCTACGAGTCGGCGATCGCTTACATGTCGGGGGCGAGCGCAGGCGCGAACCTGATGATGCACGCGGGCGGCTGGGATGAGGCCGGCCTCGTATGCTGCATGGCGAAGTTTGTCGCCGATGCCGAACAGAACCTGCTGATCGAAAAATACGCGCGGGGGATTTCGTTCGAGCATTTCGACGACGCTCTCGAGGCAGTGCGGCGCATCGGCCCCGGCGGCCACTATCTCGGAGATTCCTTCACGCTCAAGCGCTTTAAGGACGCATTCTTCGCGCCTGAGATCCTCGATTACCTCAGCTATGAGCAGTGGAAGGTCAAAGGCTCCAAGGATATGGCGCAGCGCTGCCGTGAGAAAGCGACATCGATCATCGCGAGTTACGAGCAGCCGCAGATGGATCCAGCCGTGCGCGAGGAACTCGATGCATTCGTGGCGCATCGCAAGGAGGAAATCTCGCCAAGCCTCGCCTAGGCATCCGCCCAAGAACCCACGCGATCAATATCCGGGAAACACTAACAAGGGAGAAGAAAATGGGACTGTTCAGAAGCAATGGGAATCACGTTCCGGCTGCCATCGAAAAGATGGCGAGCGACGTCAAAGCCGGACAAATGGACCGGCGCGAGTTTCTCGCGCTTGCAAGCACGTTCGGCGCCTCGGCTGCGATGGCCTACGGCTTGATCGGCGTGGCATTGCCGCAGCCCGCACGCGCGGCCGAGCCGAAGAAGGGCGGGACTCTGCGCGTGTCCATGCCGGTCAAGGCGCAGAAAGACCCACGTACCTATGACTGGGTTGAACTTGCCAACATTTCTCGCTGCTGGCTCGAACCGCTGGTTCGCTACACACATGAATTCACATTTGAACCTGTCCTGCTGGAAAGCTGGGAGGTCAATGAGGATGCCACCGAATATGTCTTCCATGTCCGGAAGGGCGTGACCTGGAACAATGGCGACGCTTTCGACGCCGATGACGTAGTCCTCAACATCACCCGCTGGTGCGAGAAGGGCGTCTCCGGCAATTCGATGGCCGCGCGCGTCGGGGGACTGATCGATACCAAGACCGGCAAGGCGAGAGATGGAGCGATCGTCAAGGTCGATGACCATACCGTCAAGCTCAAGCTGAGCGACCCGGACATCGCCATCATCGCGAATTTCACCGACTACCCTGGACTGATCGTCCATCGCAGTTTCGATGCCGGCGGCGCCGACCCGGTCGCAAAGCCGATCGGAACGGGCGCCTTCGAACTGGTATCCTACGCGGTCGGCAGCAAGGCTGAAGTCAAGCGGCGGGAGAATGGCAAATGGTGGGGCGGCGAAGCTCTGCTGGATGGAGTGCAATTCATCGATTATGGCACCGACTTCCAGGCAACGGTGGCAGCCTTCGACTCCGGTGAGATCGATGTGAATATGGAGACACCGGCTGACTTCATCGACATTCTGGACAAGATGGACGTGGTCAAATCGGAGGTCGCCACCGCAACGACGCTGGTGTGCCGCACCAACACGGCCAACAAACCCTACGACGACAAGAAGGTCCGTAATGCGCTGCAGATGGCGGTCGACAACAACACCATCCTTCAACTCGGCTATGCAGGACGGGGAACGGTCGGCGAAAACCATCACGTCGCGCCGATCCATCCGGAATATTATGCCTTGCCCAAGAAGAGCCGGGACGTCGAGGGCGCGAAGAAACTCATTGCTGAATCCGGACATGCCGACTTCGAGCATGAACTAATTTCGATCGACGAAGACTGGCAGAAAAACACCGGTGACGCCATTGCGGCGCAGCTTCGAGAGGCCGGCATCAAGGTCAAGCGCACGGTGCTTCCGGGTTCGACTTTCTGGAACGACTGGGCGAAGTATCCCTATTCGCTGACCGTTTGGTACATGCGACCGCTCGGGGTGCAGGTCCTGGCGCTGGCTTATCGCACTGGCGAGGCGTGGAATGAGACTGCGTACGCAAACGCCGACTTCGATGCCAAGCTCAAAAAGGCGTTCTCGGTCAGCGACGCCGCCAAGCGGAAGGAACTGATGCAGGACATCGAAGACGTGCTGCAGGATTCTGGGGTCATCATCCAGCCGTTCTGGCAAAGCCTCTTTGGTCACATGAACAAAAAAGTTCAGAATTATGCAATCCATCAGACTTTCCAGATGGATTTGCAGAAAGTCTGGCTGGCAGCCTAGCAGACTCCCAAGGCTCCAACCGGAAGCCTGGTCGGTGCGCCATCGAGCATGGGGTGCCGACCTCCTTTGAACTATGCGTGAGGCGACCCGACATGGCCGACGACGAGATCATCCTTTCCGAGCTTTCCGACGACGAGTTGGTGCAGCAGATGCACGACGACCTCTATGACGGGTTGAAGGAAGAGATCGAGGAAGGCACCAACATCCTGCTCGAGCGCGGCTGGGTGCCCTACAAGGTGCTGACCGAGGCGCTGGTCGAAGGCATGCGCATCGTCGGCGAGGATTTTCGCGACGGCATCCTGTTCGTTCCCGAAGTGCTGCTCTCCGCCAACGCGATGAAGGCCGGCATGTTCATCCTGCGGCCGCTGCTCGCCGCCACCGGCGCGCCCAAGCAGGGCAAGATGGTGATCGGCACCGTCAAGGGCGACATCCACGACATCGGCAAGAACCTCGTCGGCATGATGATGGAGGGCGCCGGCTTCGACGTCATCGACCTCGGCATCAACAATGCGGTCGAGAAATACATGGCAGCGATTGAAGAGCACCAGCCCGACATCATCGGCATGTCGGCGCTGCTGACCACGACCATGCCCTACATGAAGGTCGTCATCGACACGATGAAGGAAAAGGGCATTCGCGACGACTATGTCGTCCTGGTTGGCGGCGCGCCGCTCAACGAGGAATTCGGCAAGGCCGTCGGCGCCGATGCCTATTGCCGCGACGCGGCGGTAGCGGTCGAGACGGCCAAGGATTTCATGAAGCGCAAGCACAACGTCCGCAACTGAGTACCCATACTGCCGATACCCGCAGAACAGAGGCACAGGCATTCTTTGCCGAACCCAAGAGACTTCGCCAACATGTCCTCGTTTTCGATCATCAGTCATAAAATCGATCCCACTAGGGGAGAGATCGCGCGAAGGCCTGATGGGAGCATCGACGACAATGATCGTGTCGAAATAGGACCGACGGACATCGCGTTTGCCGAGTGGGCTGCATTGGGTCTCTCGGCTCCCACCCTCGATCGGATGAGAAGCACGCGCCTCCAACGGATCGTGAGCCAGCTACGCAAGCGGGACTACGCCGGCGTGCTATGCTTCGATCCATTGAACATCCGATATGCAACTGACTCCTCGAACATGCATCTTTGGATCACGCACAATCCGTCACGGGCCGTTTTTGTTTCAGCAGGTGGCTACGTTGTTCTTTGGGACCTCCATCACTGCGGGCACCTTTCGGAGCATCTGCTATTGGTGAACGAGATTCGCATGGACGGTGCGGGCTTCTACTATTTCGCGGCTGGCGATCAGGAGGAAGCCGTTGCCAAAAGTTTTGCAGGGCAAATTGATGAGTTGTTGCGAACGCATGGGGGCAAGAACCGCCGCCTTGCAGTCGATAAGATCGAGATCCCCGGCTTGCGCGCACTGGACGCCGCCGGCATCGAGATCTGCAACGGTATGCAACTCATGGAGCATGCAAGGGCTGTAAAGGGTATCGACGAGATCAATGCCATGCGCTGCTCCCTGGCAACGTGCGAAATCGCGGTTGCGAAAATGCGCCAGCTTTTGCGACCAGGTATTGCAGAAACCGAATTGTGGTCAGTTCTCCATGCAGAAAACATCGCGCGCGGAGGCGAATGGATCGAGACACGAATACTCACTTCTGGCCCGAGGACAAATCCCTGGATGCAGGAAGCAGGACCCCGAAGGATAGCGGCAGGAGATCTGGTTGCCTTCGATACCGATATGGTGGGACCATATGGTATGTGCGCAGACTTTTCGCGAACCTGGTTTTGCGGTGATGGGCGCCCCAGCGATGAACAACGCAGACTTCACGCCATAGCTCTTGAGCACATAACGACCAACATGGAACTTTTGCGGCCAGGCATCGCCTTCACTGAGCTCACCCAGCGCGGCCACAAACTACCTGAAGAATTCGTAGATCAACGATACGGGGTCATGATGCATGGTATCGGGCTGTGTGACGAATATCCTGCGATCTATTACCCTCAAGATTTCATTCCGGGAGCGTTCGACTACATCCTCGAGCCAGGCATGACATTGTGCGTAGAGGCTTACATTGGTGCCGTCGGGGGCCGTGAAGGCGTAAAACTCGAAGAGCAGGTCCTGATAACCGAGGACGGGTACGAGAAGCTCACGAGGTGTCCTTTCGACGCTGCATTGATCAGTTGAGCCGCTGTCTCCAGGTCTGGTTTCGATGTCGGTGAGTTTGGCGGCCGAAGCATCACCCTCCTGCTATTCGACGACCAACCCCATGACAGGCGACGATCGAACCCTTGATGGCGGATTGACTATGGGTATCCCGCTTGTCGGCACGACCGAGACAGTCACGCCGCCGTTCTCCAGGCGCCTCACGAGGTGCCCTAAGCCAGCCGCACGGGCGGTCTTGTGCTTGGCCCGTCACGGTTACTCACGGCCTCTGTCAAAGCAGGCAACAAATCAGCCGCTCCTGATCGTGGTCGGCCTAACGCCGGTGTGCTGGCGGAAAACGCGACTGAAATGTCCGGCGTTCGTGAAGCCACACTTGGACGCGATTTCGCCAATCTGCAGATCGCTATTTTCAAGCAAGGATTTAGAGCAGTGCACCCTCAGGGCCAGGTAGGACGCCATCGGGCTCAGCTCGAGTTCAGCCGCAAAGAGCCTTTCCAATTGCCGCCGGGAGCAACCGACCCGACCGGCTATGTCTGTGACAGACATTTTCTCTTCCAGATTGCTCTCCATCAACAGCAAAGCTCGTCTTACCACCCGGCTCGATGCATTTGGAAATAGATCGCCAAGTGGTTGGACATCGCGGGTGCTGCGGATACGGTCAAGGACGAGGATCTTGGCCGCCTTCTCCGCGGCCTTCTGGCCGATCAATTGGGAAACGAAGAAACCTGCCAGATCGGCCGCGCCCGTACCTCCAGCGCAGGTCGCGCGATCACGATCGACCGAGTAAAGACTGTCGGCGTTTGCGTTGACTTGGGGAAATGACGTCCGAAAATTTGTGATATGGAACCAGCTTACGGTTGCTTTGTATCCATCCAGCAAGCCATATCGGGCAAGGACGAAACTTCCCGTGCAGAGCGCGGTCAACGGTATTTTCTTCTCGGCAGCGCGAAGAAGAAACTGCTCACCATCGGAGCTTAGTCCGCGGCTTTTGTCGAGAAGGCCCCCGACCACGACAATGTTGTCGAAATCCTCGGGTCTGCCCGAGGTTTTGCCAGGGAGCAATTCGACGCCGCAACTCGCCCTGATCGGCAGGCCATGATCGCCGATGATCTGCCAGTCGAATTCGACCCGACGGCTCCTGTCCCCTTCATCGCCTGCCAGGCGCAGTGTGTCGATGAACAGCGAGAGGGGCGAAAGCGTGAAATCCCGAACCAGCAAAAATGCAAATCTCTTGGTCACGCGATAAGTATCTCTATTCCGACGACTTAACCGGTCTGCCAAGGTCAGCAGGGGGCTGGCTGCCGACCCATAGGCACCAGAAAGCCAGCAATGGAGCGTTGTCTGAGGCCATAGCGTGCCGGATGTTCGGTTCGTTGTAGAGTGTCCCACCGACACCCGGCTCGAACCAACCCGAATTGCCGTGCTGGAAACGGCCTGGTGACAAGATGAGGTACACTTCTTCGGGCCCGTGATTGTGATCAGGGTATCGAACATCGGGGGCGAGCAGCGAAGCGCCGACGGCGACGTCCTTGCGTTGCTCGAGACCTCCTTGCCCGATGATCATCGAGTTTGCGTGACCAGTCGACCAGTTCTCGCTGGCAAAAGGCCCATTTGCTGGCCGCACAGCCCATTTCAGATTTGGCTCTAACGCAGCAAATGCATCCGTGACGCGAGCGAGCTGCGCTGATCCTGACCGCCCAAAGGAATAGGCATTTCCAAGATGCCGGCAAACCGGGATTCGCGTGCCTTGTACGGTGCCGCTTGTGCCCGCTACGCGAAGTGCTTCAAAAATTCGGGCGACTGAGGCTTCCGCTTCCGCCTCCATGGGGGCAACTGCAAACGCCTCATCGAGGGCCGCCACAAACGTTTCCAGCAATGTCGATCGGCTTTCCAAATCCTGATTTCTCCTCGTGCTTCAATTACGAATGATTGTCGCAGCCTTAGCGGCGGCGGCCTCCAGTCCGCTTGCCACGACATGGTTGAACCCTCCATCCAGCATGGCTTGCAACGCCGCGGCGGTGAGGCCGCGATAGTCGATCATTTCTTTGACGATGTCTGCCGGGTCGACATCGCCGCTAGCAAACAGCTGGCTGGCACCGGCCACCAAACCCTTGGCGGCGCGTTTGGCAAAATCGGGCGGAAGCCCTTGGCTGACGGCATGTGCTACGAGCGCTTCGGCAAGCAGAGCTGGAAAAGCCGCACCGGTGCCTGTCATACCCGCACAATAGTCGACGTGGAATTCAAGCGGTACCTCGGCGGACTCCCCGCAAGCCTCAAACAGCTGGTGGACCACGCGCTTGTTTTCAGCCGAGACCGAAGCCGTTGCAAACCACGGGGTAAAGGACCGGCGGATCGCGGCGGCAGCATTGGGAATGGACCGGACGATCTCGTGCGTATTCGTGCCGTCAGCAATCGTCTGCGCCGAAATACCGGCCATTACGGACACCACCAGCTTGCCGCGGGCATCAATGAGCACTCCTGGAAATTGATCTGGGCGGACCGAAAGAACTACTACGTCTGAACGTTCGACCAAATTTTTGTTGTCATGGGTCCACTTTGCACCCGGAATGTCCACGCGGCGATCTGATCGTCCAGATAACGTCAAGCGGGTCGGATCAATCGACCCGCTTGAAACAGCTGCTTGCGCTATGGCGCTCCCGAGCCAGCCATTGCCGCCAATGATGCCTATGCGCGCTTCGATGCTCACGTGCAAATCTCCCTCTCTGGCCTACAGATGTCGAGCGTCGGAATCTTCTAGCGAGCCACGCCAAGTTTGGTTGCTGTGGAGCAAGCTGATCAGATACCGGAAAACTGCCTTTGGAGGCCGTGCCGACTGGACTCTTCAGATACTTCCCGGCTGCGCGTTGTCGGCCATTCCTGACGACGGACAAGCCGCCCTCCCTGCCTGTGCGCAAACGGCGATTCCCCATAGGTGGCTTTGTACAGCCTGGAAAAATGACCGTGGCTCGCAAACCCGCAAGCGAAGGCAACTTCCGTAACAGCGGTTTCCGTCTGCAGGATCAAATGTCGCGCGCGCTCGAGCCGGATTTCCAAGAAATACTTCTTGGGTGTCGTTTGGAGGTACCTCTCGAAGAGACGCTGCACTTGCCTAGGCGTGATTCCGATGCGGCGGGCGATCTCAGCGGCAGACGGCGGTTCCTCGATTCGCTCGCGCATGATCTGAATTGCCTCGATTAAATGCCTGCTTCGGATGCCGCTGCGCGCCTGTAGCGAGAAGCCCTGTACAGAGTTGGCGGTGCGAACGCCGCTGTAAACCATCTGCTCGGCCACGGCGATCGAGAGATCTCGACCATGCTTCCTCTCAATCAGGTGAAGCATCAAATCTGTGGCAGCAGTGCCGCCTGACGCGGTGATGCACCTTTCGTCCGCGACGAATACGCTGCGGACCAAGTCTACTTGGGGAAATTCCTGGCGGAAACTGTCATGGTACTCCCAATGGATTGCGGCGCGCGCACCGTCCAGAAGGCCGGCCCGGGCCAGGATGTGTGCACCCGAGCACAAGGCCCCGATTTGCACGCCGCGGGCGCGCTCCCGTCTTACTGCCGAGACCAGCAGGCGGATATCTTTGTGCTGCATGTCTATTCCAGAGAGCACGAACAGCATGTCACATGCCGGAAGCCTATCGAACCTGTGATGCACCTTGGTCTCGAAACCGTTGGAGCTTCTAGCTGATGCTCCGTCCGCCGAGCCAAGCGACCATGTGTAGAGTTGCTTTCCGCTCACAAGATTGGCGAGACGAAGCGGCTCGCTCGCGCATGAAAACGCGAAATGCGTGAAGTCATCAACCAAAGCGAACAAAAAACGTTGGGGCGTCTGCGATCGTGCCAAGCCTGGTTCGAGGGACTTTTGACGCACAAGATTGTAGTCAGGCTGCTCGATCCTGGCTTGCTGAGTGTGCTGCTTTGTGCCGGCTGAAGCTCTTGTCTCCCTGCCGGTAAAGGCGTGGTCGGATAGCTTCCCGAGCTTATTGTTTGACGTATTGCCCCCGACAATCGGATGGCGGATCCCGATCATTTCACCTCCGCCTCGCCTTCCGATGAGATGGCCGCCGTGATCAGGCGTAGGGAAACCGCTCCGATAGGGCGATCACGGTCATCAATGATGATAGCCGTATCGAAGGATGAACTCGTCAGTTCTCCGGCGGCGACCTCGAGCGTGGTACCGGACTTCAACTTTGGCATTGAACCGGTGTCGGATTGTCCGAGCGCCTCCATCACCGCGTCAACCTTCAGGTAACGCGCGCGGTTCACATCCTTGATGAAACGCTTGATGTAGTCGTCGGCGGGGTGGATTAGAATACGCTGGCTGTCACCTTGTTGGATGATCTCCCCGTCACGTAGAATCGCGATCGAATCGCCAAGCCGAAGTGCCTCGTCGAGGTCGTGAGTTATGAACACCACGGTCTTTTTCAATTCCTTTTGCAGTTCCAGCAACATCTTCTGCATGTCGGTTCGGATCAGCGGATCAAGAGCCGAGTAGGCTTCATCCATCAGCAGAATGGAGGCGTCGTTGCTCAGGGCGCGAGCGAGTCCGACCCGCTGCTGCATACCGCCCGACAACTCATTGGGATAGCGCGCTTCAAACCCATTGAGACCGACCCGTTCGATCCAGCGCATGCCGATCTCGCGGCTTTTGGCCTTTTCCATCCCGCGCACTTCCAGCCCGAACGTCACGTTGTCGATGACGCTGCGGTGCGGCAGCAGGCCAAACCGCTGGAAAACCATGGCAGTATGGTTGCGCCGAAACTCACGCAGCTTCGTTTCCGGCATGTCCAGGACGTTGCGCCCGTTAACAAGTATGGAACCGGAGGTTGGTTCGATCAACCGGTTGACGTGGCGGATCAGAGTCGACTTCCCGGACCCCGAAAGGCCCATGACAACCTGGATCTTACCTCCCGGCATCGAGATATTGATATTGTTCAGGCCCAGAATATGCCCATGGACTTTGCTCAGTTCGGTCTTCGTCAGACCGTTCTTAATCGAATCGACGTACTGCCGAGGCGAAGGCCCGAATATCTTATAGAGATCACGAATCTCGATCGAAGTTTCGTTGCTGCTCATGCCGCGCCGCCTCGGTGCTTCTGCAGCCGCTGACCATATGCCTGGCTGATCCTGTCGAAAATGATGGCGATGCCGACAATAGCGAAGCCATTGAATATTCCCTGTGTGAAATACTGGTTGGCGATGGCCTGAAGCACGTTGAGTCCAAGGCCTTGCACGCCGATCATAGAGGCGATGACCACCATACCCAGCGCCATCATGATGGTCTGGTTGATACCGGCCATGATCGTGGGCATCGCGAGTGGAAACTGAACCTTCCAAAGCTTCTGGGAGCGTGAGCAGCCATAGGCGTCGGCCGCCTCGAGCACTTCCTTATCGACAAGCCGGATGCCAAGGTCGGTGAGGCGGATGATCGGCGGGATGGCATAGATAACGACGGCAATGAAACCGGGCACGCGGCCGATGCCGAGCAGCATGACAACGGGAATGAGGTAAACGAAGGGCGGCATGGTCTGCATGACGTCGAGGAGTGTCTTAAGGACACCGCCGAAACGCTCCAAGCGGTTCATCATGATGCCCAGGGGAATGCCGATACCGATGGAGAAGATCGTCGCGGCGAAAACAAGCGAGATCGTCAGCATAGCATCGTGCCAGAGGCCCAGGAGACCGATAGCGATCAGCGTGCCGACCACTCCCGCGACCACGCTCCTGTTATGGGACGCAAACCAAGCGATGCCGGCGAGCACCAGAATGATGAGCGGCCACGGCGCACCTGTCATGACGTTCTCAAAGAAAGTCAGCATACGCTGCAGTGGATAGAAAGAGTTCTCGATAGACTGGCCATACAGGCGAGTCAGCGCTTTGAGAGAACCGTCAATGCCGCGCTTGATAGCGAGAAGAGCCTCGGGACTTACCTGAGGGAACTTGAACAGCCAATCCATATCTATTCCCCCTTCTGCGCCACCTTGCGCCGAAACCGTGCATGCCGGATCGGCGGCGGCGAATTTAAATTCCGCCTTGTCCATCGCACGGGCAAAGGGCATTTTGGTCCATTGGACGACGGCCTGCGATCCGGGAGGCCCCGGAGTCGCCGGGGCCTTCCGGTAGTCTCAGGTTTTAGAGAGCGGCCTTGACCTTCGCTGCGACCTCGGCGGGAACCCACTTCTCCCAAACTTCCGGCATGTTCTTCAGGAACCACTTGGCACCATCGGCACCGTTTGCCTGGTTATCGGTCATCCAAGCCATCACCTTGCTAACTTCTGCCTGGTTCCAGCTGCGCTTGGCCAAGTAGTCTTTGACAGCCGCATCGGCGCGATCCGAAAACGACTTGCTTGCCAACGTGACCATCTCGGCCTGCTTCCAATAGTTCGGCTTCGGGTCTGGGCAGTCCTGCTTGGAGGTGCAGCGTGCCCATTCAGCTTCATCGTGTGCCATCTCGAGGCGCACCATTGGGTATTTGACGAGAAGGGAGGTAGGCGCCCAGTATTGGGTGATAAAGCCCTGCTTCTGCTCATATGCCTTCGAAATGGCACCATCGAGAGCAGCGGCCGATCCGGTCGGCACCATGACGAAGTTGGGGTTATTCAGAGCCTTGAAGAGCTGAGCGGTGACAACGGTGTCGCCCCAGCCTTGCGGGCCCTGGATGACAGCGCCCTTCGACGAGTCCTCGCTTGAGGGAAACAGTTCTGGATGCTTCATGGCATCCTCGACTGTCTTAATGTCCGCATGCGCCTTGGCGAAGTATTCCGGAATGTACCAACCCGAAACCTGACCGTCGCTGATTGCCGTGCCAACCTGGCTGATCCGGCCTTCCTTCTCCCCATCCGTGTAGACTGCTCCAAGCAGACTCGGTGTCGCCTCAGAGGCTATATCCGGTTGGCCCTTTTCAATCATAGCGGTGATGGTCGGGACGGTATCACCGGCCACGACGGTCGCGTTGCAGCCATAGCCTGTCTGCAAGATCGCCTGATCGACATTCGTCATGGCCTGGCTGGACTGCCAGCTAAACTCACCCAATGAAACATCGCCACAATCTGCATAAGCTGACCCAGCAAAACATGTTGCAGCGATGACGACCGTTAAAGGAAGTATATTCTTCACTTTATTCTCCTCTGTAGTGATGTGAATGTAGCAATTCGATAAGCATGCTCTCATATATATTTTGGCGCACCTTCAGATTGCTTGTATAGAGCGTTAGAATGCTGCAATTTCATGATCACAACGTGGCAAACGCTCGCCAGTTGGAATCGCAGCAGGATGATCGGCCCCATTTCCCAGTCGCCCGTCTTGGCGATCTTACCTGCGCTAAAAAACACAAAACGAAGCTGTAGACAATATGTATTTTATCCCGCTACAAAGAACCTTCACTAAGGTTCGCGTCGAGGCGATCGGGAGCGGGGGCTATGGAAGAGGACAATCGGAGTAGGAAAGCGATCTGCCTGGATGCGCTCCGGCGGCGAATTTTGACCCAAGACCTGGAACCCGGTCTTTACGTCGACGAGACGCAACTGGCCGATGCCTATTCAATCTCGCGTCCGCCGCTTCGCGAAGTGCTGCGCCAGCTCGCCGGAGAAGGTTATCTCGTCTTGCACGAAAATCGCGGAGCTCAAGTTGCCCCGATGACGCACAAGACGTTGCGCAACTTCTTCGTTGCCGCACCGATGATCTATTCGGCTGTTTCGCGGCTGGCTGCGGAGAATGCCAAGCCGGCACAAGTGATGCGACTGAAGGATATCCAGTTGCTCTTTCGTGCCGCCATCCGCGATGGAGACACCGCAGGTAGAGCCCTTATGAACGAACGCTTCCATGCGGTTATTGGCGAGATGGCTGACAATGATTTTCTGATACCAAGCCTGCGGCGGCTGCTGATCGACCACACCCGCATTGGCATGACCTTCTACAATCCGCGCAATCCGGCACTGGCAGCGCAGCGCGCCATAGCCGCCGACCAGCACGATGAATTCATCGAGTTGATCGAGGCTGCCGATTCTGACGGCTCCGCCGCCCTAGCGATTGCGCACTGGGAATTGTCTCGAACAGAAATCGAGAGTTTTGTCCGCGTGCCCAGCATCCAGATTCCTTTGGGTCGCGCACCCGTCGCCGAGTGAAAGTGAGGGAATTATGAAGTTCGAGGGTATTTACACACCTGTCATCACTCCGCATCACGACGACGGTTCGATTGATCGGGATAGTTTTGTCATGATGGTCGAGCATCTGATCGAATCTGGTGTCCAAGGCATCATCAATGGCGGATCGACAGGCGAATACTACGCCCATACCATGGATGAACGGATCGAGATGGCCAAGCTTACCAAGGAGGTCATCGGAGATCGGGTAGAACTGATCATCGGCACCGGCGCGATCCGCTTACCCGATTCGATCACGATGGCCGACACCGCAGCGAGTATCGGCGCCTCTGCCATCCTGATCGGCTCGCCTCCCTATTCGGTCCCAACGGAACGCGAGAATGCCTTGAATGCGCTTGCCATCGACCGCGCGGCCGACCTTCCGATCATGCTCTACAACTATCCCGGCCGCATGGGCATCAACATGGGCGAAGAGTTTCTCGACAGGGTGGGGCGAAGCCGGAATTTCTGCGCCATCAAGGAAAGTTCCGGCGACATCAACCGCGTCCATCTTCTGGCGCGAGACTATCCGCATATTCAGATGTCGTGCGGGATGGACGACCAGGCGCTTGAATTCTTCGCATGGGGCGCGCGCAGCTGGGTCTGCGGCGGCTCTAACTTTTTGCCGAAAGAACACATCGCGCTTTACAAGGCTTGCGCAATCGATGGTGACTTTGCCAAGGGCCGACGCATTATGTCGGCCATGATGCCGCTGATGCGCGTGCTTGAACAAGGCGGCAAGTTCATTCAGTGCATCAAGTATGGCTGCGAGATGGCCGGCTTCAAGGCCGGCCCCCCCAGGCCGCCCCTGCGGGCGCTGAACAGGGATGATATGCGCGAGCTCGAACAGGTCGTCCAGGTACTGAAGCGGACGATCTCGAAAATCCAGGCGGAGGCATGAAAATGGGCAATCTTCTCACACACGAAGAATATGCAGCGCTTGCCGCCAAGATCGAGTTCCCGACCCAGGCCTTCATAGACGGCAGCTTTCGGCCCGCGATCTCCGGAAAAACCTTCGATACGACCAATCCAGCGACTGGAAAAGTCCTTGGCAAGGTCGCGGCATGCGCCGCCGAGGACGTGGACTTCGCCGTCCAGAAAGCACGAGACGCCTTTGAGGACGGTCGCTGGTCGCGCCTGCATCCGACAGCACGCAAGCAGATTCTGCTCCGCATGGCCAAGCTTATAAAGCGCAACGCCCGCGAACTCGCGGTTCTCGAAAGCCTCGACAGCGGCAAGACAATCTATGACTGCGAGAACGTCGACGTGCCCGAGACGATCCACTGCTTGCAGTGGCATGCGGAGCTTATCGACAAGATCTACGATCAGGTGTCTCCAACCTCCGACAACCATATTGCAATGATCGTTCGGGAGCCGATCGGCGTCGTGGGCCTCGTCCTGCCCTGGAATTTCCCACTGCTGATGCTGGCGTGGAAGATCGGTCCGGCACTTGCGGCAGGCAATTCCGTCATCGTCAAGCCGGCCAAGGAAACGACGCTGACCGCACTGCGAATTGCCGAATTCGCGATGGAAGCGGGCGTCCCCGCGGGTGTATTTAATGTGCTGCCAGGTGGCGGCGCCGAAGTTGGTGAACCTCTCGGACGCCATATGGATGTAGACATGGTGTCCTTCACCGGCTCGACCGCGACAGGACGGCGATTCCCTCAATATTCGGCCGACTCCAATCTCAAGGAGGTGACCCTCGAGATGGGTGGCAAAAATCCAGCCGTGGTTCTCGACGATGCCGAGAATCTCGACCGTGTCGCCGCCCACATTGTCAACGGCGCGTTCTGGAACATGGGCGAAAACTGTAGCGCGGCCTCACGTCTTATCGTCCAGCGCGGCATCAAAGACGAGTTGATGAAACGGGTGGTGGCGCACGCGCGGGAATGGCCGATGGGCGATCCGCTCAATCCGGAAAATCGCGTCGGCGCGTTAGTCTCGATGGCGCATTTCGATAAGGTGTGTTCCTATTTTGAGAAGGGGCAAAAAGTGCTTCTCGGCGGCAAGGCCAAGGACGGCTTTGTCGAACCCACAATCATCGACGTCACAGACACGAACTCCAAGATCGTTCGCGAGGAGGTGTTCGGCCCGGTACTTTCGGTACTCACGGTTGGCAGCTTCGAGGAGGCGATCGCGCTGGCCAACGACACGGAATACGGCCTTGCTGCATCGATCTTCACCAGCAACGTCAAGCGCGCGTTGCGCGGCGCCCGCGCCATTCGAGCAGGCACCGTGACTGTCAACTCATTCGGCGAAGGCGACATCACGACACCCTTCGGGGGCTTCAAGTCGTCTGGCTTCGGTGGCCGTGACAATGGCATTCACGCGCACGACCAGTACACTCGCATCAAGACCATCTGGGTCGACCTTGCCGACGACGCCGATGAGGCTGTGGATTGAGCTCATACTCCGCGCGGCGCTTGCCGGTACGTCTAGGACCGGCGGCCTGGAACGCCATCCTTGGACAACAGGTGTCGCTCCCGCGAATTGAGGGCGACAGCACCGCCGATTTCGTCATCATCGGCGGTGGTTTCGCCGGCCTGTCAGCGGCAAGGCGGCTGACAGAATTGCAGCCGGGAGCGCGTATCACTGTTCTCGAAGCCGGGCGACTGGCCGAAGGGGGCACCGGGCGTAATTCAGGATTCATGATCGACCTGCCGCACGAAGTGCAGTCTGACAATTATTCCGGCGACGGCGACGACCGCGCAATGATCGGGCTCAATCGCCACGCCATCGCCTATGCACGCGATGCCGTCGAAGAATACGGCATAGACCGGAACTTCTTTGACCCAGCTGGCAAGATCAACGGTGCAGCGAGCGCCGCTGCAGATGAACACAACAGGAGCTACGCCAGCCACCTGACAAAGCTCGGCGAGCCGAGCGAACTGCTCGGCGAACGGGCCATGCGTGAGGTCACCGGCTCGTCGCATTACGTTTCCGGGCTTTACACGCCCGGTACGGTGATGCTGCAGCCGGCCGGATACGTCCGCGGTCTCGGTGCTGGTCTCGTGAGCAAAGGCGTCACCATCTTCGAGGACAGCCCGGTCACTGGCTTCGTGCGCGAGAGCGGATGCTGGCGCGTGATTGCGCCAACCGGCTCGGTGAGCACCCCGCGTGTGATCCTGACCGTCAACGGACATCTGGAAAGCTTCGGTTTCGAGCAAGACCGGCTAATGCAGATATTTCTGTTCGCCGTGATGACACCCGAACTGGATGCTGAAGCGCTCAAAAGCCTCGGCGGCCAGCCACGCTGGGGGGTTACACCTTCCGATCCCATGGGCACCACCGTGCGTCGCATCGACCTCGGGCAGGGCGGAAACCGAGTCGTGACACGCACCTGTGCAGTGCTGAGGCCGAACTGCGAGGCGACGCAAGCCGACCTCCAGCGCGCCGCCAGAGTCATGCAGCGCAAATTTGATCAGCGCTTCCCGAGCCTCGCGGGCATGACCATGGAGTATGCGTGGTCCGGACACCTATGCTTGACGCTCAACGGCGTTGCCGTGATGCGCCAGGTCGACGACGGCGTCTATTCCGGCTGCGTCCAGAACGGTCTTGGAACGACGCGCGGGACCTTGACCGGCATTGGCGCAGCCGAACTGGCCTGCGGACAGACCAGCATTGTCACGGACTATTTTACGGCCCAAGCGCGGCCTAGGAAACTGCCACCGCAACCGTTTCGCCAGATTGGCGCCAACTTCTTGCTGCGTTGGAAGGAATGGAAAGCGCGCGATGAATAAAACCAATCCGATGCAGAGAACAGGCACGATCATTGTCACCGGCGCGACCCAGGGTATCGGCAAGGCGATCGCTCTGGCAGCCTTGCGCGAGGGCAAAAGAGTGATCGCGGTAGGACGGTCTCAAAAGAAACTTGAGGCGCTCACCGCGGGTGTGGGCGACGCCGCACCCGGGTTGGTTGCCGAAGCTCTTGATCTTCGCGACGCGCGAGCCTTTGGCGCTCGACTGGCGACCTGGATCGATACCGATCCCAATATCATCGGGCTGGTGAATGCCGCCGGTATGCTGGAGACAGGCAGTCTGCTGCATTGCGACCCTGAAAGCCTGCGTCGGGTTATCGATCTCAACCTGATCTCCACACTGGAAATCACGCTTCCGGTCGCGCGGCATATGGCATCGCGACATGCGGGCAGCATCGTAACATTGGGGTCGAATTCAGGCACAGCGGCGCGCATGGGGCTCGGCTCTTACCCGGCTTCCAAGGCCGGCATCATTCATGCGATGAAGTGTCTTGGATTGGAGCTTGCCGAGTATGACGTTCGCTGCAACATCGTATCGCCGGGCTCAACGAACACCGCAATGCAGCAACATTTTCAGACGACAACAGGCAGTCGAGAAGGCGTTTTGAAGGGTGACCCGAAACGCTACCGCCTTGGCATCCCGCTCGGCCGCATGGCCGAGGTGGAGGACGTCTGTGATCTCGTCCTGTTCCTGCTGTCGGGCCGTAGCCGCCACATAACCATGGAAAACATCGTCATCGACGGCGGCGCAACGCTCGGCGCCCGCTAATCACTGTGGCAGACTGAGCTTCGCCATCCGGCCGCCGTCCACGGTCCAGACTTGTCCAGTGACAAAAGCCGCCTCTTCGGATGCCAGCCAGGCAACCAAGGCTGCAACCTCTTCCGGCTTGCCGGTGCGACCGATGGGATGAATTCGGGCGATGTCGCGGCGAAAGGCGACCGGGTCGGGCATGCTGTTGATGAAATCAACGTTGAGGTCGGTGTCTATCCAGCCCGGCGCCACTGCATTGCAACGAATGCCTTCCCCGCCGTGATCGACCGCCACGGCACGGGTCAGCCCATGCAGACCAGCCTTCGACGCGCAGTAGGCGGCGTGCTTCGAGTTGGAGCCGAGACCTTCGATCGAGCCAACGTTGACGATGCTACCCTTCACTGCGCGCAGGTGCGGCAGGGCTGCCTTGATCAGGAGAAACGGCGCGGTCAGATTGATGCGCAAGGTCCGCTCCCAGTCGGCGAGCGACACGTCTTCGACGCGGGCTTCCTGCATCATGCCGGCATTGTTGACCAGCACGTCGAGGCGCCCGGCGAGCCCGACGACGTCGTCGATAATGGCCTCGGGGGCTCCGCCGTCGGCGAAGTCGGCGGTCCTCGCTTCGAACTCGGCATGATCGCCTCGCTGTGCGGTGAACACGCGCGCGCCGTCCTCTCGCAGGCGAAGCGCAATGGCGTGACCGATGCCGCTGCGCCCGCCGGTGACGAGCGCCACCTTTCCGGTGAAGCGGCCCATACTCAGAACTTCGCTCCGTTCACTTCAACAAGCGCGCCGCAGACGTAGCGCGCCTCGTTGGATGCGAGGAAAACCACCACATCGGCAATGTCTTCCGGTTCGGCGATGCGGCCAATCGGTACGGTCTTGTTTAGCTCCCCAACTGCTGTATCCGGGTCAAGCCCGCGTATCGAGAAGCCGGTGCGCAACATCGGCGTGTTCACTTCATTGGGGCAAACGGCGTTGATCCGGATGCCCTGCGGCGCGTGATCGATTGCCATGCATTGCGTCAGCGATGCGATGGCCGCCTTCGTCATGCAATAGACCGCATGGTTCGGGCCGGGTCGTACGCCCCAGCAGGAAGAGATGTTGACGATCGCGCCTCCGCCGGCTTTGGCCATGAGCGGTATCGCGGCGCGGCTGATGCGGAACGGCGCCTCGACATTGACACCTAGGGACAGCGACCAGTCTGCGTCAGTCGTTTCAGTGACTTTGCCGCGCGTGATGACACCTGCATTGTTGACGACGATATCAAGGCCGCCGAGGGCTTTGGCGACCGCTTCTGGAAGTGCGCCCGAATAGGCGGCGTCGCGGAGGTCGCCCGGAAAATGGGCGTCGGCTTCGACCGCCGAGACGTCTCGATCGGCGACCGCGACTTTCACACCCCGCGCACAAAGGGCTCGCACAACTGCCGACCCTATACCGCCCGCCGCGCCGGTCACCAGCGCTACTTTACCCCTCATCACAGCCTTCCTTTTCTTCACGAGCAACAGTTCAGCCGCCCTTGCATTGTCGTTTCAACGCAGACACTCGCCAGCCATCAGAAAACTAGTAGCTTTGATTGAGTTCATCGGCTGCCGGGATTTCCTGCTCACGACGAGCGATGTAGTCCCTCAGCGCCTCGTCCTTGGCCTCGTCGAGCTTGGGTTCTTGGTACTCCGACAGCAGCCGGCGAGCGTGGTTCAGGGCGCGTTTCGTGGTGTCGAGGGCGCCTTCCGCCTGCCATTGCTCGACCGAGTTGTTGTCAAAGAGTTCGGGCATGAAGTACGCTTTTTGAAAATTCTCCAATGTGTGAGGATGGCCCAGATAGTGCCCGCCCGGTCCGACATCGGGAATCGCGGTTAGGGCCTGATCGAAATCGTCCCATTTAGGTCCCTCGGCCATTCGATAGGCCATGGCGCATTGCTCCGCGTCTACGACGAATTTTGCGACCGAGCAGTGCATCCCGGCCTCATTCCAACCCGCAGAATGCCAGATGTAGTTCGCGCCCGAATGCAGGACCGCCGACATCGTCGTTGCGCTTTCATAGCCGGCTTGCGCATCGAAGGTCTTGGCCCCACCGAGATGGCTCGATGTGCGCCATGGCAGGTTATAATGGCGCGCCATTTGTGCCCTATCATGAAGTTCATTAGGGAGATCTCGGGCGTGCCTGCCATCGGGGCGCCGGATTTCATGCTGACGGTCGACAGGTAGTGGCCATAGATCGCCGGCGTCCCCTTGCGGATGACTTGGGTGTACGCCAGCGCCGAGAGTGCCTCGGCGTTAAGCTGTGCGACGGTCGCAGGCACGGAGGCTGGCGTGTTGGCGCCGCCGAGCACGAACGGAGAGCACAGCACCGGCTGATTGCGCCGACAGAACGCCCGCATTGCACCCAGCATGACCTCATCCCAGACCAGCGGGGAATTTCCGTTGCAGTTGCCGGTAGTGACGGGATGCGTTTCCATGAAATCTTCGCCGAAGAGGATCGCACACATATCCATCACATCTTCGGCGTTCTTGGCGCTCGTCGTCATTCCCATGAACATCTTGTCGGAATGCTTCATCGAGGAATAGGTAATGCGAAGATGCCGCTGGCTGATCGGATGATCATAAGGTTCCACGATGTGATGTGCCGACGAATGCAGTGCGGGCATCATGTGGCTCAGCTTGTGGAACATCGCCAGGTCTTCGAGCATGGGATTGCGCCGAACATCATCCAGGTCGCGCAGATAGGGAGCGCCCGTCATCGGGACAAAGACCGAATGTCGTCCGCCGAGACGGACATTGTTGGCGGGATTTCTCGCATGGTAGATGAAATCCGATGGGATGGTGGAAATGAGTTCACGCACTAATCCACGGTCGAGGTAGACCATCTCTCCCTCGACCTTGGCGCCGGCGCGTTTCCAATCGTCCAGCGCGATCGGATCGCGAAAAAGCACGCCGATGTTTTCGAGGATGTGCATGGAGGCATTGTCGATCTTCTCGACTTGGGATCCATCCATAACCTCACAGACGGGGATGCCACGGGTCAAACCGGGCAGCATTTGAAAGTCGGGGGTTGTACGCAGGATTTGTCGCGCTGCACGACCTCCTGATCTGATTCTGCCTGACGTTGCGATGTTGCTCATGTCAAATCCCCGAATGGCAGCACACTGACACTCGTTGGCGACCGAGCCTTACACAAAACGGAACTGAACATGCCGAATGCGACATGCAAGTCTGCCACGCGGACGTTTAGCTCAACCAGCGCGAGCCCAACCCTTTGTGGGCTCGGCAGCCTCGGGAGTATTATCAGTCAAAGCAATTACGAGCGGACGGCACCCCTTCGCGTTAGCCTGTCTCGGTCCCGCGCAGAAACATTTTGGTAAACCGCTATGTGCTCTTTACGAGCCATTCCGCGAAGAGCCGGGCTTTCGGGCCTGCCCTGGGATGGATTTTCAGATAAAATGCCCTGGGCGATGGAATATTGTCGGGCACAAGTGCGACCAGCCGTCCCTGATCCATCAGACTTTTGACCAATCCATCCCATCCCAACACCGCCCCGATATCATCCTGAGCGGCCTGGAGGGCAATCATGTAGTTGTTGACTGAAAACCTGCGGCCCTTTGGGATGGTGTGTCCAAGCGCTTGAAACCAGTCCGGCCAGTTCTCCCAGTCGGTTTCCTCGTTATTCGTATGAATCAAAGGTGCCTTGAGCAGATCCTCAACTCGGCTAATGCCATGCTCAGCGGCGAATTTTGGCGTTCCCAGCGCCACGATGCGATCGTGAAAGAGTTTGTGACACTCTTCGAGATTCTCCTGCGCATCTCCGTATTGAATACTTAGATCGCAACGGATGGCTGCTCTAGGCACGTCGCTCACGATCTGTGAGACAGTGATGGTGGGATGGCTTTTCCAGAAGGTTGAAATCTTCGGTGTAAGCCAAAGCGAACTGACGGCCGTCGTTATCCGGATGGTCACGTCTGCGGCTTCCGGCCGATCGCGCGTGTGACTAACGGCGTCGGAAATCGTCTCAAGCCCGCGTTGCACCGCAAGGAACAAGAACGCCCCTTTCTCGGTCAACTCAACACCGCGGCTCCTGCGCAGGAACAGGCTACATCCCAAGTCACCCTCAAGCGCCTTGATTTGGTGGCTGATAGCCGCGGGTGTCACGTTCAATTCCTGAGCGGCCTTCTTGAAACTTGCATTTCGGGCGGCCGCCTCGAAGCAGATAAGTGCGGTCACCGAGGAGAGATCGTACGGTCTTGGCATCAAACCCCTTTGTAACCGCTTGGCTCATAGGAGCTCGCGGCGTGGAAGACATTAGCTGAACTAACTCGTGCTGAAAATTACTGCTGTTGCGCAAAAGGCGTTCAAGCCCGAGAATTTCATTCCAAATAGGTCTGCCATCTATGGAATTTCCGCATGAACACCCCTTCCCCCTCGATCCAGGAATTGCTAGCGCGCCGCGTCTCGGGCTATGCCCTTGAGCAGCCATTTTACACATCGCCGACGATTTACCAGCTCGACCTCGAGCACATCTTCTACCAGGAATGGCTCTACGCGGCCCCGGCGTGCCAGCTTGCGAAAGCTGGGAGCTATGTAACGATGCGCGTGGGTACCTATGAAGTGATCGTCGTCCGAGACCGCGACGGCGAAATCCGCGCCTTTCACAATTCGTGCCGTCATCGCGGGTCGCTGATCTGCAAGGCACGCGAAGGCCAGGTGGCCAAGCTGGTTTGCCCCTATCACCAGTGGACGTACGAACTTGACGGTAGGTTGATCTGGGCGAATGACATGGGCCCAGCATTCGATGCGTCAAAACATGGTCTCAAGCCCGTCAATCTTCGCAATCTCGACGGCTTGATCTACATCTGCCTGTCCACCACTCCACCTGATTTCGAGGCTTTCGCCCAGATGGCTCAGCCATATCTCGAAGTCCACGACCTTAGGGATTCTAAGGTCGCGTACACGTCGACCATCATCGAAAAAGGCAACTGGAAGCTGGTGTGGGAGAACAACCGCGAATGTTATCACTGCAGCAGCAATCATCCGGCGCTGTGCCGCTCCTTCCCGCTCGATCCCGAAGTCGCCGGCGTTCAGGCTGATGGAAGGGTATCGGCGAAGCTCCAGGCGCATTTCGACCGTTGCTCGGCCGCCGGTGCGCCGGCGCAGTTCCAACTCGCCGGAGACGGGCAGTACCGCCTGGCGCGTATGCCGCTTCAGGAAAAGGCCATGAGCTATACGATGGACGGCAAGGCGGCCGTCACCAAGAACCTTGGCCGGGTTGCGCCGCCCGACGCCGGTTCGCTACTCGTGTTCCATTATCCCTCTACCTGGAACCACTTCCTGCCGGACCACTCCCTCACCTTCCGGGTGTTGCCGATCAGCGCCACTGAAACCGAAGTCACCACCACCTGGCTTGTGCATAAGGACGCGGTCGAAGGTGTGGATTACAACCTCAAGCGCCTGACCGAGGTCTGGATCGCTACCAATGACGAAGACCGCGAGATTGTCGAAAACAACCAGCTGGGAATCTTATCGCCGGCCTATATCCCTGGCCCCTATTCGCCCGGGCAGGAAAGCGGCGTGACGCAGTTTGTCGACTGGTATGCAGCCTGGCTTGAGCGCGCGCTTGCGCCCCGTCAAGTTGCAGCGGAATAAGCCGATGAGCGCATTCAAAAAACTCGCGTTCTGGACCGACGCAGAAGAGTTGGAATGCGTCACCCGTACTCCGGAAGCGCCGAATGTCGTGACCTTCAGCTTTCAGAGTCCGTCAGGCGCGCTGTTCAATCATGAACCGGGACAGTTCGTCACCCTGGAATTGCCAATTCCTGGGGGGCCGGCCTATCGCACCTATACGATCTCGTCTTCGCCCTCGCGTCCGACTGCCCTCACCGTCACGGTCAAGGCGCAAGAAGGGTCGATCGGCACCAGATGGATGCTCGACAATTTGCGCAAAGGCGCGCGCATCAAGGCTATAGGGCCGACTGGAAAATTCTCGATTGTCCATCATCCGGTCGAGAAATACCTTTTCATCTCGGCCGGTTCCGGCATCACACCGATGGTTGCGATGACCACTTGGCTCTACGATTCCGGGCGCGAGCCGGACATTGTTTTCATCAACTGCGCGCGCCGCCCGTCCGACATCATCCTGCGCGACAGGATGGAACTGATGGCGTCGCGCATCGTCGGCATCGATTTGAAATGGGTCGTCGAAGAGGCAGATCCCTTCCGGTCCTGGACCGGCTATCGGGGGATGTTCAACCAGATCATGCTGGGCCTGATGGCGCAGGATTATCTGGAGCGCGAGGTGTTCTGTTGCGGACCTGAGCCTTTCATGCGGGCCGTGCGCGAGGCCCTTGCGGGTCTCGGCTACGACATGAGTCGCTACCATCAGGAAAGCTTCGCGGCAGAGCCGGAGCAGGCCGAGGACGTACCTGACGACGTCATGCCAAACGAAGAGAATCAGGCTGAGATCATCTTCGCCTCGTCTGGCGTCACAGCGAAATGCGCCGAGACTGATACCCTTCTTGCAGCAGCACGCTCTGCGGGCCTGGTGATCCCTTCAGGATGCTCGATGGGAATCTGCGGGACCTGCAAGGTCCTCAAGACCGAAGGGCGGGTGCACATGGTGCACAATGGCGGCATCACGGACGAGGACATCGCCGATGGCTATATCCTTGCCTGCTGCTCTCGCCCGATCGGTCGTGTGAGCGTCGCCGCATAGAAAACATTCGATCGATCCTCGATCCGGTCCGTCTTCGATGCGCGGCGCTCCGCGCTCAATCGAAGATGGATGGCGCTAAGGCGTCGACGAACAGTTCTATGGAGCTGCTGGAAAAGTCGTTCAATGATGGGTCTGTTCTACCAGCAGCGCCCAGAAAGCGAAAAGCGGTGACTCCAGCGATCTCATCGCGTGCTTGATGCCTGGCGGATTGTAGAATGATCCACCGATGCCCGGCGAAAACCACTCCTTGTCAGCCTGCCTGAACTCGGAATCCGAAAGCACGAGGTAGGTTTCTTCCGGCGGATGATTGTGGTCGGGATACCGGACGTGAGGAGCCATCAAAGTGACGCCGAGCCACAGATCGTTTCTGTCCTCGATGCCGCCCGGACCAAGGATCATCGCGTTGGCGTGACCGTCAGCGAAATTGCTGCTGGCAGACGGGGCGGGATTTGATTTCGGCCGCCATTCGAGCAGCGGCTCGATCGCCTTGAAGCGTTCGATCAAGTTGCGGAGCGTGGACGGGATCGCTTCTTCCGCCAACGCCGAGCCAAGATAAGAGCAGACCGGCAAACGGCTCCCGGCCTTGGTCCTTTCCGGCCCAGGAACCTCCGATTGGGCGAAGAGTTGGATGATCGATCTGCGCGATCGCAGGTCGTGTGCGAACTGGTCGAAGGCCACGAACGCGGTGTCTACAAAATATTGCAGGGCATCACTTCTGTTCATCTTGCAGCCCTTGGTGTGAGCGGGTGGTATCGTCCGTGGCCGGACGTCAGATATCTTTCGCCAGTCGAAGTGCGTCGTAGATCGCAGCGTGGGTGTTGCGCGCTGAAACGGCGTCGCCGATACGAAACAACTGGAATTGGCCTTGCGGATTCCGCACCACCGACTGCGGTTGTCCGGCGATCAGCTCATCGTGTGAAATCTCGCCGTGATTGGTCGATTTCGGTTTCAGCTCGAAATAGATGTCATCGAGTGGAATGGTGCCGTGGTTGACAACGACCTGGTCCACGATGCGTTGCCTGGATATGCCGCCGTAGTCGCTGCCGACATTTGCAATGAGCTGGTTGCCATTCTTTTCAACAGACTCGAGCCGATAGGTGACCGTGAAGGTCACATCGAGCTTTTGCAGGGACCGCATGTAAGGCACTAGGTTCATAGCCATCACCTCGGGGGAGAAGGACCGATCCGGCGTCATGATCTCAACCTTCGCTCCCCCACCCGCGATGAATTCCGCGGCCTGGAGTGCGGCATGGTCGCCGGCGTCGTCGAAGATCAGGACATTGCTACCCGGCTTTACGTCTCCGGAGATGATGTCCCATGAAGACACCACCAACTCATTGCCCTTGGAAAGGACGTCGGTGTGCGCCACCCCGCCCGTCGCAACGATGACGACATCCGGATTTTCCGCCTCGATGGTTTCGGCTTCCGCCCAGGCGTTGAACTTGATGGTCACTCCGTATTTTTCGCACTGGGCAATGCGCCAGTCGATGATGCTCATCATCTCCTTGCGGCGCGGGCTCAGCGCTGTCAGGCGGATCTGTCCGCCAGGGTTGCTGGCAGCCTCGAAGACCACGACCTCGTGTCCTCGCTCGCCCGCCACGCGGGCGGCCTCGAGGCCGGCCGGACCTGCGCCGACGATGACGATTTTCTTGCGGGTTTCTGCCTTGGGGATGATGTGAGGCATGGTCAGTTCGCGGCCGGTTGCGGCGTTGTGAATGCAGTATGCCGCCCCGCCCTGGTAGATGCGGTCAAGGCAATAGTTGGCGCCCACGCAGGGCCTGATTTCGTCTTCGCGCTTTTCGATGATCTTGCGCACGAGGTGTGGGTCGGTCATGTGGGCGCGTGTCATGCCGATCATGTCGACTTTGCCCGATGCAATGGCGTGGCGCGCCGTCGCTACATCCGGTATTTTCGCTGCATGGAAGGTTGGGAAGTTGGTTGCCGCACGAATCTCACCGGCAAAATCAAGATGCGGCGCATTCGCCATTCCCTGAATCGGAATGACGTCCGTCAGACCAGCATCGGTGTCGATGTGACCGCGGATCACGTTGAGGTAGTCGACAAGTCCGCTTTCCCTAAGCCGTTTGGAGATTTCAATGCCCTCCGACTTGCCAGTGCCGCCGGGGAGACATTCATCCGCAGTATAGCGCACGCCCAGGATGAAGTCCTCGCCGACCCGTGACCGGATCGCCTTCAAGACGTCCATACAGAAGCGCATGCGGTTCTCAAGGGAACCGCCATAAGGGCCGTCAAGGTCATTCATGAGAGGAGACGTGAATTGTTCGAGCAGGTGACCGTAGGCCTCGAGCTCGACGCCATCCATCCCGCCCGCCTTCATCCGCTCGGCGGCGTCCGCGAAGTCCTTGATGATGCGCTCGATATCCCAGTCTTCAATTTTCTTGGGAAACGCGCGGTGGGAGGCTTCGCGATGATGGGACGGCGCCACAACGGGAAGCCAGTCGCCTTTGTCCCAGCGTGTACGCCGTCCAAGGTGGGTTAGCTGGATCATGATGGCGGCGCCCTCTTCGTGCACCGCATCGGTCATCTGCCTGATCCATGGCACGATCTCGTCCTTGTAGGCGAGCAGGTTGTTGAAAACCGGGGGACTGTCCTTCGAGACGGCTGCGGACCCGGCTGTCATCGTCATCGCTACACCGCCCCGCGCCCGCTCTAGCGTGTAAGCGAGATAGCGCTCCTTCGGCATCCCGTCCTCCGGATAAGCCGGCTCGTGAGAGGTCACGATGATGCGATTGCGCAGGGTCAAATGCTTGAGTTTGTAAGGTTGCAGAAGAGGATCGCTCGACATCTGACCGGCTCCGGGCTGGTAGGACAAGCGCGAACGCTAACCTGAAATGTACACATATGTCAAGTTTAGCTTCGGTAGAGTCGACAGAGTCGACACAGGTGTACATTTTGCTGGTTTTCAGTTTGACCTTTTGTTAGGCTAGTCGCCCATGGAGCAGATTTCGAACGATAGCGGATGGCGTGGATCGCCGGAGGGATGGCTCGAAGCCGCCTACGACCTGCTTCTGGAATCCGGCGTCGACACGGTGAGAATCTCGCCATTGGCCAAGAAGCTGGGCCTGTCGCGCACCAGCTTCTATTGGTTCTTCAAGGACAGAGAAGAACTGTTGGCGGCCCTCGTAGCGCGTTGGCGCGACAAGAACACCGGCAGCCTCGTCAAGCAGGCCGAGGCCTATGCCGAGACGGTTGCCGAAGCGATGCTGAACGTTTTCGACTGCTGGCTCGACAAGTCCTTGTTCGATGCCCAGTTCGAATTCGCAGTCAGAAGCTGGGCGATTCAATCCCCTGACATTCTGGCGGAGGTCCAGAAAGCCGACCAGACGCGTCTCGACGCCATGAGCCAGATGTTCGTCCGCTTCGGTTACAAGGAAAGCTTGGCCGATGTTCGAGCGCGCACCGTCTACCTCGTGCAGATCGGCTACATCTCAATGCAGACCCGGGAAGATCTCACGGCCCGCATGAAGCGCATTCCCGGATACGTGGAGATTTTTACAGGCGAGACCCCGCAGCAGCGTGAACTGGATCGGTTCTTCGCCAGACATGACTATTTGGCGGACTGAGGAAGAGTTGCGACAATGAGCGAACCCATGAGCATCGGGATAATTGGCGGTGGCGGCTGGCTTGGACGCGCCTTCGCCGAGGCCATTGTCGATGCACAAATAGTTGCAGCAGAGCACCTCATGCTCTCTTACAGGAGCGGGCAACCGGGCTTTCTGCCAAACGCCGCCTGGACCAGGGACAATCAGGAAATGGTGGATCGATCTGATGTCATCATCGTCTCGGTCCGGCCCCAGGATTGGCCTGCCATCGACATTTCTGCGTCCGGCAAGCTTGTCATGTCGGTCATGGCCGGGATCCCTCTCGACCAATTGGCTCGACGTCTCAAGACCGACCGCGTCGTCCGCACGCTTCCTAATGCAGCCGCAGAGGTGCGCAATTCCTACACGCCCTGGATAGGCTCCCAAGGCGTCACCGCGGATGACCGCAATGTTATTCGCCGGATCCTGGAAGCCTGTGGCGCTGCCGACGAAGTCAAAACCGAAGCAGACATCGACTACATGACCGGCCTCACCGGCTCCGGCCCGGCGTTTCCGGCGCTTTTGGCGGCGGCGATGATCGACGATGCGGTCAGCCGAGGAATGAACCCAGATATTGCCCGGCGGGGCGTCAGCGCGGTGCTTGTTGGAACCGGAAAACTCCTCGAGGCTCGCGCAGACAATCCCAAAGATATCGTCCAGACCTTCCTCGACTACCGCGGCACCACCGCGGCAGCAATCGAAGCCATGCGTGCAGCCGGGTTTGAATCTGCCGTGACGGACGGCCTTGCCGCAGCGCTTCAGAAATCCGTGACGATGGGACAAGCCAACTGACCGCCGCACGAGCCGTGCCATCCGACTGCTGGTGAGATACTTATGTCAAAACTCTTTCCGCATCTGTTCTCGCCAGTAAAGCTGGGCAGTCGCACGCTGCGAAACCGGATCGTGTTCGGGGCTCATACCGCCAACATGGCGGAGAATGGCGTGCCGACAGAACGACACGTCGCCTACTATGCCGAGCGAGCCATCGGTGGGGCCGGCATGATTGTTGTCGAACCGATGCCCGTTCATCAGGCCGCCGTCCTGACACGCGGCAATTTTCGACCTGGCGACGATAGCGTCATTCCGCACTTCCAGCCGATTGCGCGCGCGATCAAGGACTATGGGGCGATCGCCATCCAGCAGCTCTATCACGTCGGTGCGCACGGAGATTCGGACAACTCGTTTCATGCGCATTGGTCGCCCTCGGGCCTGCCAAGCTACCATGACAGCGACGGTTCCCACGCTATGTCCGAGGATGAGATCTGGGAAACCATCGACGGCTTTGTCCAGGCCGCGCGCCGCTGCAAGGAAGCCGGCTTCGACGGCGTCGAAGTCTGGGCCGCCTATCTCGGACTGGTCGATCAGTTCTGGACACCCTGGACAAACCGACGTGAAGACCAGTGGGGAGGCTCGCTCGAAAATCGTACGCGGATCTCCCGCGAGATCCTGACCCGCATCCGCGAAACATGCGGCCGAGAGTTCATCGTTGGACTGTCGGTCAGCGATGAGCCCGACTACACCGTCGCGCTTAGTCGGCCAGAACTGGCGGAGATCATTCGGCTGCACGATGAGCAGGGGCTGGTCGACTACGTGACCTGCGGCACCGGCAGCTACCTCGATTTCTACAAGATAATGCCGACGTTTCTCTACCCGGAGAGGCTTGGCACCGATCTCGCAGCGGTCCTCAAGAGTGTGGTCAAGACGGCGCTCGTGATCGCCGAAAGCCATATCAGGACGCCCGAAAACGCCGAAACGGTGCTCGGCGAGAAGGCTGCAGACCTGGTCTCGATCGTGCGGGGCCAGATCGCCGACCCGCACCTGGCCCGCAAGGCCGCTGCAGACCGGCCGGAAGATGTGCGCGGATGCATATCGTGCAACCAGATGTGCTGGGGCCGCCGTTCCCGCGACTACTGGATCAGCTGCCTTATCAATCCCTCGGCAGGGCGCGAGTTTGAGTGGGATGGTGACCGGTTCACCGCAGCCGCCATCAAGAAACGGGTGCTTGTCGTCGGCGGCGGTCCCGCCGGCCTCGAGGCGGCTCGGGTTGCCGCCGAGCGGGGTCACGACGTGGTGCTGGCCGAAGCCTCCAGCAGATTGGGCGGGAACTTTCTGCTCGCCGGACTGCAACCGCGACGCGGCCAAATCCTCGACCTCATTGGGTGGTATGATCGCCAGCTCGGCAAACTGAACGTCGACGTACGACTGAATACCTATGTCGAAGCTTCGGAAATCGCCTCATTCGAAGCTGATACCGTCATCCTGGCTACGGGGTCCGTGTCTCCTGAAACCGGGTTTCAGAAGGCTCTGCCGGCAATGCCGAGCCTGCCGGGCATCGAAAAGGGCAATGTCTTCTCCATCGAGTCCGTTATGGCCCGCGTTTCGCGACCGGGTAAGCGCGTGCTTTTGCTCGATGAGGGCGGCGGTTGGCGCGGCGGTGGCACAGCCTGGAAACTTGCCGAGGAAGGTCACCAAGTCACCATTCTGACGCCCGATCCGCTGGTCGGCAAGGAACTCCAGCGCACGGCTGCCGATTTCCCGCTGCGGCGGACATTGCGTCAGCTTGGCGTCACATGGCTGGTGGATGTCAGCGTGCTGGCGTGGCACGGGGACGGCGCGACCGTCGTTGACCACAACACCGGTGAAGAAAGCTTCGTGCCGGGCGCTTGCCTTGTTCTGGCAACCACCAATGTGGCAGCGAATTGGCTGGCGAAAGAGTTGGAAAGTACGTCCCAGCCTTTCATGGAGATCGGCGACGCCGTCGCGCCGCGCCAGGCGCCCTATGCCTTCCACGAAGGGCGAAAGATTGCCTTGGGGCTATGAAGCGCGGACGTTGTGCTTGCGCTTCATGTAGTCCTTGGCGGTTTCGACTGCCACGGCCGCATCGCGGCAATAGGCGTAGGCGCCAACGGCCTTGCCGAATTCCTCGTTGAGCGGCGCGCCGCCAACCTTGCCCTCATAAACCCAGCAGCCCGACATGACGTGCCGGGCTGCCTCGACGGCAGCTACGGCGCCGCCCCCGCCCGCGGCAAGTTGAACGGCGTGATGATCTGGATGTTGGCCATTCCCGCCACAGGCGATTTCGGAAGCAGCCCGTGCGCACGCATGACATGCAGGCAGGCGTTGCGCATGTCTTGACCGAGATCGTGATGCAACACGGCGCTGATGCGGCCGGCCCGCAATAGCGCGATGTTGTCGGCATCGAGATCATGACCGACGAAGGCGCGGCAGGGGCGGCCAAGCGCGGCGAAAGCCTCGATCACAGCCAGATTACCGCCGCCGATCGAATAGACGCCGGCAATGTCAGAATGCGCGCGCAAGGCATCACGCGCGAGCCGGCCGGTGTCGCGGTCGAGGCCATGGCCTTCGCTGACCTCGACAATGCCAAGCCCGGGATAGCGCTCGCGAAGCGCCTGCCTGAAGCCGATCTCGCGCTCTTCCTCGCCGCGGAAACGGTTGCTTGAGATGGTCACCAGTATGCGCGCCGGGCCGCCGCCAAGCCATTCGCCCAAGAGGTAGGCCGCCGTCTCGCCCGCCGCGCGGTTGTCCACCCCCACATAGGCCTGCCGTCCTGTGTCGGGGAGATCGGTCACCAGCGTCACCACGGGGATGCCGGCGCCGACAAGCCGCGCTGCCGCAGCCCTCACCTCCGCGATGTCAGGCGTCTTGAGGAACACGCCATTGCTGCCCCTGCGCTGCAGGCCATCGATGATCCCGACGGTGGCCTCGACGTTGCGGGTCTCGGCGAGGTGATAGCGGGCGCGAAAAATCGCCGGCTGCAAGGACGGCATCGCCTGCTCAAGTCCTTGGCGGACCGCCTCGCTGAAGCGGGCGGGCGCTTCCATGACGACATCGAGGACGAATTTGCGGCCGGAAAGGCCGATCTGGTCGCGCTGCTGTTCGAGCTCGCCGATGGCCTGCTTCACCCGCCGCACGGTGTGCTCGCGCACGCCCGGCCGGTCGTTCAGCACACGATCGACGGTGGCGAGGCTGAGCCCGGCTTGGAGGGCGATATCCTTGAGAAGAAATGCGCGCGACATCGACTGAGGTGTTTTTGAGGTGTTTGCGAGGCAACAAGCACAGCAGGCTGTTGTATACGGCACTCACAATCAGAATCGCAACAGGAGGATGCGTCATGAAGGCCGACAACCTAGCCAGGATCCGGTCCGCGAGGGTCTGGCTGACCAAGCAGCAATGCGACATCGAGGATTTTCGCACACTCGTCGAGCAGAAGACGGACGCTGCGGACTATCCCTTCGCCGCCAGCATCGAAAAGAACGTGCCGATCTATGATGGCGACGCGGTGCGCAAGGCGGCGGGCGATGCCGAAACCCGCAAGGCGCTGCTGGCGGAATGGGTCGAGGCGCTGACCGACGGACCGGGCGTGGTGGCGTTCAAGAAGGCGTTTGCCGACACCGCGCCGATCAACGCCGCAACGACGCTTTTCAACGACATGATCGCCGAACAGCATGCCACCGGCACCGGCGGCGGCGACCATTTCGCCAAGCCGGGCGCCAATGACCGCATCTGGAATGCGCTCGAAAAATTCTGCCTGCGCGACTCCGCCGCCTTCGCGGCCTATTACGGCAATGAGATCATCGCGCTGATCTCCGAGGCCTGGCTCGGCCCGGCCTATCAGATGACGTCGCAGATCAACTGCGTGAACCCTGGCGGCGCGGCGCAATCGGCGCATCGCGACTATCATCTGGGCTTCCAGTCTCCGGAAGTCATCGAGCACTATCCGGTGCATGTTCACCGCATCTCGCTGGTGCTGACGCTGCAGGGTGCGGTCGCCCATTGCGACATGCCGCTGGAGAGCGGACCGACGCTTTATCTGCCCTACTCGCAAGCCTATCTGCACGGCTATCTCGCCACGGGCCTGCCCGAGTTCAAGGCCTATTTCGCCGAGCACCACGTGCAGCTTGCCCTGGAGAAGGGCGACGCGGCGTTCTTCAATCCGGCCCTGTTCCACGGCGCCGGCAACAACCGCTCCTCAGACATTCGCCGCATGGCCAACCTGCTGCAGGTCTCGTCAGGCTATGGCCGGGCGATGGAAAGCGTCGACCGCGCCAGGATGAGCCGAGCGCTTTATCCGACCATCCAGAAGATGCTGGCGACGGGGGCTATCTCGAAGGATGCGGCCGCGAATGCGATCGCCTCGACGGCCGAAGGCTATTCCTTCCCGACCAACCTCGACCGCGACCCGCCGATAGGCGGACTTGCGCCGGAGACGCAACAGGCGCTGTTCCATCGTGCGCTGGACGCTGGCTGGACAGCGGAGGATTTCGGCAAGGCGCTGGACGAGCAGGTCAACAAGAAGCTGACGTGAAGAGTCCATTAGCACCCTTCGTCGGGGGCGCCTCCGTGTGCCTCTTGCATTTCGTTTGCGAGGCTGCTCGCTAGGTTGACCGGCAACGTCATGACGTCCTTGGCGATCAGCATTTCGTACTCCTTCACCTGCCTGCAGGCGGCAGAACCGGCGGCAGGGTCCGTCCAGAGGCTTGATCGTTGTGTGACAGACCAGCATGGAGGCTGATCGCGCGATAGAACTCCCGTGCATGGAAACCATGGGCTTCCAGATTGGCCGGACCGCCAGCGAACAGTCCCATAAAGACGCGGGCGGCTCGGTTTCTGCGGTCGGAGGCCATTGCCGTCACCGCCTTGTTGACATTGAAGTTCGATATCGGCCGGGCATTGTTCATTCTCTGCCGGGTCAGGTTAGATGGATGGCGGTGACGCCGATCAACCGCTCCAGCGTGGCGATGAATTCGTCGAAAGCCCGCCGGCTTAAGCCAGCGGGCTTTGATTTGGCAAGTCGATTTAGAAGGTGATCGGTCCCCGATACCGGGCCGCGGCAGTGACAGAGCCAATCGGTCTCGCTTCACCAGAAGCGGTTGTTAGTACATCCTCTTCATGATCGAGCCCTGCACCGGCCCGGAGATTACAATGATTTGCGCTGCGATTGGTGCTGCCGTGATCGCAACAGCGGCGATTGCTGGCAATGTGACGCGTGTGAAAATCGAGCTCACGGCTGCGCCAGCCTATGCAGCTTCCTCCGCGAGCGTTGCAGGACCGGGATCGCGTTTCCCATTAATAAGGTTGAGAAGATGAGCTGCGGCGCGTGCGTCGCAAAGTGCCCTGTGATGGCCTTTGAGGTCGATGTCGTGCACGTCGCAAAGATTGGCAAGACTGTAGGACTTATGACCTGGGAATTGCCTGCGCATGGTCGCGCACGTGCATAGTTTGGGAAACCGGAAGCGACGCTCGAGCCGTTCATATTCGCCGGAGAGAAAGCCGTAGTCGAAGTTGACATTGTGGGCGACGAAGATGCCGTCGCCCATGAATTGCAAGAAGCTGTCCGCGATCTCCGCGAAGAGCGGAGCGTCTCTTACCATGGCGTTTGTGATGCCAGTGAGCCGTGTGATGGCCGCCGGGATCGAGCGCTGCGGGTTGATCAGCGAAGTCCATTCATCGACAACTTCATGATTGCGGATTTTTACGGCACCGATCTCAGTAACCCGGTCGCCATTCGACCAGCTTCCGGTCGTTTCGATGTCGACAACGGCATACTCTTGATCGGGATCGAAGCGAAAATCGACCCGCACGATTCCCGCCGTGATGCCTGCGCTGGAGAGCTGACGCAGGCGTGTGAGTTGATTGCGGCGTACAGCGTCCCCTTCCGCCTTCACCTCAAGAAAAGCGACCTCGCCGTTTAGTTCGGTCATCAAGTCCGGAAAGCCGTCGCGCATAGCGCGAAAATCTTCGCTCATGAGCCGAAGGATCGTGCTTACCCCGCCGGGATGAGCGGCAAGCAAGGGCCGTATCGCATCCACGTCGACATGATCCCAGGCAAAGAGCCCGTTCGGCGTCCCCCACTTTCCTGCGATGGTGCGTAAAATTAGGGCGAGCGCGGACCGCGACGACACGGCAGACAGTTTCGCGTCGATCTCGCGCGTGAATAGACGCGCGAAGCTCTTGTCTTTCAGGCAATGCGGCACCCAGTCGAAGCTCGAATGCAGCTGGCCGGACTCGAACAGTTCTTCCCAGAACAGCAAACCGAACAGGCAGTGCCAGAGCTGATTCTCTGCATAGAAGACCGTGCGGCCCTGCCGTCGCATGACGCCAGCTACACCAGCCTCTGGATTTCCGCGCCAGCTGTCGTCGACTGTGACGGTACGGCCGGCCCGCAGCAGTTCGGTGCAAAGCCCTGTTCTTCGGCCGTTGAACTTGCGGGCATAAAAATCATTTGCAAAGACGAATTCATCATCGCTCGCTGGATCGTCAATCATCCTGCGAAGAAGCTCTTCCGACCCTTTCTTATCTCCCGTTGAGTACAGCAAACGCGTCAGGCGCTCATTGCATTCAAAGGATGAGCCGGCACGATAAAGCTGTATCGCAATTTCTTTCTCGCCGTCTTTGTCAAAAAACTGTCCCGCCCTGTGCGCCGCTCTGCTTTTCAATTCCTCGGCGTAGTCGGTAGTGCATTTGGGACCGTCAAGAATTTCAGAAATAGAGGCGCGAAAGGTAACCTCGGATTTGATCTCGAGTCGATCAAGCAGCCGGCTGTAGTGAAAGCTTGCATGGGCTTCGTCGGCGTCGGTGAAGCGCGCACTCAGGTTCGCATTTTTGTTGGTGCGCAGTATGCCCAAGTCGCGCAGGGCAAAGTTCTTCAAATCTCGCTCGGTCTTCCCGAAATACAAGTACAGCAGGAATTCGACTGGGGTCGTGTCGCCGAGCGCGATGAAATCATCGCCGCCGCAATGGTGATAGGCTGCCTCAAATGAGACGTTCGCCAGATAATACTCGACCACCTTTCGCTTCGCCCAGGACGTTCGCAGATCGGTCAAGCCGGCGTCCTTCCCAGCCTAAAGCGACTGCGTCACGGCCGCAAACAGGAGAATGCAGCGTTTCATGCCTCCCTCCACCAATACTGACAGGTAAGGCTATCAGCGAGTTGCTGACGCGGTCAAACCCTCGGCAAGACTGTGTCCCAGATCTGTGCAACAAGGGATGAGGGAGCAGGCGCGGGCTACCCCCACGAAGGTCCTACGCGTCCCGTTCGAGAGGCTCGTGCTCCGGATCAGCACGATAAGCGACCTGGCGAAAATCGCGCATGTCGATCTGCTGGCCGCAAACAGGGCAAGGGATGAAATGCGCGAGTTCGCTCGCGGGCGGGCCTTCATGTCGGTGCCCGACCAGTGGTCTGCCGAGATCCGATAGCCTGGTCATTGTTTCCGCAGCGCCTTGGCTTCCCGCTCCAGCGTCTCGCGTTGGTTGCCGTGCTTCGCAATCAGCTCTTTGACCTGCTGGGGTGTGATGCCGGTCTTTGTTGCGAAATATTCAACTTCATAATCCTCGTCGGCTGAGACACGGTCCCGATCGCGAAAATCCCGCTTGCTCTTGTCGTCGGCCATATCGATTCCTCCTTCGCTCATCCCGCAACGCCGAGTTGACGTGTTTGTTGCACCAAAAGGCTGATTTCCGGTTTCGGAACTATTTTAGCTTAATCTTATTGAATCGCCGGAGGGTGGGTCAGTGCATGCGTTTGAAGTTCATCGAGCCGTTGATGCCGACCCTTGTGGAGAAGCCTCCCGAGGGTGAAGGCTGGACCCACGAGGTCAAGTTCGACGGCTACCGATCGCAGATGGCCATCGATGAAGACGGCACACGCATTTATACGTGCAACGGCCACGACTGGACGGCGAAATATGGCGACCTGGTGAGAGAGGCCAAGCGCCTTGGTGCCGAAAGCGCCATCGTCGACGGCGAGATCGTCGTTCTGAACGACAAGGGCCTTTCGGACTTCACAGCGCTGCGCAGAGCTATCACCCGCCGGCAGCACGACTTGTATTTTGTTGCCTTTGATCTGCTTCACCTTAAACTGCGCGAACGTCCTGTCCACCACCGTTACGCGAGAGCTGTAACCGAGCTCTACGCCCAAAACACGTGATCCGACTTTACGAGCTTTACAAACAGGTCAAACCAAAACCGATACTCGGGTTCATCTCGATCGCCAAGCGTCTGGAAAGTCTAGCATCGCTCGCTAGCATGGATGCGCGAGGAGCAGGTGCTGGCGTGGCGGACCTTGGCACGATCGAGCTGTTGCAAAACGAACACCGACGGGTGAACCGTCTGAGATGCCGTTGGTGTCTAGTTTCGGACGTGCGGCGGCGCTTGTCGTGTGAAGCCTTTTGGATCATCCTATCGAGCGGTTGGATACTCGTTAGCCTCGAAAACATGGTGATGAACGCGGCCGGTGAACATCTCGAGCAGCTCTCCGGTCAACTCGCGGCTTTGAAATCTGACATCGGATTGAAGCGCCCGGCTGCAGGTGTCCATGTCGGGATAGCGAATGGCAAGCACCATGGCATAGACGGGGGCGCCGTCGTCCCGCTCGGTGCCATCCAGAACGCGCACCTCTTCCGCCCCAGGAAATTGTGTCCACAGCGGCACTAGCCTTTCCCTGACGAAGCGCCGGAATTCGCTCTCGCGTCCGGGTTGGATTTCGCCTTCGAACAGGGCGTACCGAATGATCATGGCGAGTCTTTCCTGATTTTCTGCGCCTGGGATGGCCGCCGGCCGGCAAGGGCAGGCGCGGTGCAATTCGTGGATTTGGGGTACGAATGCGATGCGGGCGCATCGCGTGTTACGCCCGCATCGCCTGGCTCCTATTTACCCCAGATCTTCTTGTATGCGTCGCGGTAGCCATTGCCGGGGTCGAACGCATTTGTCGGGCCGCCGTCGAACTCGACATTGTCTGCGGTCACGACATGCAGCGGCGACAGATAGCCCGACCATTTTTCACCGGCGATGGCGCGGTTCAGCTCGTCGACCAACTGCCAGCCCTGCAAGTTGAGCGGTTCGGCGACCGTCACCTTCTGGAACTGGCTGGCGCGAATGCGCTGATAGGCCGATTCCGAACCATCGCCGGCAGCGACATTGATCGGCGCGTCGGTCCCGGCTTTGCCGGCGGCGGCTAGCGAGGGTCCCATGAAGTCGAAATAAAGATCGTTGATCGCCAGTGAATGCGTCCAGGCATCGCCGTACTTCTGCAGCAGCGAAGTGGTCAGCTGCGGCATGCGCTGAGAGGTCTCGGCGATCGGCGTGTCGACATATTCGAGCACCTTGCCGCCCAACCGCTCGATCTCCGCCTTCATCTTGTCGGCTTTGGCGATGGCGATGGCGTAGGTCGAATCGGTGAAGATAACCACGCCGGGCTTGCCCTTGGCATCGGCATAGGCCCAGTCGGCCGCCGCCGTGGAGACTTGCATGGCGTCGGTCGACACGTTTGCGAACACGCCGCTTTTCTCGTCGGGCCCGATCACCGGTCCGGCATGCCAGGAGACCAACGGGATACCTGCGGCCTCGGCCTGTTCCAGCGCCGGCGCCTGTTCGACCGCGTCAAAACCGTTTATGACGATGCCATTCGGCTTCAACGCCATGGCCTGGCCGAAGGCAGCGGTGCGGCCGCCGATCGAGCCGGCGCCGTCAATCACCTTGACCTCCCAGCCGATCGCCTTGGCCGCTTCCTCGACGCCGTTGGTAACGCCGAGAATGCCGCCGTTCTTGAGGTCGCCGGCGAGCACGACGATCGTCTTGCCTTGCTGCGCCTTAGGACCGGTGGTCGGGCCATCCCAGGTCGTCACTTTCTGTGCATATTTCCGGACGACCGCGATCGCGTCGGCCATCGCGTCCGCCCGAGCCTGGCCCGCCAACAGGGCCGGAGCAGCGATCGCGATCGCCATCAAGGCGACGGATGATTTCAGGAATGTTCTGCGTTGCATGTTGGTACCTCCCTTGGTTTCAAGAAACTGCATGGTCTTTCAAAACTCGGTTTTCGAATGGAGTTGCGGCATTTCACCGGCTGATGTCACCCGCCACCGGACCAACGCCAGCCGGATGTGCGTTGACGTAGATGGCGTAGAGGGATGTCTCCGCGGTGATGTAGAGGCGGTTGCGCTTGGGGCCGCCGAAACAGACATTGGAAACGAGCTCGGGAACCAGGATACGGCCGATCAGGGTTCCGTCCGGTGCATGGACGCGCACCGAGTCGGGGCTGGAGGCCCAGATGTTGCCGTCGCGATCGACGCGGAAGCCATCGAAGAGGCCTGCCCCACACTCGGCGAAGATGCCGCCTGCGCGCGCCGACCGGCCATCGGCGGCAAGGTGATAGGCCTTGATTGCGCGCGGCAGGCCGGGCACGTGGCTGGCGCCACTGTCGGAGACATAGAGGGTCATCTCGTCAGGCGCGAATGCCAGGCCGTTCGGCTGCACCATATCGGTGATAACGGCGCTCACCTCACCCGAAAGCTCATCAAACCGGTAGACATGGGAGCCGCCGATCTCCGCTTTGGCGATCTCGCCCTCGTAGTGGCTTTCGATGCCGTAGACCGGGTCGGTGAACCAGATCGTCCCATCGGATTTGATCACCACATCGTTTGGCGAATTGAACCGCTTGCCGTCGATGGCTTCGACCAGCGGCTGCCAGCGCCCGTCATGTTCGAGCCGGGAGACGCGCCGGCCGCGATGCTCGCAGGCTACGACGCGGCCTTCGCCATCAAGCGTGTGGCCGTTCTGGTTGTTACAAGGGGTTTCGAAGACGCTGACCGAGCCGTCGCTTTCGTCGTAGCGCAATAACCGGTCGTTGGGGATGTCGGACCACAGCAAATGCCTTGCCGAGGGAACATAGACCGGCCCTTCGGCCCAGCGGCTGCCGGTCCACAGCCGTTCGAGCTTGGCATGCCCGATCGTCAGCTTTCGGAAGCGATCGTCCAGAATTTCGTAGTCGCTCATGTCGTGATCCCCTAGGCTCGACTTGTCACTTCGAGGACTGCGCTACGGCCTTGGTCCTGGTCCTGGCCCTGTGCGCGGCGCCGCGCTTGCGCTGGGCGTAGCCGGCAATGCCGATGGCGACGAGCAGCGTGACGCCGTTGAACAGCGGTTCGACGAAGAACGAGCCGCCGAACTGCTGAATGCCGGAAATGCCGACCGCCAGGATGATGACGCCCGTCATCGTGCCCCAGACATTGACGCGCCCGGGCTTGATCGTGGTCGAGCCGAGAAAAGCGCCGACGAGTGCCGGCAGCAGATATTCCAGCCCGACGCTGGCCTGGCCGATGCGCAGCTTGGACGCCAGCAGCACGCCTGTCAGCGCCGTCAGGAAGCCCGACGAGATGAAGGCGCCAATGACGAAGCGGCGCACCGGAATGCCGTTGAGCGCAGCCGCCTTCGGATTGGCGCCGATGGCATAGACGTAGCGGCCGATCGGCAGATATTCGAGGATGATCCACAGCGCGACGGCGATGGCCAGGACATAGAGGCCGGTAATCGGCAGGCCGAACACCATCGTGCCGTTGAGCGCGTAGAAGCCGTCGGGCAGCACGCCGACCACTTGCCGGCCGCCAGTGTGCCAGAGTGCGAGCGCATAGAGCACGGTGCCGGTGCCGAGCGTGGCGATGAAGGAGTCGATGCGGGCGACTTCCACCAGCAGGCCGTTGAGGAAGCCGGTCGCAGCACCGAGAAGCAGCACGATGATCACCGCCAGCGGCCACGGAACGCCGAACATGGTCTGCAGGCTGATGGCGAGGATGTGCCAAAGCACGATGCCGTAGCCGACGGTGAGGTCGATGCGACCCGACGCCATCGGGATCATCGCCGCCAGCGACAGCAGCGCGATGATTGCCTTGTCGGAGATGATCGAGCGCAAATTGAGCAGCGTCGGAAAGGTGTTCGGCAGCAGGATCGAAAACAAAAGGATCAGCAGCGCCGTCAGGATCACCAGCCCGTAGACCGGCAGCAGCCGGATGATCTTCTGCCCCAACGGCAAGCCCGCCATTTCGCCACGGGTTGGTTCGAGTGCGCTGGATTCGATCGATTGCATGAGTTCGCTCCCAGAAAGATCAGGCGGCTTCGGAAGCCGATGCCGCAATGATCACGGCGGATGTGGTCAGGTCGCTGCCGGTGAGTTCGCGCACGATATGGCCGCGCGAAAACACCAGGGCACGGTGGCAGATATGGGCGATCTCCTCGAAGTCGGTCGAAACCACGACGACGGCGAGGCCGGCTTCAAGCGCGCGTCCGATCAGCCGGTAGATCTCGGCCTTGGCGCCGACATCGACGCCGGCGGTCGGATCTTCGGCGATCAGCAATGCGCGGCCGGTGTGGAGCCAGCGCCCGACGACCACCTTTTGCTGGTTGCCGCCGGAAAGCGCCTCGATCGGCAGGTTCGGATCGTTGGGGCGCAACCCGACCGAGCCGCCGATCACTTGCGCTAGCGCAGCCTCCTTGTGAGGCGCCAGGAACGAGAACAGGCCGCGCTTGCCGGCGCCGGGATTGAGAAAACTGTTTTCGCGGATCGACAAGGAGGCCGCAATGGACTCCTCGGTCCGATCGCGAGCGATGAGCCCAACGCCGGCCGCCATCGCCGCGATCGGGCTCGACAGGTCGGGCGTAGCGCCATTGATCGTCACCGAGCCCGAAAAGGCCTGGCAGCCGAACAGCGTGCGGCCGACCAGTTCCTGTCCGGCGCCGCGCAATCCGACCAGACCGAGCAGCTCTCCCTTGCGCACGTCGAACGACACCGGACCTGCGCCGGCGCAGACCAGGTCGCGAACAGCGCACACCGTCTCGCCGGCCTGCGTCTCAGCCTTGGTGAAAACCTGGCTTACCGGACGGCCGACGATCATCTCGACCAGCTCGTCCGGCTTGGTCTCGGCGACCTTCTTCTGGCCGACCAGTCTGCCGTCGCGCAGCACGGCGACGCGGTCGGCGATGCGGAAAATTTCATCGAGGCGATGTGAGACATAGATCATGCCGACGCCACGCTGCTTGAGCGGACGGATGGCGTCGAACAGGCGATCGACCTCGTCGGCCGGGAGACTGGCTGTCGGCTCGTCGAGCACGAGCACATCGGCCTCGGTGGCCAAAGCGCGAGCGATGGCGACCAGCGATTTTTCGGTGCGCGTCAGATCCTGGACGCGCGTCGTCGGATCGAAATCGCAGCCGACCAGCTTCAACGCCTCGTGGGCCCGGTTTTCGGTGGAGTGCCAGTCGATGAGACCGGAGCGCAGCGAAAATCCCTGCGCCAGGCCGACATTTTCACCGACCGTCATCCATTCGATCAGGCCGAGATCCTGATGAATGAAGGCGACCGACTGACGCTGGTTCGGCCGTGGCGGGCGGTGGTGATAGGGCTCGCCACGAAACAAGATGCTGCCGCCATCGGGACGGTAGATGCCGGCAAGCGTCTTGATCAGCGTCGACTTGCCGGCGCCGTTCTCGCCGAGCAGTGCCAGGATCTCGCCCTTGTGCAGATCGAGCGACACGTCGGAGAGCGCGCGGGTGCCGCCGAACTCCTTGGTAATCGACTTGAACTCGATCAATTTTTCCTCAGACACAAGCGTTCCTCCCAAGATCGCCAAATGATGTTATCGATAACATTTCTGAGCGTCAAGCGACAAAATCAGGCCTAGCCGCTTAGCTGGTCTTGCCGTCGAGCAGGCGCATCATTTCGGCCGAATCCCTGGGTCCGAGGCCGGCGGCGCAGAGCAAGCGGTGGATCTCAACCACCTGCCCGGTCATCGGCATCGGCGTCCTGGTCTTCAACGCAAAGGCCTGCAGCGAATCCAGGTCCTTGAGCATGTTGTCGATGCGGCCGGTGGCTGAATAATCGCGGGCGGCAAACTTTGCCATGAACTCCTGCATGATACTGGAATCGGCGCGTCCGCCCTTGAGCGCCGCCGGGATGGCCTTCGGATCGACACCGCCGGCCTCGGCAAGTTTCACCGCCTCTGCGACGGCCTGGAACAGCACCGCGCAGAACAGCTGATTGATCAGTTTGGTGGTCTGCCCTGCCCCGCTCGGGCCCATCAGCGTGTAGTTGGCGCAGAGATGCTGCATCACCGAGCGCGCCTGTTCGAAGTCTGCCGCCTCGCCGCCGGCCATGACGGTCAGCCGGCCAGCCAGCGCACCGGGAACGCCGCCCGAAAGCGGGCAGTCGAGCCATTTCATGCCGGTCTCGGCCGCGAGCTTCTTGGCCATTTGCGCAGTGTCAGCCGGGTCGATCGACGACATGTCGATCAAAAGCTTTTCCAGCGACGCAGCAGCCGCGACACCGGCATCGCCGAATACCACCGAACGCACGATATCGGCGTGGTTGAGACTGAGGATGACGAAGTCGCTCGCCCGCACTGCCTCGGCGACCGACGCCGCGCCAGCCGCACCCTTCGAGGTCAGGGCGGCGACCTTGGCCTTGTCCAGATCGAACACAGTGACCGCCTGCTTGACCTCGATCAGGCGGGTGGCGATCGCCGTTCCCATGATGCCGGCGCCGACAACGGCGACTTTTGTTGGTTGCGTCATTTCAACGTGCCTTTTTCCTTGATCCCGGCAGGGTCGACCCAAAGTGCACCCAGGCCCTGCAACACTCTATCGGCAATCGTGTCGACAGGCGCGTCGATGTCCACCGTGACCACCAGCGGCTCGTCGCCTGGATGCTCCAGTGTGGCGAACTGGCTGTCGAGCAGCGCCGGTGGAAAGAAGTGGCCGCGGCGCGCGGCTAGCCTGGCTTGCAGCAGCGAATGCGACCCCTCCAGGAATACGAAAACCAGCGACTCGCCCGCCGCATCGCGAAGCCTATCGCGATAGGGTTTCTTCAACGCGGAACAGCTGACGACTAGCCCGCGACCCTCCTCACGCGCCTGGCGCAAGGCTGCGCCGACCAGATCCAGCCAAGGCAATCGATCGCAGTCGGCAAGCGGTATGCCCGCCGACATCTTTTCGACATTGCTGCGCGGATGCAGCGTATCGCCTTCAACGAAGGCAAGGCCAAGCCGCGCGGCGATCTCGACGCCAACTTTGGTCTTGCCGCAGCCGCTGACACCCATCACGACGATGAGCGCGGGTTCAAAGGCAGGTCGTGATGCCACCGTCGACATAGAGCGTTTGTCCATTGACAAAGGATGAGGCCGGTCCCGCCAGAAAGATCGCCGCGCCGACCAGTTCGCCGACATCGCCCCAACGACCCGCCGGTGTGCGGTTGGTCAGCCACGCCGAAAATTCGGGATTGTCGACCAACGCCTGGTTGAGCGGTGTCTTGAAGTAGCCCGGCGCGATGGAATTGACCTGCAAGCCATGCTTGGCCCAGTCGGCGCACATGCCGCGCGTCAGGTTGCGCACCGCGCCTTTCGTGGCCGTATAGGGCGCTATGTTGCTCCGTGCCAGCTCGCTCTGCACCGAGGCGATGTTGATGATCTTGCCACGCTTGCGCGGGATCATGTGCCGCGCCACCGCTTGCCCGACGAAGAAGACGCTGGAGATGTTGTTGCGCAGCAACTCGTCCCATTTGTCGGCGGGAAAATCCTCGAGCGCCGCGCGGAACTGCATGCCGGCATTGTTGATGAGGATGTCGATGGCGCCGATCGTCGTCTCGGTCTCGGCAACGCCATTCGCCACCGCCGCATGATCGGTGACGTCGAAGACGGCGCTATGGACCTTGTACCCCTTGGCCGCCAGCGCATCCGCGGCAGTTTTGATCTTTTCGGCGCTGCGGCCGTTGAGGACGATTTCGGCGCCGTGCTGCGCCAGCCCCTCCGCCAAGGCAAGGCCGATCCCTTGCCCCGAACCCGTGACCAGCGCCCGCATGCCGGCCAAATCGAACAACGAACTGCCCAAACGCTCCTCCTGAGCAATGTTTCCTGGAGCGGCCACGATTTCCAACGTACCTGCCGCCAGTCCCTATTGACATGAATGTTATCGATAACATAGTCAATTGGAAAAATGCACAGGAGATGACGCCGTGACCGACATTTTGATGACAGGTCCCTATCCGGATTGGGACATGGCAGATCTTGAGGCGAAATATCGCGTCCACAAACTTTGGCGGGCCGAGGACAAGGACGCACTGTTCTCAAGCCACTCCGGCGCGATCCGCGCGATCGCTACGCGCGGCGAGCTTGGCGCAAGTGCTGCGCTGATGGCGAAGCTGCCGCAGCTCGAAATCGTTTCCTGCTACGGCGTCGGCACCGACGCCATCGACCTTGCGTACGCCAGGGCGAACGGCATTCGTGTCACCAATACACCTGATGTTCTAACCGAGGACGTAGCCGATATCGGCATCGGGCTGCTGCTCGCCGTGGCGCGAAAAATCCCGCAGGCCGATGCCTATGTACGCGATGGAAGCTGGCGCAAGGGCAATATGGGGCTGGTCACGCGTGTCTGTGGGAAAAGGCTGGGCATTGTCGGCATGGGCCGCGTCGGTGCGGCGGTGGCGAAGCGCGCCGCTGCCTTCGACTGTACAATTTCCTATTTCGACACCCGCAAGCGCGACGACCTTCCTTACACGTTCGTCGGCGATCTGCTTGAACTGGCGCGCGACAGCCAATTTCTGATCGTAACGCTCGCCGGCGGCGAAAGCACGAAACACATGATTAATGCGTCGATCCTGGCAGCGCTCGGAGCGGACGGTATCGTCATAAACATTTCGCGCGGCAGCACGATCGACGAGACGGCGTTGCTCGCGGCCCTGGAATCCAGTGCCATAAAGGGTGCCGGGCTCGACGTGTTCTGGAACGAGCCAACCATCGACGAGCGCTTCCTGAAGCTTACCAATGTCGTGCTGCAACCGCACCACGCCAGCGGCACGGTGGAGACCCGCGAGGCCATGGGTCAGCTCGTCCGCGATAATCTCGCCGCCCATTTCGGTGGACAGACCTTGCTGACACCGGTCGTCTGAGAAAGGATCCCATCATGAAGTCGATCGTCATCCATGCGGCAAAAGACCTGCGGGTCGAGGAGACCGATCCGGGCTCCCCTGGCGACGGACAGGTCGAGATCGCGGTGGAAGCCGGCGGCATCTGCGGCTCGGACCTGCACTACTACAATCATGGCGGCTTCGGCGCGATCCGCCTGCGCGAACCGATGATCCTCGGCCACGAAGTTGCCGGCACAGTGAAGGCCATCGGCGGCGGTGTTTCGACACTTGTTGTCGGCGATCGCGTCGCGATCTCGCCCAGCCGACCATGCAATGCCTGCCGCTACTGCCTGCAAGGCATGCAGAACCAATGCCTCAACATGCGCTTCTATGGCAGCGCCATGCCGATGCCGCACATCCAGGGTGCGTTCCGCCAGCGCCTGATCGCCGAGGCGTGGCAGTGCCACAAAATAGCCGACCACGTTTCCATCAATGAAGCCGCTTTCGCCGAGCCTTTTGCGGTGACCCTGCATGGCATGAATCGCGCCGGCTCGCTGCTCGGCAAGCGGGTTCTGGTCACCGGCAGCGGGCCGATCGGCGCGCTTTGCATCCTCGCCGCACGGGCCCACGGTGCGCGCGAAATCGTCGCCACCGATGTCATGGAGGGCGTGCTGGCGAAGGCCCTGGAGATCGGCGCCGATCGCACCATCAACGTCGCGACCAACAGCGAAAAGCTAGCCGCCTACAATGTCGACAAGGGTAGTTTCGACATCATGTTCGAGGCATCCGGCAATGAACGCGCGGTGCGTGCAGGGCTCGATGTCCTGAAGCCGCGCGGCGTGCTCGTGCAGCTCGGTCTCGGCGGCGATCTGTCGATCCCGCAGAACCTCATCGTCGCGAAAGAGATCGAGATGCGGGGCACTTTCCGTTTCCACGAGGAGTTTGCGCTCGCCGTCGACCTGATCAATCGCAGCCGGGTGGATGTCAAACCGCTACTGACGGGCATCTATCCTCTCGACGAGGCGGTCGCGGCTTTCGACATCGCCGGTGACCGAAGCAAATCCATGAAGGTTCAGATCGCGTTCTGAATATGCTTCGGTTGCGCCGGAGGCGCATCGGCACATTGCCTTAAATCGCGTCGGCGCCGATCGCCGCCAGCGCGGCGCGTGCCACGTCGAAATCCTGCTCGCCGGTTCCCGAACCGACACCAATGCCGCCCGCAAGGCGGCCATCGAAGCGGATCGGCAGGCCGCCAGGCAGATTGGTGACGCCGCCTTGTGAAGCGATCCCGGCCAAGGTTGCTGCTTCGGGCGCCATGTCGCCGGTGGCAGCGTTAATCGACGCCGCCGTGCGCGCCTTGGCCCACGCGGTGTGCAGGCTCAGGAACCGTGCGCCGTCCATATGCAGGCTGGCGAGGTCTCGCCGCTCGCATCGACGACCACAAGACATTGCGGCACGCCCATCGTCACAGCGCGCGCGGCCCCGGCAGCGACGGCTTTCAAGGCGCCGTCATGTGTGAGGCTGATGGTCTCGCGAAACATCGCTATTGGGCTGCCCTTCGCTGCGTTTGAATCGATGAAAGAACTCAGGTGCTTTCGCGCTCGACGACGCGATAGCCGGTGAGCACGATTTCTTGGCCGTGTCGTTTCTCGTCGCCTCGGATCACCTGGATCAATCTGCGGGCGGCCTGTTGCCCGATCCCGTAGCAGTCGACATTCACGGTGGTGATGCCGGGATGGCAAAAGGCGGCTACCTCGTAGTCGCCGAAGCCGGCAATTGCGATGTCCTGCGGGATCCGCATGCCCCGGCGCTTGCATTCCATCAGTGCGCCGAAGGCCGAAAGGTCCGAAACGCAGAGTACGGCTTGCGTGTCCGGCCAACGCTCCAGCATGCTGACGACGGCCTGGCCGCCCTGCTCGATGGATATCGGCGGCACGCCAAAGGAAACGAGGCGCCCGGTCGGCAGGCCGAGCTCCTCGATGGCTCTGACAAAGCCTTCGCGCCGCTGGCTGCCGCGCGTGTCGCGCGAGGTCGTGCCACCGATGTAACCGAATTTTCGGTAACCCTTCCTGGCGAGCGTCTTGACGAGAAGCCCCATCGCCTCCTCGTTGGAGAAACCAACCACTTGATCGATCGGCTTTACCGGCAACTCCCAGGTTTCGACCACTGGAATGCCGGCGCTTTTCAAAAGGCGGCGGGCGCGATCCGTGTGAGCGCCGCCGGTCAGGATGATGCCTTCCGGCCGCCGACGGAGCATCGCTTCGATCAGCTTTTCCTCCTTCTCGACCGTATAGTCGGTGTAGCCGAGGAGAAGCTGGAGCCCCGTGCTCTCCAGTTCATCCGTAATGCCGCGCGCCGTGTCGGCGAAGTTGGAGTTGTTGAGTGACGGAACCATCGCGGCAACAAATCCAGTCTTGCGCGAGGAAAGGCTGCCGGCCGACTGGTCAAGCACATAGCCGAGGTCGTTGACCGCGACCATGATCTTTTCCCGCGTCGCCTTGGAAACGCGACCGCCTTCCTTCAGGGCCCGCGAAACCGTCATGGTCGACACACCCGCCCGCAGCGCCACGTCGACCATCGTCGGAGCGTAGCTCTCGCTCGGTTTCGATGAGGCTGCCTTGGCCATCAGCGCTCTCTATCGGCCGGCCGCGCCGGCCTGACAGAGGTAAGCGCCAGACACTCAGTCACGGGGTTTGTCTGGCGTCCGGCCGCGTCCATGCACCACCTCTCAGAATCGGGTCGACTTCGAGATGTTATCGATATCACCGCGAGCTGGCAACAGCCGTCATGTCCGCCTTGGGTTTCGGCCTCTGGAGATTTCCCTCCCAATTCCAGACTGCCATTTATGCGACTTTCGAAGCACAAATCATGAACATAGGATGATGGGGTATTCGGTTCAAATTCGCCGGTGGCGTCAGCTTCGCGCCTCAGATAGGTCTTTGAGCTGGCCCCAGCGGAATCCCAAAAGCAGAGCGCTCAAATAGGACCCTCGCTAACGGAGAGCCGTCCAAACACGGCTCACAAGCTGTCGAGCAGCAGTGCGCCCAATTGTCGCCGTTTGGCGCGGCTGACCGTCCCGGCCTTCAGGGCCACGTGGCCTCGTCCGAAACCCACTTATGGAGCGCGGCGATACGAGGGTCGGTCCAGCACTCGTAACCGCAATTCGTCATCGCTCACCGGGTTGACAATCGCTGCTCAGGCGCCATGCTGCAGTGCAACATGGCCAGCTACGAAACCAGCATCATCAAGTCGTCGCGCATCGAATGCCTGGACGGGCTTCGCGCGGTTGCGGCGATCTGGGTGCTGGTCGGGCACTGCATGCTTTTGAGCGGCTGGCAAATTCCGATCGTCGGCGAGCCGGATCTCGGCGTCGACCTGTTCATCATGCTGTCCGGCTTCCTGATGGTGTTCCACTATCAGCTGCGCCAGGAAAAGGAGCCTTGGCAAAGATCGGAAACCTGGCTCAAATTCTGGACGCGCCGCTATTTCAGGATCGCGCCGCTGTTCTATGTCATGCTTTTCCTGGCGCTGGCGCTTGGCCCCTATCTCTACGATTGCAGGATCATCATCGACGATTTCCTCTCCAGATCGCACCAGGCGCCGGAACGCTACCTCGACGGCAGCCTGAAGAACATCGTCGCTCATCTCACGTTCCTGTTTGGGCTGGTGCCGAACCTCGCCTATCGCACGCCGCTGCCTGACTGGAGCCTGGGGCTGGAGATGCAGTTCTATGCCGTGTTCCCGGCGGTCATGCTGCTGGTGCGCAGGCTGGACTGGATCAGGAGCGCCCTTGTGGTCGCGGCGGCCGGCTGCGTCATCGTGTTTGCGATGCGGCTGTTGTCGATCCATTTTCCGATGCCGTCCTTTCTGCCGCTGAAGGTGCAGATATTCCTGTGCGGGATGCTGCTGGCCGGAGTCGTGCATCAGAGCCAGCCGCGATCTATCCTGTACTTGGCACTGGCGCTGCTGCTGGCGGCGCTGCCCTTTGGTGGCGACCAGGGGCTGGGCAAGCTTCTGGTGCGCGAAGCGCTTGTGGCGGGCTTCTTTGCGCTGGTTCTCTACCGCATGCTGCCTGGAAGGGCGGGAATGTTGGCGCGAGCGATCGCCGTGACGCTCAGCAACCGGTTCTTCCACCTGATGGGCGAGCTTTCCTTCAGCATCTACCTGATCCATCTGCTGGTGCTGCAGCCCGTCGCGGCGTTCGTCATCAGTGAGTTCGGCCACGAACTGTCGCCGCCGCTGCGCTTCGCCATCGTCGTTGCCGTTGTGCTGCCGACGGTGACGTTGCTGTCCTGGATCACCTACACTCTGATCGAGGTCCCCGGCCAGAAGGCGGGCCGCTTCGTCGTCCAGCGCTTTGGCCGAAAGAGCGGCGCGCCGGCGCTGGAGAAGACCCCGGCGGAGTAGGGCGCAAAGCCAGCCAGTTCCCTAGATTGAATTTCACCTACGACTGTGTCGCGCCCTCTTGTGTGCGGCGAGTTGAAAGCCGATGCCGCATTAAGGACCGGATATTCTTGTGTAGATCTGATTGGCGACAAGCGCGAGGCCACGAGAACGAGACAGGGCCAGATCAGCTTATCGTCAACTGTCGCTGTGACGAAATTTTTCCGAAGTTCAGCTTAAGTCAGTGCGCCGACTCAGCCAGAACGGGCAGGCAAACCCTTACCCTGCGCTGGCGCAATGTCGCGGCGCTTCCCTGTTGTGGTCGATAAGGCAACCGAACCGATGGTCAAGATGAACATAGGGGCTGACCAGGCTAAGCGCTGGCGAGATGAAGCGGTACGCGGGAAGAAAGGCGCTTGTCGCCCGCAACCTCTTCATGGGCAGTGATCTTGGCGGTGATAATCATCTTGGCTGGTCTGATCGCGCACAAGGCGCACATCCTGCTGTAGCCTTCTGATCAATGGATTGCGCCAGCCCTCGACCGGGTCCTGGCATCTGCAAAGCAAAAGCCCGCCGCGTCTGGGTGGAGAGCGGCCGGCCTTCTTATTGCCGAGAGTTGAGCGCTCCTGTGACATGCAACTTTCGCGTTGGTGGACCAGTGCGGGCACGTTCGACGAAAGGCAGCGATGCGCCTAATATCGGCCGATAGGGCGTTCCTATCCGTGCCGATAAGCGGACGTCGATAAACAACCCGCCATGAACGGCTTCGTCATCAGGGGTTGCCCGAGGCGTTTGTAGCGTTCGGATCGGGCGGGCGGGTTTATGGGACCCGGCGTCTTGGCGATTTAGAGTGGAAGCTTGATATCGCCCACCGAGAGAGGCTTACCGGCCGCTATGAGCGCCGCAACCGTCTCTCTGTCCTGTTGCCGGCGCTTCACGAGGCCGTTCAGCACCCTGTCGAGAGATATCGCGCCGGCGCCGGCTATGGCCAGGACGAACATGCCGCCCGCTATGGCGAGATCCTTTTCGAAATGCAGCAATTCGTTCTGGTTGGCGAAATTGGTGTGGAACAAAGCTGCCGTTGCCAAACAGAACAGTCCGAGCGCGACCGCGCCCAGACGCGTCAGCAGACCGAGGCCGATCGAAACGCCAGCTCCCAGCTGCAGCGCTATGGTGGCCATCAAAAGCGGCAGGCTGACGCCGAGCGCCGTCATTGCCTTGGCTGCACCGGCGAAATGCGTCGCCAACTCCAGGCCTTCATGCACGAAGAGCAATGAGAGCAGCAGGCGACCCGTCAGCAGGGTCAAGTCGGTGAGATGTGGTTTCCAGGCGGTTTGTGTGGTTGTCACGATGGGCTCCATGGGAAAGGAGCAGGCGCCTTGCAGCGCCCGCCTGGTTTACTTGGTCACCTTGGTGTCGATGGCCTTGTGGAGGTCTTCGAGTTCTTCACAGCCGGCGGGACACAGCTTCTGCAGCGACGCCAACTGCTCGTTGGCCCTGGCCATGTCGCCGGTCTCTACATAAAGTTCGCCCAGATATTCGCGGGCGGCCTTGTGGTCGGGCTTCAGCTCGAGCGCCTTGTTGTAGTAGGTCAGCGCGGTGGTGAAATCGCCCGTCTTGCGCAGCGTGAAGCCGAGCAGGTTGTAGACATCGGCCTGCTGGTTGTCCTGCGCGAGATCACGCAGATCGGCCAGCGCGCCCTTGTAGTCTTTTACGGCAATCTTGGCTTGGACGGCGGTGAGGTCGGGCGCATCGGCGCCTTCGATGTCGTCGACCGCATAGGCCGGCAGGATAGTGGCCACGGGAACGATGGTCAGCACGGCAATGGCGCCAAGCAGGCCAAACAGGGCGTGCTTGCCCGGATAGTATTGTTTCATCATCTTTCTCGCTTGGGTTGGGAGCTCGCGCTCAAATCTGAACTGGGGTGAAACCATAGGCATTGCCGTCCTTCACGAAGACGCCGGTGCCGGGGAACGGGAAATGCGAACCCGAGATCCGGATGTTGTCGGCGATCACGCGATCGATCAGCTTGTGCCGCGTGGTGATCGCCATCGGCCCGTCCTGGTCGTAACTGCCCTGCCACTCCGGATGCGGCGCCAGAAGGGCGGGCACATACATGGTGTCGGCCGAGATCATCAGCTGTTCCTTTCCGGAGCTGGCGAGGTAGACCGAATGTCCCGGCGTGTGGCCGGGCGCAGCGATGATCTGGATGCCGGGCGCGACTTCGGCGCCGTCATTGACCAGCTTCCAGTTCTTCCATTTCGGAAAATTTTCGGCGATGCGCTTGCCCGCCGGCTTGCGGCCTTCCGGCAGCTTGGCCAGCCGGCTGGGGTCGGTCCACCACTTGTATTCCGTGGCGTTGACGATCAGCTCGGCATTGGGGAACACCGGTGCATTGGTCCCCTTTTCCATCAGGCCCCAGACATGGTCGGGGTGGAAATGCGAGATCATGATGGTGTCGATCGTCTTATAGTCGATGCCGGCGGCGGCCATGTTGGCCGGCAGATGGGTGGCATTGGTCTGCCATTGGCCGACGCCCGATCCCGCATCCATCATAATCAGCTTGCCGTTCATCTTGAGGACGACGACGGTGAGCGGGATGGGCATGAAATCCGTCGTCAGGCCGGCCTTGGCAAGCGCTGCCTTGGTGTCCTCGACGGAGACATCCTTGATGAAGGCCGGGTCGTGCGGCTTGCGCCAGATGCCGTCGTAGATGGCCGTGATTTCGATATCGCCGACCTTGTATTTGTAGAAGCCGACGGCCGGCTCGACCGACGTTTCGGCGAAGGCGGGACGGGTGAATTCCAGCTTGCCGGCCAGACCGAAGGCGGTCGCGGCGAGCGTGGTTCCAAGCAACGTGCGACGTGTCATCATGAACATAGGTGATCTCCTGCAGCCTTATGGGGTGATGATGGAGAGCCAAAGGTTTGGCTCTCCATCATGAGTGGTAAGAGAAGATGTTCGGAAGGGTGCCTTCAGCGGCCCCAGATGCCGTCGTTGTTGTGCCTGGTGATGATGTCCTGAACCGACCCCTGGCGCGGCCCGGTCGTCACCATGGTGTCGACGCCGGCTTGGCGCGGGGAGGGGGAAATGGAAGCAGTGGCATTGGTGTCAACGGTAGCGACCGGCTGATTGGAGTTGTTGCCGCCATGGTCGCTGCCGGCAAAGGCAGCGGTTGAGGCAAGCAGCATGGCAGCCACGCTGAGAGCGAGCTTGGTCATTTCGGTAGATCCTTTTTTCGTTTCTTGGGTGCGTGCCGGGAAATTGGCCCCGCTAACAACAAGACCCATCAGGACATCCCTTTATTCCCGGGCGGCGCGAAATTCTTTTGAGATTTCCCGAAAACAGGGGCCGGCGTCCGCCCCGAACTGGAGCCGACGCTGCACGAGGACGCGTTCGACGTCGGCGCCATGCTGCTGCCGTGGTCCGTCACCCGGGCAGGAACGTCAAGGCTAGCGCAGGTCGGCACTCGATATCGGTTGGAGTGCCGACGGTCGGTTATCAGCCGGGGACGACCGCGGCGCGGAAGCGCGCCACGAAGTCGTCGAGCTCCGGCCGCTCCATGTCGGAAATCGCCCAGTAGGAGAAGGCGCCGTCGCTCCATTGCACCAGCGAGAAGCCGCCCTCCGAGAGATCGACGGGGTCGGTCACCGTCCCGGCATTTTGCGGCTCGGCGACAAGGGTGATCAAATGCTCGCGGTGGCGATAAACCAGCGCCGGCACTGCCCGGCCGCCGATGACCTCGACCCTGCCACCGATGAGCGCAAATCCGTCTTTCACCATATCAGGAGCCGGCGGCGAAAGGCCGAGCCTTGCATCGAGCCATGGCTTTACGGTGTGTCGGTCCGACGAGACTACATCGACGGGGCTGGCCGCCAGCAGGCTGCGTTGGTGGCCGCTGGCTACCCCTGCGGCAAAGCTGTCGGCTACGCTAGGCTGCATCGCCCATTGCGTCGCGCCGCTGGCCAGAACTGCGCTGATCATGATCGAGGCCGCCATGGCGCGCCAGTCGAATGATCCGAAGTTGCGCGCCGACCACCACGTTCGAGCGGACTTCGCCTGTGTCGGCGCTCTGGGCCGCAGCACCTCGACGCGGCTGGACGCGGCCATGGCTGCAATGCGCGCGCTGAACTCGTCGCTCACTCGGGGCTTCGGAAGCCTGGCCACAGCCCCTTGCAAGACCATGATGCGGGCATGTTCGGCCGCCAGCTTGGGATCGGCGGCGATGCGCCGCTCGACAGCCATGGCCGCGGCGGCGTCAAGCTCGCCATCTATCAGCGCGTGCAGCATCAGGTTCATGCCTGCGGCGTCCTCGGGCAATCCATCGTTGTGCGCACTCATTGCGCCCTCCCAAGGTCAGAGATCAGCAGGCCACGCGCCCGCGCCAGCCGCGACATCACCGTGCCCATCGGCACGCCCAGCATGGCTGCGATATCGCGGTAGGCGAGGCCATTCACGTCGCGCAGCACGAGCGTTTCTCGAAAGGGTTGCGGCAGAGCGGCGATCGCCGCCTCCAGGGCCGCCACGTCTGTCTTGGCGATCAGGCTCGCCTCCGGGCTTTCGCTCTCACTCAGATCGACTGCGTGAGCGGCGCTCACCTCGTCGAGATCACCGAGGTCACCCACCGAGACGATGCTGCGCGGGCGATTGCGCGCCAGCCATGTGTAACACGAGTTGCGAACGATGGTGAGCAGCCAGGCACGTGCATTGCCGCCTGCATAGCTTGCGATGTTGGCGTGTGCCTTCATGCAGGCGTCCTGCACGACATCCTCTGCGTCGGTGGCATTGCCCGTCAGCCAGCGGGCCAGCGAAAGCGCGTCGGCGAGATGGGGCATTACCACTTCGCCGAAGCGGTCGGCTCGCGCATTGCTGCTCAGCATCGGTACACCGTCATATGCGCCTCGCCTTGAGCTCGTACGCTCATTTGGCGAGAATGGTTCTGCGTTGCGATCGAACCCAGAGGAAACATCCCGGGTCGCCAACTGCGTTGAATGTGAGGGCAAACGTCGCATTGATGTCAATCACAAACTGGACCGCAAACATGCATCCAGATGGATGCTTCTCGAGCACAAGCATTGCCGAATTCACGACCCATTTCGCATCCGCGGCACCTGAGCTTTCCCGATCCCGACCGCGGCAGCACCTTCGGCAGACAGGTGAGCCAGCGGGCCGCAGGCGGCCGACCTATCGCCTTCCAGAGGTCCTGGAACGCGTCGACCGATACCGTCGTGCTCGGCAATGTGTGGGTTTGCAGTGCGGCGTTCCTTCAAGGTCAATCAGCAGCGTATGCATGGAAGACCAGGGCGGGCGGCGTTTTATTCCCGGACAGCGAAAAAAGATGACTGAGGCCATGCGACAGACGGCACCAGCGGCGCACAGACATTGTCCATCTGGCGTTAGCCGAGAGGGAAGTGAACTCGCAGCTAACCTTCTCCAAGTTCGGAAGGCAATTCCAGAGTCTCGGCATTACTCCTAGCGAGGGCGTTCAGGCACTTGTCGCCCGGCTAACGCGAAGTTCTGACACCGATCACCGACCGACTTCAGCGCCGAAATTGCTACCAAGCCAAAGCGACGTCCGGGCCTTCAAGGCCTCTTCTTATTTCGGCCAAGCCGGCCCGGAGCCCGCATTCAGTCACATCCCTTGGACTTGGGTGCAGAGCTGCTGCATCGAAGCCATTTGATCAGCCGAGTTCGCGCCCGAACCAGTGCTGTTACTGGCCGTGGTGTTGCTGCCGGTCGAACCAGAGCTGCCTGACGTGCCGGTGGCTATGCCAGAGCCGGTGCCGATACTCGCCGTTGTATCATTGCCGGTCGAACCTGAGCTACCTGCCGTGCCGGTCGTTGTGCCAGAAACCAGTGCCGTTACTGGCATTCTCGAGCAGTCGGAGCGAACCTGTGCCTGCTGTTCAGAGCTCAGGGACGACCAGTTCTTGCGGATCTCATCCTGCGACAGAAGTCTTCCCGAATTGGCGTCGCTGAAGAATGAGCCGGAGAGCTTGCTGTCCCAGCCGCTCGGGATACCGCTTTGGCCGGAGCCGGACGTAGAAGTCATACCCGACCCGCCGATGAGCCGGACGTTCCGTTCGTGCCGCTGGATGTTGCCGACGACTGCGCGAGTCTCCTTTGGGGTTCGACGCCGTTCCTAATCCCGAGAAAAGACACTTGTTCCTGTAAAGAGTGGAATTCAATGTCATGATCTTTTTGCACCAGTCATGGGTCTCAGATGCGATGCTGCGCAATGACCACGCCACCGCATGCAAGAGCTGTCGCCTGCTGGGGCCGTAGTGGCGATAGCCCGCAAGTCGCGCGCAGCGGCCCGGCGACGCGACTGCTGAGTCTAGCTCAGACAGTCGCGGAACTTTATTGACTTATGGGACGTTTCCCCGCCGAACCAATTTAGGTTCAAGGAAAAGGGGGAACTATGGAAAATCCAGGTGTCGGTTGGATAGCTGCGATCGTCATCGGCGGTATCGCCGGCTGGCTCGCCGAGATGTTCATGAAAAGCAATATGGGCGTGCTCATGAACATCATTTTGGGGATCGTCGGCGCCATCCTCGCCAACGTCCTTCTCGGACTTGTGGGGATATCGTTGACCGGCTGGCTTGGCTATCTTGCCGCCGGCTTCATCGGTGCATGTATTTTGATTGCCGTGGGCCGAATGGTTAGACGCTAGCGACCACTCGACCTTGAAACATTCTGGTTCAGGCGCCTGAGCCTTGCGCTCACGCGCCTTTCTGGTGCTGCACCTGTCGCGGTCTTCACATCAGCGAGTTCGGCTACGTTTAGGCGACCTTTCCGCTTCGAGGCCGTCGTGCTCGTGGTGCTGCCCCAGCGCTTTGGCCGGAAGAGCGGCGCTCGAGACATCAACCGCCGCGCTAGTGGATTGACGCTGCTGATTTCGCCTCCGCTCAGAAGGGGAGTGCGGACTCCTGCCGTTGTTAGTGGTGAACGGTGTCGTACTCCCCCAGATCAAGATCGATCTGCCGGCATCTGGGTTCAGGCTCGCGTGGCCGCCTTGACTCCGCAGATTACTTTACCAACTATGGGGCTATGTGCGCCGCTGCCAAAATCCGTCGGGATTTCCTTTTCCGGGTTTGCCCCATAGCGGGATCGTAACCCTCGGCTCGGCTGCCATGCGCGCCCCGAGCCGAGGGGTGAACATGTAAAATCGACATGTGACATTGGCGCAGGGCCGCATCGGCCCTGCAACATCGGCGCGTTCAGGATAGATTTCCGTCGCACTGACAATCGTTGGCGATCCCTTGGCAGGTCCGACGCCAGGCAGAAACATGAGTATTCAAATGCAAGTCACCAAGAAAATCCGGCGCAAGCCGAACATCCGAATCACGCAGTCGGATCACGCACGTTTGTCGGCCCTCGCGAACACCGTTGCCGCACGAACCCCGGAGGCGTCGGATGAGTTGCTCGCCGAACTCGAGCGGGCTCGCATCGTGGCCGATGGCTGGGTCTCCGCCGGCGCGGTCCGGATGGGCTCGACTGTAACGTTCAAGCCCGACACCAGCGATCCGAAAACGGTGACGCTGGTTTTCCCTGGCGATGCGGACATCTCCGAAGGCAAGGTTTCGATACTCACGCCGATCGGCACGGCTCTGATCGGCCTTTCGGCTGGGCAGTCCATCATGTGGACCGCCCGGGACGGGCGTCGGCACGAATTGCTGGTGCTTGAGGTGGGCCAGCCCCCTCCGTCGATGTAGCCGATCGGCGCGCGCCGGCGCCTTCGACCATTGCGGCGGGCTAGACATGGGCGTTTCGATCCGTCTGCTCACTCACGCGGGCAGCCCGGTCGCGGGAGTGTAACCCTGTGCCGGGTGTCCTTGCCCGGCGCAGGGTAGGTTTCCCGCCCGCTCAACTGCTTGACGCCGGATTGTTTCAGAGGCCGGCTGGAAACGTGCCGTGCCCACTTTCGATCGTTGCCAATTGACCACTAAGGACTGCACCATTCTTGAGGTCTTTGCAGGAGCGCCACCACGCCCGCCGTGACACATTCTCGGATTTACCTGACCGAAAGATTACGAGCGCGGTTGTGACGTTTCGGGAAGACATCCCCGAACGTGGTGACCCTCAGCACCCGCGTCGCGTCTCGGGTAAATGACGGCCCTGCTGAAACCCGTATCGTGGCACATGACGAGATGCGCGGTCTTGTTGGCATGCTTTTCTCGAAGCGCCGCGACAGCAAACACCGCAGCGGTCCGTCGACCAACTGGCTGAAGGCAAAGTGCTATGCGATCGACGAGTTCGATCTGCTCGGCGTCGAGCGTGAAGCGGGCAAGCCGGCCTTCGCGTGCTCGGCCGGGGTGCTCGCGTTTGGCTGGCACGGTCGCGGACCGTCATAGGCCGCATCACTGACGTTGCCTGCTCCCCCTGAGGGCGTTAGTAGCCCGCAACCGGAACATCACATGTGCTGGTGCATTGCTAGTGAACGCCAATTCGACTGGGGCGCAAAATGCATCGCGCGATCACAAATGCATGGGCAATGGTGCGAGAAGCCGTCGTTGGGTTCGTCAACGACAATGCTCTCAGCCATGGCGCGGCGATCGCTTTTTATGCCACAACATCGTTGGCGCCAATTCTGCTCATCGTGGTTGCAATTGCGGGTCTCGCATTCGGTCACGAGGCAGCCCAAGCGGCATTGTCCGCCCAAATCACAGGGATGATGGGTACAGAAAGCGCAAATATCCTGCAAACCGCACTGAAGAGCGCATCCGAAAAGCCATCCGGCGGCACCTGGGCGGCGGTGATTGGCATCATCACCTTGCTTGTGAGCGCTTCCGGGGTCTTCGGCGAAATACAGCAGTCTTTGAACATAATATGGAAGGTCGAAGCGCAGGGCAGTTCGTTGTCGCGCCTGGTGCGCGCACGTGCGGTAAGTCTGGGACTGGTCACCGCACTTGGCTTCATGTTGCTCGTCTCTCTAGTCGCGAGCACGGCGATTTCGGCCCTAGGCAACCTCATCAACGCACAGTTGCCGTTCGGGACACTTGTCCTGGCCGTTATCAACGCGGTCGTTTCTTTTGTCCTCCTCGCAGCTATTTTCGCCGCTATCTTCAAGATCTTGCCTGATCGAACCCTGGAATGGCGGGATGTCTGGATTGGCGCTGTTGTAACCGCTGCCCTGTTCACGCTCGGGAAATCGCTTATCGGTTGGTATATAGGCTCCAGCGCGGTCGCGGCCTCATATGGGGCCGCCGGTGGGCTGCTCGTCATCCTGCTGTGGGCTTACTACTCGGCGGAAATTTTTCTTTTTGGTGCGGAAATCACTCGCGCCTATTCCATTCGACACGGCAGCAGGTCCGATCTGGATGCTGTGCTTCACAGTGCTTGACTGCAACACATGCCACTAACTACCAAATCGACTAGGCGCGCGGCGCACCGGCCGGGGCTTCGCGACGCCACATCACCCATGGCGCCGACCGCATCACCGAGCAGGGCACGCGAGCTGGATACGGTCGACACCATATGATGAGTGCAAGTGCGCTGGTTGGTCAAACCATGAGGGTCACAGTTTCAGTTGCGAAAGACGCGGTTCAGCGGCGACGCGGACGGCGCTTGCGTATCGGCTTTGTACTCGCGCGCCTGCCGTCCGGCGCCTTCTTGGCGGCAGCGGAGCGGTACAGGTTCATGAGGTCAATCAGGAGCCGAACAATGGCAATCGCAGTTGCAGCATCGAGCCAGCCCGCAATGCTTTTGAGCATCGGGATTGTTCTCCAAGCTTACGACGTGAAAGCGGTCGAAGGACCTGGGCGGCAGTGCCCCTTCGCCTGGGCGAGGACTGCCACCCATTCGTTGTGGCACTCAGTTGCCAAGCAACATGACATGAAAAAGGCCTCCGAAGGAGGCCTTTGGATGGTGTGAGCGAGAATCTCCACCTAACAAATTATCCCACATTTTGTGCATGCAGCGCAAGCCGTTCGCTTGGCCAAGGCGCGCTTGGCGCCTTGATGCTTGGCTGCGTGACCGTCACCCCCGCTCTTCGGCAGCAGCCGGTGGTCGCTGTCGGCACTTTCAGCAGCCGCAATGCGATGTCATTGTTGGCGCCAAAAACCACCGCTTCACGTCGCTTCCGCGAAATGGGATCCTTGCAAGCACCGAGCGCAAGCTCATGAGGCAGAGGGTGTAAATGGACTGAGCGGGCGTTCTCATATTGTGAAACGCCGAACGGATCCCGGGTCCCTGGAAGGGCGGCAGCAAAGGTAAGAGAGCCGCACTTCCAGGGAGGCTGGATCAATAGTCGTTGTTGTAATAGCGATCATCGCAAGGCGCCGTGTAGATCCGGCCGCGGCGGTCCTGGTAGCGGCAAAGCTGTTCGCCGCGGCGCTGCGGCGTGGTCGACTGGCCGATGACGGCGCCGAGCAAGGCGCCGCCGGCGGCACCCACGACCGTGCTTTCGGTGTTGCCGCCCAGTGCCTGGCCGGCGAGGGCGCCGACACCGCCGCCGATGAGTGCGCCTGTGGTTGCCCTCTGCTGCTGTTCGGTCTGAGTCGCGCAGCCTGCAAGTGCTGCAGTCATGAGCACGGCGGCAATGGTTTGTCTGATGATCATCTTGGAACTCCTTTGGAGCCCCAAACGCGGATCGGGGCGAATGGTTGCCAGTTGCTGGCGCATTGCGGCCAAACGGCGGCAAGCCCGCTCCCGAAATGAGACGTGGTTTCTCGGGCCTTGAAGACAATGGTTGCCAAAGCGGAAACGGCCTGCGCGAACAGGTCAATAGCGCATCGGTTTGAATCCGTTGATGAGCAGCTAGGCTGGCTCGTCGCGTATCGCCTTTTTCGCGGCGGTTAGGAATCCGGACCGGCTATAGCCATGGCGTTCCGCATATCGATCTATCTGGTCGAGGACATCTTCGGGAATGGTGACGTTGACGCGCACCACCTTTGTGGTCTCGGCTTTGAGCGCTACCAGGACGGCGACCCGGCTGAAATTGTCATTGTTCGACACGACATCTTCCAGGGATGATGGCTCGGGAATGGCTTCGCCATCCTCGACAAGGCCTTCGAGATGGAAGGCCAGGGCCTCTTCGGCCATGGCGCGGGCGTCGTCCAGGGCTGGTGCCGGCGGTGACCACGCCCGGAAAATCGGGAAAGGATACGCCGAAGTCGCTGTCCGCTTGCTTGTGGATCAGTCCGATATAGTGACGCACGGGTCGGTTCCCCCAAGGAGCGGCTTTGAGGCTCGATCAGACTATCGAGCCATTCGACACAAACTGTCGAGGTATTCCTAATGGGACCGTAGGAAGCTGCCTAGTAGGTTGGGCATGCCCCAGGCAGACATTGCCTGGGCAACGGTCGAGAGTGTGGGGAAAGTGCCAAATGGCGGGAACCAGACTGTGCCTAGAGTTCGCGCCGCGCAGTACGTGCGCATGTCGACGGAACACCAGACCTACTCGATCGACAACCAAGCGGATGCCATTCGCGACTATGCCGATATCATGGCTTACGACATTGTCGCCACTTACGAGGACCTCGGTCGCAGCGGTTTAAACCTTGGAGGGCGCCCCGGTCTTCAGAAGCTGTTGGCCGATGTCGAAAGTGGGCGAGCCGATTTTGAGACGGTTGTGGTCTATGATGTAAGCCGTTGGGGGCGTTTTCAGAACATTGATGAAAGCGCAGCCTACGAATACCGATGCCAGATGGCCGGCGTGCGTATCGAATTTTGCGCCGAGCAATTCGCAAATGACGGCAGCATCGGGTCAGACGTCCTCAAAGCAATCAAACGGAGCATGGCTGCCGAGCAGAGCAGAATGCTCTCGCAAAAAGTCTTCATCGGCCAGGCGAGGTTGATCCGGCTGGGCTTCCGGCAGGGTGGGAAGGCCGGCTTTGGCCTGCGGCGCCTGCTTGTCGATCAACACGGCCGCTCAAAAGGCATCCTTTCATCCCGCGAATACAAGAGCCAACAGACGGATCGAATAGTTCTGGTGCTCGGCCCGCCTGACGAAATTGCAACAGTGAAGTGGATCTTCAGTCACTTTGTCAGAACACGCAAGACAGAGCTGGAGATGGCGAGACTGCTCAACAAGCGCGGCGAACTCAGCGATTTAGGGCGACCATGGACGCGGGAATCCGTGCACTCGGTGCTGACCAACGAAAATTACATTGGCAACAGCGTCTGGAACAAGCATTCGGCCCGGCTGAGAAGCCATCAAGTCCGAAATCCCACGGACCAGTGGGTGCGGGTGGAAAACGTGCTGGAGGCGATCGTCGACCGCAAATTGTTCGACCGCGCGCAGATCGTCCTCAAGACCATCTATCGCCACATGACCAACGACGAGATGCTGGCCGCCCTTAGGGCACTTCTGGCTCGCCGTGGCGCCTTGTCGTTGGCCATGATCGACGCGGATCCCGGGTGCCCGCCGGCCCAACGCTACCAGTGGCGTTTTGGAACCATTGTCAAAGCCTATGAATTGATCGGATACGAGCCATCCAAAAACTACCGCTTCATTGGCGTGAACCGGCGCCTGGAATCAATGAGGCTGCAGGTTATCCGGGATCTTGTGGGCGCGATTAATAGGCAGGGCGGGGTTGCTGCCCATGACATGGCGATGGACCTCCTGCGGATAAACGAGGAGATCACGGTGGCGATTACAATGGGACGATGCAGGGTTTCCGGCTTCGGCTATCCACGCTGGTTTTCGAAGGCCGATAAACGGCCGCTACCCGACATTTTCGTCCTGATCCGTATGAATCCCGGCGACCTGACCATTCGGGACTATTTGATTGCGCCTGCCCATGAGATCGCGGGCAAATCGGAACTGCATGCCATCAATGGGATACCGCTGGACAGCTATATTTTTCCCACGCTCGACCCCATTATCAGGCTGGCAGAGCGAGAGCCTGTCGGGGGGGTGGCTTGGTAGTCAAGCGCTTAGCCAAGGACGCCGCCTACCGTGCGTTGGAAAACGGTGGCGACAGACATGCGAGCAATATTGTTGCTGGCGCATTAGGGTCCAAGAAGAGGCTTCGTTCACACGAATTTTTGGCGACCTACGATACGGAATGCAAACGCATGCGCGATTTCGTCACGCAAGCGGCAAAGTCTGAACAGAGCCTGGACCGGATCGTCGCGGCGCTCCACCTGATGATGCGCGACAAGCAATTTTGCGCCACACTGGTGTCCGAGGGCCTCGGGACAATGCCAAGGCTACTGGCACATAGGGTGCGTGGCGCGACCGGCGAGCCGCAAATGTTCTGCCCTGCCGGAAAACCCGCTTCCGAGACAGGCGAGAACCGGAAAGCCGTTAACGGAATTTGCCCTGATGTCCTCGACCTGCTTCGGGACGCGCCGGTGAAAACACAAACCTTCGGGTTGCTCCAGAAGGTGCTGCCAGCCAGGCAATTGGAGATTGCCCGGCTGATGGTGGCGATGGACCGGGTCAGGATCACCTACACGAGACTACTCGTCGCTCTGACACCTCAAGCCCTGCTGGCGGAGGGTTTTAATCTCTCAACCATCACCACACAGGCTGAAGACCAGCGCGGCGCGATGGTGCTCGATGTCGGCGCGGTAAGCCTTGCGGTTCTCAGCGCCGCGGAACGTCATGGCCAGGTGGGCCTGGAGCTTGTCGCAGCCAACCGCTTTTTCGACCGGTTGATGGATAATTCCAGAGTGGTGCGGTATCTCGCCCGGACCTTTCCGGGGCATTTTGAAGAGTTTCACAGCTTCTCGATGCCATGCCTCGAACAGGGGCGCTAGATGGTCGGACGTCAACTCCTATAGAAACCGATAGCCGTCGCCGGGACGCAAACAACAGAACCAATGTGACTTCTGTCTATGCCTCGAAAAGCCAAACCCGCCGAGCTTGCCGCAGCCAGAATGCTCGCAAAGCGATTTTCGATCGGCTCTCGGCCGCGCGGAATCGCTGTCATGTCTTCGGCAAGCCGGCCCGGTTCGTTGCTCATAGCGGGTTGATCGGCCCAACGAGGCCGGGATGGTCGTTGGGCAACTTGTTGACGGCGCTGGTGTTCACCTCACGCCCAACGCGATTGAACTGCAGCTGACCGTCGATGTCGTGGCTGAGAATGTCCTTGAGGCTGTCCTTGGGCGTCGCCGGGTCCAGCCAGGCGTCATAGTAGGCCGGGTCGAGAATGAGAGGCTGCCGATCATGCAACTGCTTCATCGGTTCTGCGGCAGGCTCGGTGATGATGGTGCAGCTGGTTATGTCGAGATTGGAATTGTAAGCCCAAAGGCCGGCGAACGAGAAAGGCGCGTGGCCTGGCTGGTAGATGTGCCAAGGGTCTTTCTTGCCGTCGGCTGGCGATATCGTCCACTCGTAGAAGCCATCGGCAGGGATCAGGCAGCGCTTGGACTTGTAGGCGCGTCGCGGAAGGCGGGCGCTGCATCGATGCCCTCAATCCTCGCATTGAACATAGCCGCCTTGGGCATTTCCTTTGCCCAGAAAGGGACCAGCCACCAGCGCCCTTCACGGAGCCTGTGGTGCCATCCTCACCGGCAGTGACGAATGGGACATCCTGAGTCGGCGCGATGTTGTACCAGGGCTCGTCGTTGCGGCCCGTCTCCGCCGGCGCAGTCAGGCGGTAGAGCCGGTGGATTTCCGACCACGACAGATATTTGGTGTAACGTCCGCACATCGCTCTGCCTCAGTTGCGCAGGAGTTCAGGCACGCTGAGCGGGCCAAGGTCGGAATTCTCCTATACTCGTCGCTGCGGCGCCAGACGCCGCGTATCTTGGCGGCGGTGACCGATTGATTGCCTTCGCCAGTAGCCTTGCGGAAGGCTCTGGGCGACCACAGAGTTCCCCTTGGTCTGCGCCGTGGAGGCAAAAAGGGCAAAGTCGACGACGATCATGCCATGTCCCTCTCACTGCGGACTTAGCAAAGGCTCTCGCAAGGAATGCCGTCCTTGTCGCGGTCGAGCTTGCCGCCCCAAGAGCAGTTGGCCAAATACCAGTTCGCCTCGTTGCATGAGCTGATCTGGGGACAGGTTCGCCGTGGCTGACAAGAATAGCTCTGCGCCACCTGCCCATTACGCATGATACCGAGTGGTTGTTTTGCTGACGGCCTGGTGGTGCCGTTCGCATGCTCTGCGCGCCAATCCCATGGCGCCTGAAACGCTCCAGCCCACAGACCGACCTTCGCCGCCTGGGCCTTCGCCTGCTGTCTTGCGTAGGCTCCGTGGCTGTAGCGCGGCCAATCTAGTGCCAAGCCCCGCTCGACAAGCCAGCTCTGGACGTTGCGACCGTCGGCGCGATCGCAATCCCCAACAAGCCGGCCGTACCGGTCTCGGTTAACAAAGCTGCAATGCAACGGACGCGATGCAGCCAGGAACTCGTCCAAGGCTTGGGCAGCATGGCGCCCGCAGGCGTATTCGAAGCCCTTAGCGTCTTCGCAATATTGCTTACTCTCGGGCGCATCGATGCCGTTGAAGCGGATGCGCTGTCCGTGGATCTCGATCGTGTCGCCGTCGATCACAGACGCGACACCGGCGATCGGCGCCGGCTCGAGCCGAACCAATTCGATGCATTGATCTCTGGCAAACTTTCGCTGTGCTGGATGGCGGTTTGCGCGACCAGAGCGCCAGCCGCTACCGCAGTCACCAAAATCAGGCGCCGCGGCACATTCGCCCATCGGTGCGCACGGCTATGCTTGGCACCGGTTCGCTTTCGCCAGCGATCAGATCGATTGTCGTATCGGTATTTGTCCACGCCCTCATCCCCGCAGAGAGGATGCGACTGTTTCAACGAAGAGTCCAGAAGACGAGACGCGCGGAATGCTAGCCCCGAAGCCGATGCGTGCCGACGCCCCTCGACTTCGATCTGGTTTAGGGGGTTCGATGACCTGTTGGGGTGCATTCGGCTGTCGGGCCTGACCGGCGCGCTCCCGAAGGTGCGTTCACGCGGGAAAACCGGCCTTTCTGAAGCCTGACGTGAAAAGCTCGAGGTCGACTTGGTGGGCGAACGGGAGACGTGAAATCAGCCGGATAGTCAGGTCGTGTTTCCTCATCAGTGCTTCCTGAACTTCAGCACGCGCCTTCTGCGTCTCGCCCAAATGAGCGTACGCCGCTGCGAGAAAGGCATGAATGAAGAATTGGTCGCCGGCCTTCTGATACGAACCGACGGCCTCCGAGTACCTTCTTAGCAGGAAGAGGGAGCTGCCCTTCACCTCCCAGAACCATATTGGAGGTAACGGGTCGCGCAGCAGCGCAGATTCAAGCACGTTCAGCGCGCTCTCGGCCCGGCCGCCGTAGTTGAGCCAGCTTGCGTAGTCCCCCGCTATGTTCACGTCCAACGGGTTTAATGAGCGCGCTTGCTCGAAATGCACTCCCGCGTCGCTGTGCTGGCGCATGTGCGTAAGCACCAGGCCCATGCTCTGGTGACAGACGCCATCGCTCCTGTCGAGAGCGAGCGCCGTTCGTGCCGAGTCCCAGGCGTTCTGTAGCGTCCGCGGATCGTTGTCGTACCAAAATCTGCCGACGAGCGCCTGCGCGAGGAAGGCGTGGCCTTGAGCGAACGTCGCATCGAGCTCGACACACCGGACGAATAGGGGCTCGGCCATGTCCAGTTCATACCGGTAGAACTGTGCGCGCCCCTGCAGGTAGCAGTCGTATGCATCCCAATCGGCCGGAGGCTTGCGTCTGGTCCTGCTCGTCGAATCGGCCTCCGCTTGGCCTTCGACCATCGAGGCGATGAGAGCCGCAACCTCGTCTTGCAATGCGAAGATGTCGTCGAGGGCCCTGTCGTACCGTTGGGCCCACAGGTGGGTACCGGTGGTAGCGTCAATCAACTGTGTGGTAATCCGAATGCGATCACCGAGCTTTCGTATGCTGCCTTCGACGAGGTAGCGAACTCCGAGTTTGCGATGGACTTCGGCAATGTCCAATGCCGGATAGCGAAACTGAAAAGATGAATTCCGCGCGATGACAAGGAGGGAGCGGAACCTGGCCAGCTCCGTAATTATGTCCTCGGTTATGCCATCGCTGAGATACTGCTGGTCCTGATCGCCGCTCAAATTGGCAAAAGGCAGGACGGCAATCGACGGCTTGCCGGACCCTGGTATCGGTCTGCGGGATGCGCTCGCCACCGGCTCGACAGTCCCGGTGAAGCGGTAGCCGACGCGAGGCACCGTGGCGATCCACTCGCCGCCGTTGTCAGCCGGACCGAGTGCCTTTCTCAGTGTCGCTATTTGGACCGTAAGGTTGCCTTCCTCAACGGCGGTTCCCGGCCAGGCAGCGTCCATCAGTTCGGCCTTGGTCAGGATCTCGCCGGGCCGGGCCGTAAGCGCAGCAAGCAGCGTCAGCCCACGATGCCCAACAACGATCGGGATCTGCTCTTTCAGGAGCGTCCCGATGTCGGGATCGAGTACGAACGGACCAAAAGCGATGCGTGTCCCCTGCATCTGGGCATATTAGACGTTCCGGCGGTTTTCGGAACAGTGTCGGCACCGCTTTAATCCCCGGGTCGCTTTCGAGGCCTATGCCCAGAACGCGGCCACCTGTCCATCGATTAGAAGATAGCGATCGGGCGCTGGCCGCTGCGCGCGAATGTCCGGAGTGGCTATCCCGACTGCGTATTGGCCTGCGCCGCTGATCAGAGATAGCGAACCGCAGAACTGACCGGAGCAAGGCTGGCGCTAAAGCATTGATATTGCTGTTGTGAATCAGGGATTTTGGGAGGTACTCCCCAGCTTCGGAGAAAGATGGGCATTCGGAGAGCAGTTTGGGCGGGAACGTTGTGTCCGCTCTCCCCAGCTTTCGCCGCACATCCCGCAAACGCCGGGCTTCCGGGAAGCCATGAAGGGATCGGAGAATGGTTAGGACTTTGAAGGTGGTAGAGGATCAAGAGTTCGAACCCTCCGACAATATCTGCTTTTTAAAGAAATCAATAAATTTCCGCGTCTTCAGCGGCAGGTAGGCGCGGGAAGGATAAGCTACCCACACGGCGCTCTCCTGCGCCCCGACGCTGATCTTCCAACCAGGGAGGAGTTGGACAAGCCTTCCGCTCTTGATGTCCTCATCCACCGACCACTCCGGCAGCAGCGAGATCCCGACGCCGTCGCGTACCAACTGGCGAAGCGCCAGTGTGTTGCTGGTCCTGATCTTCGCCGGCACGGTCAATTCGATATTTTCTAGATCCCGCCTGAACAGCCACAGCGGCGTTTGAGGTGAATTCGTGGTCGGCAAACAGACATGCGCACCAATGTCTTCTGGCCGATCGACTGGTGGCACTGAAGACAGATATTCTTTCGACGCCACCAAACGACGCTCGATTGTCTTCAACTTGGAGACGATGAGGTCGCCCGTCGGACGCGGCCCGAGACGCAAGGCGACGTCGACCTCGGCTTGATTCCAAATATCGCCGGCACGATGGCAACCTCGCCTGTGCTTATCGGCAGCTTGACCGACCTCTTCGCGCGGGTACATGGCGGGAGCTTCAGCGAAGCGGAGATCCAGATCCTGCTTTTGACAAATGCAGTCACCAACAAGGCAGAGTGGGCTGTGGCCTTTCACTCCTATCTGGCGATTGCCGAGGGGGTCGGCGCTGAATCTGTCACCAGCATCAGAGATGGCGCTCTACCTGTGGACGCCAGGCATGCGGCTCTGGCGAAACTCACGCGTACGCCTATCGAGAGGCGCGGTGGGCTCAGCGAGGTGGAAAAGCGCGAATTCCTCGATGCGGACTTTGATGAGAGCCGGTGCTGGAGGTGGTCGCCGTTCTTGCGGCGTCTACGATCACCAACTACACGTCCAACATCACCCAACCGCCGCTGGAGACGCCATTTCAGCCGCAGGTAGGGGCTGATCCGGACAGTAGGCGGTCGTGCCGGGCGCGTTCGACGCATTGGGCGCGAAGGCAAAGACCATGTAACGCTAGGACCGAGTAAATTTGCCACGCGGCCGTCATCGAGCTTTCCATGTCGCGTGATCTAATCTCAGCTATGCCAGGTGGCGTTCATCAATCAGCTGATGGTCGGTTTCAGACGTTCGTCTGCCGACGCTTTCGTCTGCTATCATTCTTCGGCGGCCAAAAGCCGACCTTCCGCTTCCGGCCTCAAATCGGCCGTTCGGAAATCGGGCTTCGGCCGATCGACCCGACAAAAATACGGCTGCCGCAACGGCGGCGAACTAAGCACGCTCGGCGATCAATCAGCGCCAAAGTCGTGCCTTATCTTCTCGTCATTGGCACTGGAAGCTCGCAGGTTTGGGTGCCGATAGAGTGGCGCAGCAGGCCATTTCGATCCAAGCTTACACAGAGCAGCTCCGACCCGGCGCTCTCACTGGCGCTGTTTATCAAAAGCCCAGCGATCACCTGGTTTACTGGGGAGGGAGATCAACAATCTGGCACGGGTCAAGCACGATAGACATCACTCCATTCGGGAGATCGACGTTATATTCTGCCAACTCACCTGAGATGACGATTCCAGGTCGAATAGCCGATACCAGCCGCAGACGCGCCATGCTTTCTGCGTCATCGATGGACACACGACAGAAGAATCCTTTTCCGGGCGTAACGGCTGGTCCAACCTCGGCGGCAAGTTGGACAAGCCAGGATGATGACTCCTCGGTGAAACCAGCAACAAAGGCCGTCATTTGAGACACCCCGCGCTGCCTCAGCTTCTCTTCCGCTTCTCCAGCAGTCAGCGGGTTGGATAGGAGCAATGCGTGCTCGTAAAAGAGTTCCCGCATATTGTTATAAGGTGGCAATTTTTGAGCATCCACACCTTGAGCCGCGTTTGACGAAGATGTGCCGGTTATTAGAAAGGCTGCAGTGATCGCGCCGAGCCATGCCAAACCGCTTCGACGGAAGCCGATTTGATCGCGTGCCCTTGCACCAGTGTCGCCCTGACCTATGGAAAAATTGGCTGTTGGCGGCTCCTGAAGCCGTCTCGTGGTAGCCTCGTAGCTCAGACACTTGCCGCCAATGGACGCACCAGCCGCGTTTAATTCCTCGTTTCGTCCGGTAGATCGATATGTCATCTCGTTTCTCCAGTTTTACGTTACATACTATAGTTGATAAACTCGCGCGAGGAATTCGGCGATTGCTCGCTGATGGACATGCGCAAGCTCGTAGGCCGAAACTTTGCGCGCCTTCGTGCTCAGTCAGGGTTGACGCAGGAGGCCGTCGCAGAACGTGCCAACCTCAGTCAGCAATACGTAAGCGGATTGGAGCGAGGCCAGCGGAACCCTACGGTTGAGACGCTGTACGCTCTCTCTCAAGCGTTGGGGGTTAGCCACATTGAGTTGGTTCAGCCGCCACGCGACTAGGAGTGGCAGCGACGCAAAAAATGGCGTCGTGTGGGACGATGTGCTGTCGTCCTTTGGGCCTTGGCCGCTCGTAGGCCATAGAGCATGCATCGAGCGAGATCCGCGTATAGCCGCTACTATCGAAAAGGATGAGTGAGCGGTGGCTGACACGGCGCACGACCGTCCAATGGTTGAGCGAGCCGAAGACCGATAACAATACGGCCTGACCCGGTTGTCGAACCCAATCGCCGATACGACGCAAGAGCTCTTCAAAACAGGGCCGTTCATCTCTACACAGCATGGGTTTTGCTCGGATGGTCAGGTCGTGTTCGGTCGCCAGATGCAAGATCGCGGCCTTCAGCAAATATCTTATAGGCTGTGTATCAATACCGTTCGACGCGGCGTGGGCCGCCCCTACTGACAGATCAACCGATTCCAGCAGTGCGACAAAAAGATCCTGCCAAACGGGTCGCCGGAGAAGGTTGGCACGCGCGCCGAGCGCGAGTCGGATTGCGTTGATGACGGCGTAAATGCCGCAGAGGCCATCAAGTTCGCCTTGGCGAAAGGGCAGCGGTGCGTGATGTGACATCAGGCCTCCTCCCTCGCAGGCTTCGCGGGTCGGAGGGCAAGTCGCTTACAGTGGTGTCTGAGCGGGCACCAATGGAGTTCGCAGGGGAGAGTGTCACGAATGTTGTTCCCATTGCAGACGGATAGTTCGTCAGCGGCGCAGAAACGCCAGACCGCATGCTGCAGCGCTCGTGGCGAGCTGGAGAGTGTCGGCTCGTCAGCCATTTTTGCTGCGAGGTCGCGCAAGATAAACTCACAGCCGACAGCGCTGTAGCAGCGTTGCCCATAGAGATGATCAGCTTGATAGGCAGCATGGATGCCAGTCCGGTGCAGAAAGTTATGCACCAGCGAATCGACGACGACGACTGATGCGCCGACGGCGTGCCATCGTTCGCGATCAGGACCAGCGTTGAGGAGGATTTGTGAGAGCATCATGCCGGCAAGCTTGCGTGAGACGCCAACGACTTGCGTGAAAGCCGCCAGAAGCTCTTCGCGCCCGGCGGAGACCGGGTCTTCGCCGGTGTTGGTCACATCAAGCAATCGGTCGATGAAGGCAACCAGATCGCCACGGCAGACGTCGCGGATGAACAGATAGAGCGAGAAAGCTTGCTCGTTGAGGACGCCTTTTCTCAATGCCAGCCTCGGCACAGGGCACTTGGCCAGGCTGTCGGGATTAGCGCAGGTCTGAGTTGCCTTGCGATAACGGCAACCGCGATAGCTATCAAAGTCGGTCAGCTTCGGGCAGAGTTCCTCCTCGCTGGAACGTCCCTCCCTGCTGAGCGCAGCGGTGACGCCGTACCATTCGGCGTTGCCGTGTTTTTCGATATAGGCGCGAGCGTGTGAGTCACGAATTCCCTGGTAGCTAAAACCGTCAATCAGTGATCGGTACAGAAACGACGTATCGGAATTGGCAATTGCCGCTGACGCATCTGAGGATTGGCCGAGGGCCAATGGATCATTGCCATGATGTTTTGACTGGGCTGGCAGGGAGACCAGCGCTGTCATCATCGCTCGGGCGTCATCAATTGTTTTCACCATCGTCATGCGCCTCTCAATATTCATCGGCGCGCATGACGGTCATGACGCGAGAGGTGACGTTTCGGTCGGCGGCATCGGGTGAAAGAAACTGCCGTTTCAGGTCGTAATAGTCGATTTTCCAGATGATTTTGACGCCATCGACGGTCATGATGGCACAGTCATGCTCGCCGTTGGGATCGTTCTCAGGCGTGAAAGCATCGAAGGCGGCGATTGCGGCGATGGTCTTTGTTACGGCCGATGCGCCGAGGCCGGCGATACCAGCGGTAATGACAATTGTTCCGCCGAGACGTCGGATCCTAAGGTCGTCGTTGAGTTGACGGATTTTGCCTAGGTTTTCATCGAGCATTCCTCGGATCATTTCGATATCAGCCGGTGACATTCCGTTGTCTTTCTTGGTCATGAGGCTTTCCTTTTTTGAGCACGAGCGCAGGCGACCCGGCAGCGATTGCTGCCGAGGTGACGGTCGTTGGATTTTCAGTAGGGGTTAGAGGAGACGCATCAGCTTGCGTTGGGCGGTAGCGTCGCCGTCGATGTAGGATTGGGTGGTATTCAGCGACTTGTGGCCGGCCAACTGCTGAACGTCGCGCAACGAGCCGCCGGCCTTATGGATCATTCGAGCAGCATGGGTGATAAATGTCCGGCGACCCGAATGTGATGAGCAGCCGTCGAGGCTTAGATCGCCATAGACACGAGCAAACCAATTGACGATGGTTTTGGCACTCATTCTGTCTCTGCGTTCCGATATGATGACTGGCCCGGTCAGGTCGGCACCGCGAACGAGTTGCTTTAGCGCTTGGCTGATTTCGGGGTGCATCGGAATGCGTCGACCGCTCCCCTTCTTCGCCGCCCAACCAGGCAACTCGATTAATGGCGCGATTTTGCCATTCGCTGTCGAGACCATCGACCAATCTAGGGCAGCGATTTCACAGGCGCGAAGGCCCGCACGAAAACTCAAAAGTACAATCACACGGTTTCTTAGCGGCAGCCGGCTTCGCTTGCTCCAGCTTATAAGCGCGCGCAGTTCCGACGGCCGCAGCAACTTTGCTGGCTGACCTCGCATTTTGAATTCCTTTTGTGTTTGGTGGCGGTTAAACGGCCGGCTATCTTCGACAAAGCTCAACCAGTTGACACAACCATTATAACATATTATGAGTTTAAATGCAACTTGAGATTGCGCAATCGCTTTTGGCGGAATAAATGTGCCTTCGGCGGGCGCGTTCCCGCCGAAGGCATCCTGAAGTTCAAGCGCTCTGTGCAGCAAGCGCTACGCGGCGACGCGATGTACTAAACGACGGCAGGTTCGGCCAATCACGCCACGACAACGTCAAGCGGTCGCTGGAGGGATCGGCGGCAAGGACAACGGCCTCCCACCAGCCGTCCTCGCGGCCGACCGTGGCAAGCACAGTCGAGCCGACGACAATACTAGACCAAAGATCCAGCTGTTGCGCCGGTGCCGTGACGGGAGGCTGGTCGGCGGCGCTGCCGGCATCGGCTGGTCGCAGCTCGTGCTCGGTGCCGATCAAAGCCGCGAACTTTCCGTAGACATCGTGTTTTACAAACACACATACGACCTTGCCGGCCGGGGACACTCGACCGGCCGGTATCTCCTTTGCCAGGGCGACAAGCTCGTCGTTCGACGGGACTACCACGGCGACACCTTGCGCATGTGCGACAGTAAGAGCTGCGCCAATCGCATCCCCCGCGAACGTGCACGCACGCGGTCTGCCTTCAACGCTACCGTCAAGAATAACGGCAAATTTCTCCATCTCAATCTCCATTGCTTTTTATTTAGTCACAATAGAACATAGCATGAACAAACTGAGAAGTCAAATATAGATGTAAGTATGACTGGATATAGGAATGGAGCAATTCGCCGGAAAACCGAATAAATGTTCCCCAGAGAGGGTAAGCGGTGAATTAAGCACCTGATACTGGCTACTCTGAGCCGAGCGCAAGCTTCCGACGATTTCCGAAACGGAAAGGGGGCACTGAAGGCGCCCTTTCCACATGCTCGGGCTTGCGATCGAAGATAGTGATTGAATTAGGGCGCAATCATCCGAGCGGCAGGGAGATAAGGTAGGCGCAACCAGTGGCGTTTCGTTCTGCGCTGCGGCTTGCGAGGTTGAGAGTACTGTGCAGCAATTTCTACGTAGGTCGGCGTTTCGTGACCCTGATGCTGCTGTTCCACCGAAGCGCGTTGGAGCTATTGTTCCGCCCTCTTGAACGCCAGACCTAAAGCCCCAACTTTTGATGATGGGATGTGCGGCGGCAGCCCTATCGCTTACCAGACGGAAAGGCGGGCATCAGTGTCGAGCTCAGTGTTACGCGTGATCCTCGGCGATCAGCTGTCATCGATCCTAGAGATTGTTCGCGAAGCCGACAAGAATGCCGACGTCATTCTGATGGCGGAGGTACCTCGATCGCTGCCAAGGGGGTGTATTCCGCGACGGGTCGGCAGATCCAACGGTCATCGAAAGCCATTGCCAGTTCAGCGGCCTATCGTCACAGATTGATCTGCAGCTTCACGTCTCCGGGCCGTCCTTCCGCAGCGCGCTCGAATGCGGCAATGCTCTGTTCGAACGGGAACGTCGCGCTGATCAGCGGCTTGAGGTCCACTTTTCCGGAAGCGATCATGGCCAGCGCCCGATCGAAGACATTAGCATATCGAAACACTGTCTCGATGCGAATTTCCTTCGTTTGAAACGATGATACATCGATGGCAACCGGGGTGACCGGCATGCCGACCAGCACCAGACAGCCACCCGGCCGGATCAGGTCGTGAATGCCACCATAGGCCTTCGGTGCACCGCTTGCCTCGACCACCACGTCCGCGCCCCACCCGTCCGTTGCCTTGGCGATGGCGTCTGCCAGTCGCGCATACCGAACGTTGACCGTCGAAACGCCTGGATAGCGCGCGGCAATGGCGAGCTTCTCGTCGACGATGTCGGAAACTATGACGCGGGAGCAACCACCGGCGAGCATCGCCAGCGCCGCCATGATGCCGATTGGCCCGGCGCCCGTGACGACAGCCACATCGCCGGGCTGGATCTTTGCCTTCACAGCCGCCTGCAGCCCGACCGCGAAAGGCTCGACCATAGCTGCCTCCGCGAACGAGACATTGTCGGCCAGCTTGTAGGTGAAGGCGGCGGGATGGACGACTTCAGGGGTGAGAACGCCGTGGACCGGCGGGGTGGCCCAGAACACCACGGTCGGGTCGATGTTGTAGAGTCCGAGTTTGGATGCCCGCGACGAGAGATCGGGAATACCCGGCTCCATGCAGACGCGATCGCCTATCCTGAGCGCCGTTACCTCGCCGCCCACCTCGATCACCGTGCCTGCCGCCTCATGGCCGAGCACCATCGGTGCGTTGACGACGAAAGGGCCGATCCGGCCGTGCGTATAGTAATGCACGTCGCTGCCGCATACGCCGACAGTGTCGATCCTGATCTTGACGTCGGTCGGCCCGACATCGAGCGGCAGGTCAATCTCCCGCAGGCTCAGTTCGTGCTGCTTTTCGAGAACCAGGGCTAGCATGACCTCACTCCATTCAAAATCTCTGTTGTCGCACCGCGATCGTCAGACGAGCATTCGGTTCGCAGCATAGACCCGCGCCTGCCGCGCTGAAAGCGCTGCCCACGCGCTTGCCGTGGAGAGATCAGGCTCGATCTCGCCGGCGGTGCGTGTCATACCCTCTGCCGCGGTCTGCAGGCTCTGATACCATCCTGCCCCGACCGCCGCGTAGATGCCCGCGCCAAGGGCGGATGCTTCGTTAGAGAGGCTGAGGGTCACCGGAATCGACGTCGAGTCGGCAATCATCTTGAGCCAGACAGGATTGCTGGCTCCGCCGCCGATCGCCAGAATCCGCTCCGTGGCCAAGCGCTTGTCGCGCACCGCGACAAGCGAGCGCGCGAATTCGAGCGTGATGGCTTCCAGGCAGGCGCGATAGATATGAGCGGTCGTATGTTCGGGCGCCATGCCGGTGAAAGTCGCTCGCGCGTCTTCATCCCAGTGCGGGTCCATGCAGCCGACGAGATAGGAGCATACCGAGACGCCATCCGAACCGACCGGGATCGAAGCCGCCGCCTCGTCAAGTTTCGCAAAAACCCTTTGATCGCTACGGCCCCCGGCGAAATTGTCGATGAACCAGTTGAGGAAGAAGGCGCCGGAGCGCTGGCACGATTCCAGGAGGTAGCCTTCGCCTGTCGGCGAAATCAGGGTTCGCCAGAAACGGCTGAGTTCCGGCTGAGCCGCCCAAACGCCGCTGACCACCGCCGTGCCGAGATTGAGATAAACGATGCCGGGCCGCACCGCGTTCACGCCGAGCGATGCGCAATGGCCGTCGCCGCCAGCCGCGAAAATCGGTGTCCCTTCTCTCAAACCCGTCTCGGCCGCGGCCGAAGCGTGGATCGTGCCGGCCTGCCGACCCGGCGCGAGAACGTCGGGGAGTTGGTTCTTCCGGATTTTGAGGTGATCGAGCAGCGGGCGCGACCATGATTTCTCGCGGATATCGAAAATGCCGAATGGATCCGCGCTCGTCCAGGTCGCGTGCGAGGTTCCGGTAAGATGCCGAAGCAGGAAGCCGTTGACGTCGAGAATGAGATGCGCCTTGTCCAGAAGTTCAGGCGTATGCCTGCGCATATGAGCGAGCCTGTAGAGGCAGGGGATGACGCCAACCGGCTTGCCTGAAATGCCGTGCAGCGTCTCGGCGCCGAACACGTCGCTGAGTTCCTGCGTCATCGCCTGCGCGCGCCGGTCGAGCCACAGCGTTGCCGGGGCGAGCGGACGGTTTTGCTCGTCGACGAGAACCATGGTCTCGCGCTGGTTCGAGATTGCGACGCCGTCGATGCTGGCCGGGTCGATGGCAGCCGTCACGGCCTTCAGCGCGGTACGGGTGGCCACCCACCATTGGTCGGCGTCCTGCTCGGCATGCAGAGGCCGGGGCAGGCTGATGTCGAGCGGCGCGCGGCCCTCGGCCGCGGGCATGCCGTCGCGCGTCCATGCGATGGCCTTGACGGACTGCGTCGACGAGTCGATTCCGACGACGTATCGGGTGTCTTTCGCCATGGTCTCCTCCTCCAGGGCTTCAGATTGTCAGGCCGTAAGCGCCTCGGCGGTCGCGGCATCGGTTATGAAATGGGTCACATAGCCGCCCTTCAAAGCGGCAAGAATGGCAGGCAATTTGGATTTCCCGCCCGCGACGCACACTTTAATCGGCACTTGGGCTAGTTCCTCCAACTCGATGCCGACCATTCGATCGTCCAGCTCGCCGGACATCGGCTTGCCGTCGCGGTCGATGAACCTGCCGATGATGACGGCAGTGGCGCCGCGCGCGACATAGGCGTCCATCTCCGTTTGTGTCGCGATATTGGAGGCCCGCACCGTGCTGCGCGGCCCGATGTCGCCGACGCCGAACAGGATGAGATTGGCCGAGTGGATCAGTTCGAACTGCTTCAGGAGCACGGGCTCGGCGAGAAGCTGTCGCTTGAGCGAAGGCGTCGACAGAACCGCTGGCGCGAGCAAGTTCACGCAGCGCGCCGCGATCCGCCGCGACAGAAGCGACGTGCACAGTTCTGGCGAGAAATCCGGGCTGCCCGTCGAACTTCCAGAGACCTGAACGACCGTCAAGCCCTCCAGCGCGGCGGGAAGCGAAACCGAATCGGCTACTGCAAGAACCGTTTGCCCCCAGGCCACGCCGATCGTATCGCCAGGCCTGATCATTTCGGCCAACACTCTGCCCCCGGCATCGCCGAGTCGCTTCACTAGCGCGGCATCGTCGCCCGTCGGGATGACAAACGCCCCTTCCAAACCGAACCGCTCCTTGAGGCGACGCGCCAGCAACGTCCGCCCGCCCGCCTCGCTGCTGATCCTAACTGTCACGATGCCACGCGCGCGTGCTTCCTGGAGGTAGTTGACGATCGTCGCGCGTGAGACGCCAAGCATCTTTGCGATCTCGCTCTGGGTCATCTCGTCGGCATAGTAGAGCCAGGCCGCCCAGACGATCGCATCGTCGAATTCGGTCGGGATTACCGCCGCCGGGGCGAGGGTCGCGAGACGGGAACTGGTCGGGATCGCTTCGCGCTTCATGGCAAGTTCATCGAATATAATTGGACTTATGTCAATTGTGACTGGCAAGTGTCTTGACATATGCCACATCTCGATATCTTTTGTCGTGGCAGGATCTCTAAGGCATTCTCATGAACATGGCAGCGCCCTTCGCTTCATCATCGCCGCCCTCCGGCATCGACTGGTCGGAGCTCATCGGTGAGATCGTCGCCGGTCGTTGGGTCAATCCCGAGACCGGCTTGATCAAGACGGTTCCATACGAGTCCGTCGTGATCGCCGATAGCCTCGAAGGCCGCGAGGCGGACCTCGTTCGGGCACTCAAGCTTGGCACCAGTTTCAAAGTGGTTGCCGACGCAGCGACCTATGACGCCATGGGCGGGCGGATCGCAAAGGCGCTCAAGGCGCTCGGTTCCGTCGATACGCTGATCCTCGACAATCCACATGCCGACATCGCCACGGCGACGCGCCTCGCAGACGATCTGAGGGGCGTCGGGGCCGTCGTTGCCGTGGGCTCGGGAACCATCAACGATCTTTGCAAATACGTCACCGGCCTCGATGGCCGGCGCTACTGCGTCTTCGGCACCGCTGCGTCCATGAACGGCTATACCTCGACCACCGCCTCGATGACGCTCGAGAGCGGGCTGAAGGTTTCCCTGCCCTCGCACGCCCCGGCAGGCTTCTTTGCGGATCTTGGCGTGTCTGCCGCCGCTCCCAAGCACCTCGCCGCCGCCGGTTTCGCAGACTGCCTGGTGCGCTCCGTCGCGCAGGTGGACTGGTGGCTTTCGCATCGCCTTTTTTTGACGCTCTATGCCACGCTGCCATTTCTCATCCAGGACAAGGACGAAGCCGAGCTCAACGCTCGCGCCGCACTCCTGCCAAAAGGCGACCTGGCCGCTCACGGCTATCTGTACCGCGTGCTGACGCTATGTGGGCTTGGGGTCTCGTTCACCGGCATGTCGAACCATGGTTCGATGGGCGAGCATCAGGTGTCGCACTACATCGATTGTTTCGCCGGAAAGCGGCATCCAGGCACCCTGCATGGTCAGCAGGTTGGCGTCGCCACGCTCACCATGGCGCGGCTGCAGCAGACCATGCTTGCCAGCGAAACGCCGCCGCTTGTCCGCCCAACGCGCATCGATCCGCAGGACATGGCGCGACGCATGGGCACTGAGGCGGCCGCGCAGTGCTATGCCGAGATTGCTCCAAAGCTCCTCGACGCAGCCGGTGCCGAGGCGCTGAACGAGACGCTCGTCACTCTGTGGCCAGAGTTGCGGCAGGAACTCCTGGCCTTCACGCTGCCGGTTGCCGAAATGGTCCGCCTTCTCACTGCCGCAGGCGGTCCGCTGACGGCAGCCGATCTCGGACTTCCCGTCGACTTCTACCGCGAGGCGGTGGTCCATTGTCGCGAGATGCGCAACCGCTACTCCTTCCTTGACCTCGCCGCCGACAGTGGCCTCCTCGAAGATTTCGCGGCCGGGGAGCTCTAAGAGAATGCGTCCGCTCGCAGACATGCCCGTCGAGGTTGCTGCCAGGATCGCGGTTGTGTTCTGCGATATCGACGACACACTGACCCACGATGGCGTGCTTCCCGCTTCGGCCTATGCCGCTCTCGAGGCACTCTCGGCAGCAGGCATCGCGGTCGCGCCGATCACCGGCCGTCCGGCGGGCTGGTGCGACATGATTGCCCGGATGTGGCCTATCGACGGGGTCGTCGGGGAGAATGGCGCCTTCTACTTCGCCTATGATCGATCCGCGCGGCGCATGCGTCGTGTTTTCGCCGTCGAAACTCAGCAAAGGGCGGTCGACCGCGCTCGGCTTGCAGCGCTCGGAGAACGCATCCTGAGCGCGGTGCCAGGCTGCGCCATCGCCTCCGACCAGCTTTACCGCGAGGCCGATCTGGCGATCGATTTCTGCGAAGACGTGCCGCCGCTGCCTCTCGAGGCGGCTGGCCGCATCCAGGCGATGTTCGAAGCGGAAGGCGCCGTCGCCAAGATATCTTCCATCCATGTCAACGGGTGGTTCGGCGCCTACGACAAGCTGTCGACCGCGCGGCGCTTTGCGGCGGACATTCTCGGGTTCGATATCGACCGAGATCGCGACCTTGCCGTCTTCGTCGGCGACAGCCCCAATGACGCCCCCATGTTCGGCTTCTTCCCGAATGCCTGCGGTGTCTCCAACGTGCTGGCATTTCGCGACGCGATCGATGCCTTGCCCGCCTTCGTGTCCCGCGGACCTGGTGGCGAGGGCTTCGTGGAAGTCGCCAACACGATCCTGCAAGGCGCCAGTCACGATCGGTGGCAGCATGAACGCAGTCTATGACATCGCGATCATCGGCGGTGGCGTGAACGGCTGCGGCATTGCACGCGACGCCGCAGGTCGCGGGCTCTCAGTCTATCTGTGCGAGATGGGCGACATCGGAGGAGCCACGTCCTCGGCCTCCACCAAACTCATCCATGGTGGTCTCCGCTATCTGGAGCACTATGATTTCAAACTTGTTCGGCATGCGCTGACCGAGCGCGAGACTTTGTGGGGAATCGCACCGCACATCATCTGGCCGATGCGGTTCGTGCTTCCCCATCGCAAGGGTCTGCGTCCAGCCTGGCTGCTGCGGCTCGGCCTGTTCATCTACGACAATCTCGGCGGGCGCAAGCGGCTGCCGCCTACGAAGACGCTGCGGTTGCGCAGCGATATTTCTGGCGAGCCGCTGCGCCACCGATCCTCGATTGGTTTCGAGTATTCGGACTGCTGGGTACAGGACAACCGATTGGTCGTTCTCAATGCGGCTGACGCGGAGAGCAAGGGCGCGTCGATCAACCCGCGCACACGCTGCCTGGCGGCGCGGCGTGAACGCGGGCTGTGGATCGTCGTCGTGGAAGATGTCGAGACCGGTGAACGGCGGACCATCCGCGCGCGCAGCCTAGTGAATGCGGCGGGTCCATGGGCTGGTGACGTGATCGAGCGTGCCGGCGTCCTGGCTGACGGCAAGCTGCGGCTTGTGCGCGGCTCGCATATCGTGGTTCCGAAGATCTACGACCACGATCGCTGCTACATCTTCCAGCAGCCGGACGGCCGCATCGTCTTCGCAATCCCTTATGAGGACGACTTCACCCTCATAGGCACGACCGATGTCGATCAGGCGGGTCCGGCAGATGAGGTGCGCGCCTCGGCGGCCGAGATCGATTATCTATGCAGCGCCGCGTCCGGCTATTTCCGCGAGCCGGTCACCACCGATGCAGTCGTCTGGTCCTATTCCGGGGTGCGCGCGCTTTACGACGATGGTTCTGTCGACGCGAAGTCCACGACGCGTGATTACGTGCTTTCGCTCGATGTGCCGGCAGGGACCGCGCCGCTGCTCACGGTTTTCGGCGGCAAGATCACGACTTACCGCTGCCTCGCCGAGGATGCCCTCAGTCGTCTGGCTGGATTGTTTCCGGATGTCGCACGTCATGCCGGCTGGACGGCGACCAAGGCACTGTCAGGCGGCGATTTCCCGATCGACGGCGCCGAGCAGCTCGCCTGGCGCCTGCGTGAGGACTACCCGTTTCTCGACCCGCGCGAGGCACGGCGGCTTGTACGCCATTATGGTACGCGGGCTCGCGTCATTTTGGGAAACGCACGCGTGGAAGCCGACCTTGGCCGAATTTTCGGCTGCAGCCTGTCGGAGGCCGAGGTCTGCTATCTTATCGACTTCGAGTTTGCGCGCACAGCCGAGGACGTGGTTTGGCGAAGAACCAAATCGGTGCTGCGGATGTCGGCGCAGGAAATTGAGGAACTCGACGGCTGGATGAGGAACCGGTCGGCGAGTGCTGCGGGAACGGGTCTGCGCCTGGCTATCTAGGCGATAGAAGGAGTGACGCGGAGCTAGTCCCGCTTCACAAGGAATGCTCCCCGCCGGGGAGTTGGGAGGAGACATTTATGGCGGTCGCGCAGATCAAGCGCCTCTCGATATCGGACTCGCCCGTGCCGTGGCTGCTGCCGCTTGTCGCGTTCCTGATCGTCTTCACCATTTACCCGCTGATCTACAATATCTGGCTGTCCTTCCACGAGTTCGTGCCGAAGAAGCGCGCGCTTGCGTTCGTTGGTTTCCAGAATTGGCAGCAGATCTGGGTGGACACGCGATTCTGGAGTTCGCTTGGCGTCACCTTCGTCTACTTCGCCATCGCGCTGGTGATCGAGTTGACGCTCGGCATGGCGATCGCGATGCTGCTCGACGCGGAACTGCCGGGTTTCGGCGCCCTTAGAGCCATTCTGTCGATGACGCTTGTCATCCCGCCGGCCATCGCCGGCATGATGTTCCTGCTCCTCCAGGATCCGCAATTCGGTGTCATCACCTATGCGCTGGATTCGCTGGGCTTGCTCGACAAGTCACATCCGATCCTCGCCAGTTCCAGCACTGCGCTGGCAGGGGTTCTGCTCGCGGAGATCTGGCAATGGACGCCATTCATAGTGCTGATCTTCATTGCCGGCCTGCGCTCGCTGCCTTCCGAGCCATACGAGGCGGCGATGATTGACGGCGCCAGTTCCTGGCAGACGTTCCGGCGGCTTACGCTCCCGATGATGTCGCGGGTCATCGCGGTGGCGGTGCTGCTGCGCGGAATCGATCTGTTCCGCGTCTTCGACTACGTCTTCACGATGACGTCGGGCGGTCCGGGCACCGCCACCTATTCGCTGAGCTATTACGCGTGGCAACAGACCTTCAGCTTCACCAAGTGGGGTTACGGCGCGACGCTCAGCCTGGTCAGCCTCTTCATGGTTATCGTCATGGCCAACATATTCATCAAAGTCTTCAAGGTGCGGTGGTAACGATGGCCGACGTGCTCCCGCATCAGACATCAGGCCAGCGCGCGCTTCGCACCATCGCGGGCTGGGTCGTGGTCGGCCTGTTCTTTTTCCCGATCTATTTCTGGACATCGGTCGCGTTCCGCAACGCGAAAGACATCTTCAACTGGCCGCCGATCATCTTTTCGTTCGAGCCGACGGTGCGCAATTTCGAGCAGGTGTTCGGAATTTCGCTCGGTTTCGGCTTCGGCGGTCAGGAAGCCGTCACTCCCGGCGGCGGCAATTTCTACATGGCGCCGAGGCTGCTCGACTCGATCATCGTCGCGACCTTCTCGACCATCCTGGCGATCGTGGTGGCGACGTTGGCGGCCTACGCGCTGTCGCGCATGAATTTCCGTGGCCGCCATCATTTTGTGAGCTGGGTGCTGTCGACGCGGATGATGCCGCCGGTCGCTGTCGCGATCCCGATGTTCTTCATCTTCAAGCAGTTCAGTCTGCTCGACACCTACACCGGCGTGATCCTGATCCATGGCTTGATGAACCTGCCGCTGGCGGTCTTGCTGCTGAAGAGCTTCTTTGACGACATTCCAACCGAGATCGACGAAAGTGCGCTGGTCGACGGCGCGTCGCGCTGGACGATCTTTCGCCGCATCGTGCTGCCGATGGCCAAGGGCGGCATCGCGGCGAGCGCCGTGCTCTGCTTCATCTTCTCCTGGACGGAATTCCTGTTCGTCCTGACCCTCACACAGACAAGCCTGAAGACGGTGCCGGTCGTCTCGTCGACCTTCGTGACGTCGATCGGAACGGCCTGGGGCAACATGGCAGCACTCGGCGCGGCGTCCATCGTGCCAGCCTTTATCGTCATACTTCTCGTCCAGCGCCACCTGGTGCGCGGCCTCACAATGGGGTCGCTCAAGCAGTAGGCAAAGGATGGACAGGTTCTATCGGACTACGGATGGCAATGGTGCCGTCCGCACTTTGGAGGAAGTGAAATGAAAGACAGTATCCGGAAGATGCACCTCGCATCGATTACCGACCGGTTCGTGAAGGGGGAGATGGGACGTCGCGATTTCCTGCGGCTCGCCGGCAAGCTCGGCCTCGGGGCCGGCGCACTTGGCATGGGCATGAACCGCGGCTTGTTCAATTTCGTGCCGTCGGCCGCTGCCCAGGAAGCGCTACAGCCCTCGCCGGAGATCATGAAATGGGTTGCGGATGTCGGCAAGCCGTTCGCCGGCACCACCATCAAGCTCGCCACGGAATCGACTCCGCCGTCGAATGCGCTCAACTCGTTTCTCAAGAAGCATTTCGAGGATGCGAGCGGCATCAAGGTCGAGATCGAGGTCCTGCCGCTGGAGCAGGTCCTGCAAAAGATGACGCTGGACGTCGCCTCGTCGCTCGGTACCTACGATCTCTATTATATCGACCAGAGCTGGGCCGCGTCCTTCAGCCAGGACGTTTTCGACCCACGCGAGCAGATCCAGGCCAAGCCCGACCTCGCCATGCCGAACTATAATATCGACGATTTCCTCCCGGCGCTCGTGGACGGCATCGCCATGTACGAGAACCGGATGGTTGGCGTCCCTTACGACATCCCGATCTTCATCATGATCTACCGCAAGGATATCTATGAGGAGTTGGGCCTGAAGGTGCCGACCACGATGGAAGAGCTCGCGAACAACTCCAAGGCGATCATGGACGCCAAGGGCCCGAGCATGGCGGGCATCGCCGGGCAGATGAAGTCCGGCCACTACGCGCTCGAATGCGAATGGACCTCGATGCTCTGGGGCCATGGCGGTTCGATCTTCAACGCCGACAAGAAGTTCGTCGGCAATGACGAGCAGGGCCTCGCGGCCATGGAATACTGGACGAACCTCAAGAAGAGCATGCCGGCCGGCGTCGACGGCTGGACATGGGACGGACAGGGCCAGGCAGTGGCGCAGGGCGTCGCGGCGTCGATGCTGTCCTGGGGCGAGTTCTTCCCGTATTTCGACGATCCCACGCAGACCAAGATTTCCGGCCTCTGCGATGTGGCCGTTCCGCCCAAGGCGACCTCGTTGCGCACCAAGGACCAGACTGGCTTCGGCGAAATCCCCGGCGTCGGCCACCAGGGCGGCTCGTCCCTGGCCGTCTCGAAATACTCCAAGAGCCCGGACGCGGCGTGGGTGTTCATGCAGTGGGCGACCTGCGCAGACACGCAAGCGCTCATCACCGCGCTCGGCGGTGGCACGGGTCCGACGCGCGCCAGCGTCTATGACGATCCGCGCGTCAAGGCCAATGCGAAGGTCGGGGCCGGCACGACACGGCATCTGCCCGTCGTTCGTGAGACGATCGCCAACCACATGGGCTCGGAGCCGGATCTGCCGGAATGGGCACAGCTCTCCAGCGACACGATTCCGGTGGCGCTCGGCAAATACTTCGCCGGCAACTACGGCTCGGCAAAGGAAGCCATGGACGACATCGCCACCCAGGTCGATGCCGTGATGAAGGGCTAAGAGACAGATCGCCGGGGCAGTGCGAGCTGCCCCGGTTTCTTCATCAACGCGAGGGTGCATCAATGACTAGAGACAGACCGCTCGTTGCGATCACCGGCGCCAGTTCGGGCATAGGTGAAGCCACGGCGCGCGCGTTTTCAGCGGCCGGCCATCCCGTGCTGCTGATGGCGAGGCGGCTCGACAGGCTCGAGGCGCTCGGTTTGCCCAACGCCGTGCTCGCCAGGGTCGACGTGCGCGACCGGCAGGCGATCGCCGCAGCGGTATCGGACGCCGAAGCGAAGTTCGGACCCGTCGACATGATGTTCGCCAATGCCGGTATAGCGCGTCTCGGCGACATCGCGAGCCAGCCGCCGGAAGAATGGGACGAGATGATCGACATCAACACCAAGGGCGTGATGAACAGCGTCCATGCTGTGATGTCTGCAATGATCGCGCGCAAGCACGGCACGTTGATGATGATGAGCTCGATCGCCGGCCGGAAGGTCTACCCGGACCATACCGTCTATTGCGGCACCAAGTTTTTTGTTCATGCCGTGTCCGAAAGCTTTCGCGAATATCTCGCACCGCACGACGTGCGAGTGATCGTGCTCTCGCCCGGGATCATCGAGACGGAGGTTCTGGACCATGTGAACGATAAGAACACACTTGCCGGCTACCAGGCAAACAAGAAGGCGATCGGAGGCGGTATCTCGGCCGACGTCGTCGCAAAGCTCATTCTCGACGCATACCAAATGCCGCAGAAAGCGATCGTGCAGGAAATCGTCATCACGCCGACACGGCAGAAATACTGACGCCAGGAAATCCGGCGCCCAACGAAAAGAAGAAATGCGGAGGCCAGTTCATGGCGACGGTAGAATATAGGGGCATCGGCAAATCGTTCGGTGCCGTGCAGATCATGCGGGACGTCTCGTTTTCGATCGAGGATCACCAGTTTGTCGTGCTGCTCGGGCCTTCAGGCTGTGGCAAGACGACCCTCCTGCGCATGACGGCCGGGCTGGAGTCGGTCAGCGCCGGCGACCTCATGATCGGCGGGAAGCGCGTCAACGACATGCATCCGCGCGAGCGTGACATAGCGATGGTCTTCCAGAACTATGCGCTTTATCCGACGATGAAGGTCTACGAGAACATCGCCTTCAGCCTGGAGGTCGCGAAGCTTCCCCCCGCTGAGGTTAAGGCGAAGGTCGAGCGCGCCGCCGAAATCCTCAATCTCACGCCGTATCTGGGCCGTTACCCCAAGGAGCTTTCGGGCGGACAACGCCAGCGCGTGGCGATGGGTCGCGCCATGGTGCGCGAACCCTCGGTCTTCCTGTTCGACGAGCCGCTATCGAACCTCGACGCCAAGCTGCGCGCGCATATGCGCACCGAGATCCGGCAGCTCCACAACAGGCTGAAGACGACAACCATCTATGTCACCCACGACCAGATCGAAGCCATGACAATGGCGGACAAGGTGGTCGTCATGCGTGCCGGCAAGATCGAGCAGATGGGATCGCCCGACGAGGTCTACGACACGCCGTCGAGCAAGTATGTCGCGGATTTCATCGGCTCGTCAGCCATCAACTTCATGGACGGAACCGTCGTGGCCGCGGACGGCGCGGCGGCCGTCGACACCGTCAATGGCCGCTTGCTTCTGCCCGATTCGACGACAGCCAAACCAGGACAGAAGGTGGTGTGCGGGGTGCGCCCGACAGATGTCGTCGTCTCGGCGGACGGACCGATCCGCACCACGGCAATCCTCGTCGAACGGCTCGGCCACGACGTCCAGCTCTGCACACTTGCGGCGGCTGGCGAATTCTTCGCGATCGTCGACCGGACCTTGCCGTTCCGCGAGGGAGACGAGGTCCGGTTCGACGTGCCTGCTTCGAAGGTTCATGTCTTCGACGCGGCAAGCGAACGACGGCTTTAGGTTAGATCGTCGGTCACCATCGACCCTATTGAGGCGCGCCACGACGTCGCGCGAAGGAGAAGCCTTCATGAAATCAAGATGGTCCGATACGGGCTTTGCAGCGACCGTCGACGGCTACGTCGCGGCTGGCGTGAACCGTGATCTTGCGATCCGCACCTACACCACCCGGCTGCTGGGTTCGGATCCGGAGCTCGTTCTCCATGGTGGCGGCAATACCTCGGTGAAAACGGTTTTCACGGAGCGCGACGGCTCCCCGGTCGAGGTGCTTTGCGTCAAGGGCAGCGGCTGGGACATGGGAACGATCGAGCCGCAGGGTCTACCCGCCGTCCAGCTTCAGCCGCTCAAGGCGCTGGTGAAGTTCGCGTCGATGAGCGACGAGGAGATGGTGATGATGCAGCGCCGGCTGCTGCTCGATCCGACGGCCCCTAACCCTTCCGTCGAAGCGATCCTGCACGCGATCCTTCCTTTCAAGCATATCGATCACACCCATGCCAATGCGATCGTGTCGCTGACGAACCAGCCCAACGGCGAGGATCTGATCCGCGAATTGTTTCCCAAGGCCATTATCGTCCCCTACGTCATGCCGGGTTTCGACCTCGCCAAGGCCTGCGACGCCGCATTCCGTGCCGATCCGGAGGCCAACGGGATGATCCTGCTCAAGCACGGCATCTTTACGTGGTCGGACGATGCCCGCACCTCCTACGAGGATATGATCGCCAAGATTGACCGGGCCGAACGCAGCCTCGCAAAGGGCAATCCCAAGCCGTTTACGGTGGCGAATCCGCCTTCCAACCTGGCGACCGCGGCAGCGATCGCGCCCATATTGCGTGGCGCGATCGCTATCGATACCGGGATCGAGGGCATGCCGAAGCGTTTCGTGCTTGAACACCGGTCCAACCCGAAGATCCTCGACTTTTGCAATGCATCAAACCTGGCGAGCCTCGTTTCGCGCGGCAACGCGACGCCCGAGCATGTCATCCACATCAAGCGGCTCGGGGTGGCCCTGCCTGCTCCCGTCGCGGACGATTTCGACGCGTGGGCAGGATCGGTGCGCGATGCCGTCGCCGCCTACGTATCCGACTACAAAGCCTATTTCGAGCGCAACAATACCCGCAGCGGTGGGATCAAGACCATGCTTGACCCCATGCCGCGTGTCTTCTACGTCCCCGGCGTCGGCATCTTTGCCGCCGGTCCGACCAGCAAGGCCGCGGCGGTGTGCGGCGACGTCGTCGAGGCCACGATCGACGTCATCACAAAGGCCGAGGGCATCGATGCCTTCGAAGCCCTTCCAGAGGCCGACCTGTTCGACATTGAATATTGGTCGCTGGAACAAGCCAAGCTCGCCAAGAACGTCGAGAAGCCGCTGACCAGGCAGGTCGTGGTGGTGACCGGTGCCGCGGGCGGCCTCGGGCTCGCCATCGCCAAGGCTCTGCGCGCCGAAGGCGCTGAGATCGCCATGCTCGACATTGACGCAGAATCTGTGGCGACGCAGGCGGCTCGCCTGGGCGGCTTCGGGAGGGTCTGCGACGTGACTGATCCGCAATCGGTCCAGGCGGCGATCGACGCCGTGAGCGCGCGTTTCGGCGGCGTCGACATCGTGATCTCGAATGCCGGTGCGGCCTTCCAGGGTAAGCTCGTCGACGTATCGGACGCGCTCTTCGAGAAAGCCTTCGCGCTCAATTTCTGGGGCCATCACTATATCGCCCGCGCGGCCGTCAAGGTGATGCGCGCCCAGGCGACGGGCGGTGCGCTGGTTTTCAACGTGTCGAAGCAGGCGGTCAATCCAGGCCCGGACTTCGGGCCGTACGGAACGTCGAAAGCGGCGCTGATGTCGCTGATGCGCCAGTACGCGATCGAACACGGCGCGGATGGCATCACCTCCAACGCGGTCAACGCCGACCGCATCCGCACGGGCCTGATGACGCATGCCATGGTCGAGGAGCGCAGCCGCGCCCGCGGCATGTCGGCGGAAGCATATATGCGCGGGAATCTCGTCGCGCGCGAGGTGACGGGCAGCGACGTTGCGGCAGCCTTCGTCCATCTGGCCAAGGCGCGGGCGACCTCGGGTGCCGTGTTGACAGTCGACGGCGGCAATGTCGCCGCGATGATGCGCTGACAGACACGAAGGGAGATCCAGACATGGCGCGCATCCTCATCCTCGGCGCGGGCGTGATGGGCAGCGCGCTTGCGGTGCCGGCGGCCGACAACGGCCACGAGGTGCTGCTTGTCGGCACACATCTCGACAGTGTGGCCATTGCGGCGATGCGGCGGCCGGGCGGCGTCCACCCCAAGCTCGACGCGCCGCTGCCCGCAGGCGTCAGACCGATCGACTTCGGTGCGTTGCGCCCCACACATTTCGCGGAAGCGGAATTTGTCGTCATCGGCGTCAGCAGCCCTGGCATCGCATGGGCGGTCAAGCAGCTCAACGAAATGCTTCAGACGCCGAAGCCGATCGCCTTCGTGACTAAGGGTCTGGTCCGTGATGACGGGAGGCTTTCCACCTACGCGCAAGCGGTGCCGCCCGCGGTCGGACTCATGCAGCACTTCATAGGCATCGGCGGCCCGTGCATCGCGCGTGAGTTGGCGAACCGCCTTCCCACGGCGAGCGTCTATGCCTGCGCCGACGAGAAAATTGCCACGGGTTTTGCCCGACTGATGCAAACCAGCTACTACCGATTGTCGACTACCGATGATGCAGCCGGCGTCGAAGGCTGCGCCGCGTTGAAGAATTTCTTCGCCATTGGCGTCAGCGCGATGCAGACGCGCTTCACCGATGTGCAGCGTGGCGGCGCCACCAGGAATCCCACCGCAGGTGCCTTCAACCAGGCGGCGCGCGAAATGGCCTTATTGTGCGAGCGGCTTGGCGGGCGGCGAGACACCGCCTTCGACCTTGCCGGGATCGGCGACCTGCACGTCACAGTGGGCGGCGGCCGCAACAGCCGCCTCGGCCACGCCTTGGGACAGGGGCGAACGGTGAGCGCGGCGATGGCGGCGGAACTCACCGGAGAGACGGTTGAAGGGATCGACACGGCGCGAGCGCTATCGGCCTGGATTCCGGCTGCCTCGACCGGCAACGCAACACAACGCCAGGGTTTCCCGCTCACGTCCGCCATCATCGATGCCTTACTCGACGACGCGCCATTCCAATTCGACTTACTTTAAGTCTTACACACTCAGAATGCCCAACGCATAAGACTTTTCGAAGCGAGATGCGACCGCTACTAACTAAAGGTATCGCCCTCTTTCAATCCAAATTGGTCCGAAAGCGCTATTAGCGCACACGCCAGATCCCGCCGCTTCAGCGTCACGAGGAACAGGAACCGCAATGCCGAGACCGCGCCATTGATTGGGCAGGGCCGACGCCGCTCTCATGCTGATGCAACTGGAATCGACGGATGTCCGCAGCCGTCGCAGTGTCGGGCGAGCGGCCAAGGAACGCAGCGAAGCGCCGGACGTGACGAACGTAGTCCTGCTGGGTATGGGAGCCCAGGCCACGCATGAGCATGTCGTGCTGCATGCTCTGGCGAAGCGGAGAGATTGGTGCATCCGGTCGACAGGGTAGCCATGGCGAGTTCCTCTCGTTGAAGGGAACTCCATGGTCAGGTCGACGCCTCTACCCGCTCAAGTCAAATGCCTGTCGCGCCATCACAGGCCGAGGCGCCCCACCCGCGGAGCGGGTTCGTGCATGAGGCGCATTGCGGACATCAGGTGCGATGCGACGTTCACGTAACTGACTTGTGGTCAATCGGTGATAGTGGCGCGAGTTGCAAAGTCCCGAGTGGACCGGACGGCCTTCGCTCCCTGAATCTATCCCGTCGACTCATGTAGACATGCACGCAGCGGTGCGCCGCGCCACCCCTCCAGTGATGAGGTGCTCCAACAAGCTAAGAAAGCCGCGTCAACTATCTCAAATCTCTCCAGGCGCGAAAATATCTTTCGCGCCGCCTATACGTCATTTCGAAAGGGGTTATCTGCCGTCCACGCGAGAGGAATTTCGTCAGACGAGCGGGCAGCGTCGTCATGGCCGCTCGAGATGGGGAAGGCCTGGAATTTTAGTCGATCAACTCGGCTTTAATCGCGGTCACGGTTGCGCGCCCCTGGTCAAGCGCGATCTGGCGTTTACATGTGTACCGCAATTTCTGCTGGCCCGCTTTGGTCACCACAAGCAGGTTTTGGTCCCCGAGGTCGCGTTTCAGCTCTCTCACCTGATCTTCAGAACCCATAATTGCCACGAGAACCTTGCCCGTGAGCAGGTATTCTATCGATCCGTTGTGGACATTTATGTAACCCAACGAGCCCTTACTGACGGCACTTGGCAAACCATTCCTAAGATCGACAAAGCTCGATCGGTTTTCTTTTAGGAACCGCGATAGAGTATCAACGTTCGAAAAGCTCTTTTTGACTGGCATCTCACCCGCGGATGCAACATGGGCGAGATGATCGCGCTCACATTGCAATATCGCATTGCGCAGTTCATCTAGAGCTAGGTTCAGCAATCCGAACTTTTTTGCCAAGCGTCCTGCCGCGTACACCGTCGCGAATTTTTGGTGAAATCGCCCCAACTCCCTACCATTGGTCGGGAGGGCTTTGGCATGTCTCAAATAGGTGCGTCGCTTCAGGTTGAGCCAAGCTTTCAGATTGTTCTCGTCCTTGGCCCGCCATGCGGTCAACTTTTCGAGAAATGCTTGTGCGGCGACTCCATGATTGGCTTGAGCCAGATCACGAATCTTCCCTGAAATTGCGGAGACGTCAGGTAAACCGTGAAGGTCCTGAAATACGCCCGCTCCACCCTCCGGAAGCGGTATGTCGATCATTCGCCCTCGAAACGCATCGTCTAGTTCCGCCTTGCTATCGAGCGCCAGTTCATCCAACGATAAATTCGAGGTGCTTAGAACGGCAGTCCACCAAGTCTTTTTTGGCGTAGTGGCCGTCATCCTGCCTTTTTCGCTTGAACGCTCAAGCTTCATGATCACATTTTTCATCACGGCTAGCTGGTCTTTCCCCTTTGACGACCCAACCGTGCGCGTTTCGTCGAGTATCAAGAATGTGTGGTTATGAGCCGCAGCAACCTGCTCCACCTCATTTTCAGTATTGTTCCATGTCTCCATGAATCCCAGGGATTTCGTACTTTCTGCGGATCTAGCGGAGGTTCCCCAAATCGAGCCCGCGGCAAACGCCACGCTGGTTTTGCCGCTCCCGCCGTCGCCAACGAACTGCATGGCAACCTGCTCGGCTTGGAGAATGTCGCCGAGCGGGCCGACGAACCCTAAGGCGAGCGCTAGGATGAAGCGGCTGTTGCCGCGCGCAAGATTCGGGATTTCTTTCCAGCCATCAAGTGTCCCACGAACCCCATATTTGTTTGCGCTCGCAACAGCATCTGGAAGGTCAGCCTCAAGCTTGCGATTTGGTTTGCCAAGGATCCGATTGGGCAGCACGAAAGCGCCTTCAGCCCATCCACATTTATCTACAACCACGAATGTCGGCTTACGGTAACCATCAGCCTGGATTTGTCCGATGAACGCTCCCTGCGCTTTAGGCGAGATCAAATGAGCCCCATGCCTATTGAGACGCTCGAAAAATTCAGCCCGCTTGTTCTGCCCCGTAAGATTGTCGATCCTTACGATCACTCTGGCTCTTCGCCCAATATCGATTCTTAGGTAGCGTTCACCGTTGTAACCTTCGCCAGCCGTAGCTATGCGAGGTGCAGAGGTAGCATTACGATTGCTGCGCACGTGCACCTCACTGTGACTACGTGATTTACTAGACCTAAGAGTGACCTTCCAACGCGCTGTACGCGAGAATTCGACGAGATTTTGCAGCGGCAAGCACGGAGAGGCAAGCCCCTTGCAGCAACATACGCCTTAGATCGAATTCCTTGGCAACACTGAGCAACCACTGTTATTGCACGCTTTTGCGATCGAGTAGTCACGTAGTCGCGTAGTCAACCGGGGTAATAGCCCCCGTCAGAGACGCTCTAGGTCCGGCCCCCGTCGTCGCAAACCTCTTAGGAAAAGAAAGTCTTGGAACGCGTACTGGCCCTGCCAGCGTACCAGTTCTTTGGTTTGCGTCGGCTTGAGCGGATAGGCACGTTGCGATGGCGTCGGCCGATGGTAACTATGGAATTTCAGCATATATGGCAGCTGTGCGGTAGGCTCATTCAAGGCTTGTATCATCAAGGGCACACGGGATGTGCTTGAACCGACCTCAAGTCGGCGCAGTTCGCTCTCCATATCACCCTCAACCACAAAGTGACTGTGGAGCAGCCAGGATGCCCTATCGGCTTTGAAACCTGCTTCGATACCGCCGACCATGGCACTGTGTTCTACACCAGCTCTCATAAGCTTGATGCGTAGCCGGTTTCTCAATTTTATGGGGTCGGTTGAATGCAAGGCTCCAACAGCAACTTCTTGAAGAAAAATGGTCACCACGTGGGCACGACGCTTTCCGAAGAGCCTTAAGGTGCGACTAGCAAGCCACCGTCGGAATACTCGTGCACATTTGGGACAAAATGGCTTCTCGCAATCGTAATAGCCGTGACGACAATCGCTCAGAATTTCGCTTTCCGTGCGGCACGGTTTAGGCTTTCGAAGCAGCCTGCTCTCCAAATCTTTGCTGTACCTGGATACATCGTTCACTGTCTCGAAATGCGAGCGCTTGGCATCGGCAAAAGGCCGCAAAACCACAACGTCGTACTGTGGAGAGATAGGTGCGGTAAGCCAAAATGGTTTCATACTGCCATCACGCCTGACGAAATTAGTTGGGCTTATCCATATCACCACCGTTGTCGCGTGCAGAAACTTAAATTGGGGGGCCCGAACCTTAGGCTGAACGCGGCATTCTCCAAAGACCGGTCTAGCCAGAGCGTGGTTGGACGAGGACCAACTAACCTAAAGCGTTAATCGATATAGCCGAGTCAAACGCAGTCGCGATCGATGGACGGAGTTCAGCGGGCAGTCTCGCCATGTGGCAGTTCACGGCAAATGGCGTGAGCCTATCCGCAACTGCTTTGCGCCCAATGTCAGAAGTTCAGCCGACACACTGCTTATACTGAAACCGGTCATTCATTCCGGATCGCTTTGGCACTAAGCGGGAGGTCTGCAACTGGGACTTACCTGCTGTTTGCAGATGCCGCCGCGAACTAACGATGTTGTCAGCAGAAGACGGAGTTCAACGGTCTGTCGAGTGGCCATCGCCTTCGCGATGCCGCCGCTGGAGCGGCTGCTGCCATGGGTACGACCGTGGAAGATGGCCTTCGGAGCGCAGCCACGGTGCCGAGGGCGCGCAGTCCGCCAATCGGACGTTGTGGCAAGCTCGATCAAGCTCCAAAGCCAACCACATGGCCGCGACGCCCACATCACCTTCGGCTCCGCCCCAAACCGCGCAGACGATCTGCACAGCGTGTGCGTGTCCGATCGGTCCAAGCCGGTTTGAACCGCCAGAAATCGCTTGCCTAGAAATAGCTACGTGCTTTGATGCGAGCAGGGGAATCTCTAAGATGCCGTCGCTAGACTTCGAGGCCGAGAAGGCCACTTTCCGTGAATACTACAACGACAACGCCCAGCGTCTCGATCAGGCGAAGGAGGCGTTCCTAACCTTGCTCGGCTCGCTCCTGGCGCACGCGGAGCTAGACGTGGCGGCCGCGACCGGACGCATTAAGGACCGCGAAGAATCGATCAAGAAGTTCATGCGGAAGTATCAGGGCGACCTGGAGGAGAGCGGCACGCCCTATGAGATCAAGGACCACATCACCGACCTGATCGGGCTTCGGCTCGTCTGTCTCTACGAGGACGAGATCGACCCGATCGGCCAGCTCATCCGCGAGCACCTCGACGTAATCGACGTAACGGACAAGACGGCCGAGATCGAGGGCACCGAGAACGCGTTCGGCTACAAGGGGCTCCACCTCGACCTGCGGTTGGACGGGGTGCGTGCCGCGATGCCAGATTATGCTCTGTTCGCGCCATACAGCTTCGAGCTGCAGATACGCACCGTCGTCCAGGATTCCTGGAGCACGCTCGACCACAAGATCAAATACAAGAAGTCGATCCCCGCCGCGCTGAAGCGCCGCATTAACACCCTCGCTGCGCTGTTCGAGCTGGCCGATCGCGAATTCCGGCAGGTGCGCGAGGAGACCGAGCTTCAGATCGTGAAGGCGGAAGCCGAGCCGGACGCCGAAGCCGAGGCCCAGGAGATCGCGCAGGGGGGCGAGGCGCCGGGGCCTGCGGTCGATGCCGACATCGGGCGGGGACAATACGCGCCGCTGGATGCCTTCAGGCTTCTCCGCATCGCGCGCCACTTCTTCCCCGGTGTCGAATTTGAGGCCAAAAAGGTCGACGGTTTCACCGCCGACATCGTCGAGCGCGATCCCGGGATCAGCCGCGGGAAGTTCAACTTCTACCTGCGTTCGACGATCGGGCTCGTACGGCAATACAAGGCATGGTTCCTCGACAGCGGGCGCGGTGAGAAGTTCAACGCGTTCACTGAGATACGCCACGCGCTTTACGCGGCGAACCCGGCGGCCTTCGCGGGCATGCTGACCAATGTCGCGCGCGAGACCTTCGACGACTGGCGCGCGGACAACGCGAACCAGCAGGCCTAAACCGTCGCCAGCTGCATCGGCGCCGCCAGCGCTCGGCGATCGTGGTCACCGCGTCTAGCAGCACCTTCACCGCGCCGACCGCCGGTCCTCGACGAGCATCCCGCATTCGAGGATCGTCGACGTCAACCGCTTCAGCAGATTCGCCGATCCGACATAGGCAGCGACGCCTTCGGCCAGCACGATCTTCGCATGGAAGGTTTCGTTGGCCAAGTTCGCGGCACCATAGTCGATGATCCGTCTCGCGCTGGCCTCGACACGCCCGCCTGCGGCGCCGCAGCTCAGAAGTTGGGACGCGTCACGCAACACGAGCCGGCGCTCGGCCGCCTTAGTCGCCTCGAACAGCTAGGCAGCCCATTCGGCGCCGACGCTATCGATAAATGGGATCATGATGCTGAACCGCTCGCGCGCGAGGCTGGCCAGATGCCTGAACGCGTCCGTGGTGCGCGTCAGCGCGACATACTCATTGGCGACGTCGGCGGCGAGCGCATCGGCTCGGCGGCTGGATCCCGGCGGCATGGTCACGACCAGCCTAGCAGTCTCCTTGGGCGAAAAGAGGATTTCGCCGCTCATCAGGCGAGCGAGGAATCGAAGAAGCCGATCAGGTTCGGCGCAGATTTCGGTTCCCACTCGGGTCCTTTTCCGCCCTTCAGCACGGCTCGCGACAGGAGCAGGTTCGATGCGATGCAGCTGACCTCCGACACCATCACGCAGGCCGGGCAGGCGCCGCCGCGAGCATCGCACAGGCTGCCCGATCCGCACCGGAGCGTGCGCGGGTCCAGCGCGCGCTTCAGGAATGCCTCGGCGTAGTTGCGCCACATCGCAGAGATGTTGCCCAGGTCCGGGGTCATGCCTTTTCGGTAGATGACGAACGACAGGTCGGCGGGGAAGATGTGTTCGCCGATTCCGTCGCGATCGACGCCGGACGTGTCCGCGAGCGAGTGCATCATCTGGTGCGAGAGCGTGTGAAGCAGGAGATAGACGTATGCCGGCAGCGTGCGGGGGTAGCCGCCCATACCTTCCCTGTCCTTGAACACCTCCAGGAACGGTCCGAAGTCGTCGTAGCGCTCCAGATAGGCGCGGCCGACATGGTCGCCTGGCACGTCGACGATCTGGTTTGCCGCCAGCCACCGGAGCACCCGGTCCTCGTCGAGCTTGAAGTATAGCGCCTCGTTGAGTTGCTGCGTGACGTATATCGGTCGCTTGTTGTCGGCGATCGGCAGTGGATCGAACGCCTTCAGCCGAACCGGCATGTCGACACTGTTCCCGTTGTGCTCGCGTTTGTAGATCGGCGTCGCCGACACCCGCGTGTAGCCGAAGCTGAACTCGCAGATCGGCAGGCCGCGGACCAGGACGAGCCGCTTGACGCCGATGTGGCGGAGCAACGAACCGACCGTATCCTGATACTTGGCCTGGCGCGCCGGATCGTTGACGACGTCCGTCAGGGCGATGTCGGGGTTCATGACGTCGACCGCCGCGTGAACCGTCATCGCCTGCTCGATGTGCTCGCGCACAAACGCGTCGTGCTGGATCGTCAGGCGGATGGGATCGTAGCGGCGCGTCCAGGCCTCGCGTATGGCGATCGCCTGGAGGACGGCGGGGCTACCCAGCCGGCCTCGTTCTACGACCCCGTCGGCGAACCACCCCTCGCGTTGGTCGTGCGCGTTGTCGCGGTGCCGGCGCGCCGCCTCTGCCCGACCACCTTCCTCGGCCTTCCTCGCCATGTCGAGATAGGTCTCATACTCGCGCCACTCGCCGGCGCGGGCGGGATCCGCCTCGACCCGGTCCCGGATCTCGTCGTCGGAAGGTTCGGAGAAGGGTATGTCGTGAATCTGGGCTAGGCGGGTGACAAGCGCATCGCGCCGTGTCGGGGTCATCAGCTCGACGACGGCGCTGTCCTCGAAGACGATGAAGCTGGTCCGCTGGACGTAGAAGGTCGAGTTCGCCCGGTAGGAGACGGGTAGCATGTTGACCTCGATCCACTGGAACGTCCGGCCGCCGTCGTTCTGCTGGATCTGGAGGCGCGAAAGCACCTCGGGGTTGGCCTTCTTGAGCGGACGGGTCTCACCGCAGCCCTCGCAGACGTATCGCCATTCCGAAAAGACGGGTGCGTCGTTGCGCAGCCTGAAGCTAGCGGAACCGCAGGTGCACATGCGGATCTGGCGTGTGCCGCCGGTCTGGGGATCGAAGTTATAGTTGAAGGGGCTGAGGGGTTCGATGTCGCCGGACCAGTGGACGTATAGGACATCGATCTGGGTCCAGCGTGCCTCGTGGCCATTGCACTTCCTCGGCAGCGGCTGCCGCGCCTGGTCGCCGACGCTTCCGAACTCGCGGGTTGATCCGCAGATGCCGCATCGGTAGAGCAGCGGATAGGGGACGTAGCCAACCTTGTCCGGGCTTGTCATCTGGAAATGGGTGCGCTCGACCCGCGCTTCGCCGGTCTTGGAATCGCGGAACGGCGTATCGAGGACGAGTTCGGGTAGGGCGTCGGGTAGCGCCTTGATCGCGCGGTCACGCCAGTTCGTGACGGAATCGCGCAGGTTCTCGAAGATTAGCGCGATGGTTGTCGGCTTCAGGTCCTTCGCCTCGTTGGCCAGCGGGACCGAGCGGCAGATCCCCTTGCCGCCCTCCCATGTCATGAGCACGCCGGGCGCGTAGGAGCCGGCGATCTGGACGCGCGATCGCGACATGGTCGGTGGCTCGAGCGGATCGGGTTCCGATCGGGCGACGCCGAAGGCGGCGGGTCGTCGCGTGGAGGCGGTCCGCCAGTCTTTTCCCTTATCGTCAGCCATTGCTGCCCCCATCTGCATCCATTTCCGAGGAGCTGCCACGCTGCGTCCTGATGGCGCGCATCACCTTGGCTAGGTCGCGCCTGTCGACCTCCGTCGTCTTCCCCTTCGCGAGCGGATCGCGCGCGGCGGCGACGATGTATCCTGCCTCGTCGACGTCCCGGAGCGATGTCATAGGTGGCTTGAACGCGGGCAGGTCCTTCCAATAGTCGCGCAGGCTCGAGATCGTTCCCCTGCTCGAAATGTCGCGCGCGAAGTTCTCGACCTGCTTGTCGACGAGGCCGTGGTAGAACTTCTCGTAGTGCGGCGCGCCGAGGTGCGCCGCACCCTTCCCGGCGAAACCGCTGGCGCGCAGCATGAACCCGACCAGAGCCTTGGTGAAGGCGAGATGATCACGTTGCTCCATGGCGGCTAGACGGTTGACTTGGTCCATGTGCGCGACCTCGAACTTGCGTGTGTCGTCCTTCGCGATGAAGTCGCGCGCCTCTCGCAGCATCGCCCAGGCCTGCACGTAGGACGCCATTGTCCGCTTGATCGCGTTCTCGGCCCAACGCTCGACGGCAGGCGGCGCGATCATGCGCTCGAGGAAGCGGTGGAAGATGTCGTGCGTCTCGACGACGTAGCGGTCCCGTCGGTTCTGCGGCGTTGGCAGCAGCATGACGAAGCCGACGTGTGTGCGTCCGACGCGGCTCGACGCCTGGATGTATTCGGCGATGTCCGACGGAAGGCCGGCGAAAAACATGCTGTTGAAGCGGTCGACGTCCACGCCATGGCTGATGGCGGACGTCGCCACGATGTTGCGCACGGTCTGGGTGACGTCGGGATAATCGGTGCCGGCGAACGACGACTCGGCGGCCTCCATCACCGCCTGGATGTCCTTCATGTCGATGCCGCCGGAGATCAGTCGGCTATCGAACGCGGCATGCGCCCGTTTTATGCGGCGATGCTCGTGCTCCACCGCCGCGCTCAGCGCGTCAATGATCTGGTCGCCGCCCTTCTTGTTGGTGACATAGGCGAGTGCGATCCGGTGCAGATCGACGAGCGCCAAGATGTCGACTTCGCGGCCTTCGGCCACGGCGCGGTCGATGGCGGCGCGATGCCAGTCGCCGGTCCTGCCTTGCGACACCGCGTCGCGGAGACCGGCAATAGTGCCTGTCCGGCGGTCATCGTCCAGCAAGCCGTCCCACAGTGCGGTGATGATCCCGTGGAAGGCGGCGAGCACGCCAACCGTCGTAACCGTGTGCGTCGCGTCGTTGGTCATGAGCGACACGTACAGACGCATCCAAGGTGCGGTCGCCTCGGGCGCCTGGCCGAACGGCAGCGAGGCGGCGAGGCCCACGCGGTCCGCGTTTGCAGCAGGCGGCGCGGCCGGTTCAGCGAAGAAGGAATGGTAGAGATCGGGTCCGGGATAGGGGAAGCGGAGTGGGATGCGCTGATAGAGCGTCTCGAGTTGCCGCTCTGGCGCCGAGATGGTGGCGGTCGCCGCGATGACCTTGGGCATGCGCGCCGCGCCCCACCCGTCGCCCGTCCATCGCCGCGCAACCTCCAACTCGTCGCCGGCCATGTCGGCGATGTCCTCGAGGATGGTGTCTAACAGCGTGTCGAACAGGCCGCTGAAGGTGCCGAGGCTCTCCTCCAACAGATGGGCCTCGTCCTGGATGATCAGCGAGGGGAATGGGTCGCGGAATACGCGCTTCCCACCCGAATAGGCGGGGAAGACATTGGCGCAGTGGTCGGATCCGGGGTCACGCTTCAAGTCGGCCTCGCTGCGCGGGTTGTCCAGGTTGCCGCGCTCGTCGATCCGGCGCGCGAGGCCGAACATGCCGAGCACCTTGCTGATGGTGCCGGTGTTCTGGCCGAGCATCGCCAGCTTATCGACGGTGCCGAGCACGATGGCGGGGGCCCGCGCGTAGATCGCGTCGTCGGTAAGCAGGAAGGGTAGTGGGTGGCGCCCGCCATGCTCGCGGTTCCAGTCACACCGGTCGTTGAAGCACAGGATCGCTGCGCGGCGGCCATAATTCCCGTCGCGCTCGTCGCGCCTGAGGCCGGTAGGCTCACCACAGACGGGGCAGTCCGGAATCTTGTCGTAGGCCTCGCGCGCCTCGACGTAGCGGCGGCCACGATCGCGTTCCTGGTCGCCACCGGTCTCGCCGTCGAGGCCCTCGTCGTCGGGATGGTCGGGATCGGCGGCCAGCGGGATGTCCACCTTGAAGTCGCGGTAGTGGTTCGGCGTGTTCTGGCTGCCAACCCAGAAGCCCATCTCGAACGGCCAGTCCCCGACTCCATGCGCCTTGCGGACCAGCTCGGCGCGCACGACCAGCTTCAGGAGCCGTTGCGCCTGCTGGAGCGTAAGGAGGCGCAAGGGGTAGCGGATCATCGCGGTGATGCCGCGGTCCTTCCCGCGCAGGCGGTCGAGGAACATCGCGAACAGCAGCGTGCCGTAGAACGCCTCCGACTTGCCGCCGCCCGTCGGGAAGTAGAGCAGGCTGACGCCGTCCTCGTCGAGCAGAAGGTCGTGGTGCTCTCGCCACTCGTCCATCCTCGAGGCGAACACCGGCACGTGCGCTAGGACGAACGCCATCTGGAATAGGCGCCAGCCCCGATTCGCGTCGAACGAGTCGCGCAGGGCGAATGCCTCGTTGGTCATCGTCCACGCTCGCCACGGCGCCGCTCGCCGCTCGAGGGACCGCCTGTCGCTACCGCCACCGCCACCGCTTGCTAGGGTGTCGTATACCTTCTTAGACGCGATCAGCAGCTCGACGCCGCGCTCGATGTAGCGGGCCTCGGCGCGCTGGGCGGCTATGTCCTTGCGCAGCCGCGCCGCTTCGATCGCCGCGTCCCCGGGCTCGAGTCCAGCTGTGACCTTGTCCTTGAGCCGTGTTTCCTGGCCGTCGATCCAGGCGGTGTAGGCATGAGGCAGGGCGAGCAGCCGTGAGGCATCGAAGGCCGGATCCTTCAACACGGCGAACTGGAATGGCAGGTCGAGGTTGCCCGCGACGATGCGTGGCTGCGCGAAGCGCGGCGCGGACGTGGTGCGCAGGATCACCACCGCGCCCTCCGTCCGGGCGTCTACTCCGCAGTTGAGACCGATCGCCGGATAGTCGAGATGGTCGCGGAAACGATACGAGGGCTCCACCCGGTCTAGTTGGAGCGCCCGGTGCGCGGCGCTAGGCAGTGCAATCGAAAGGCCTGCGTTGAACAGGGTGTTGCAGCGTCCTCGCGCGTCGAGAGGCGATGGTTCGGCCGACTGGTTGTCCAGCATGACGCGCATCGAGAGCGCGGTGGCGTCGAGGAAATCTGTCTGGCGCTCCACCTTCACGACGACGCGTGACAGGTCAGGGACGATGCGGTTGCGGTCGACCGGGCGGGCCGCGAGCACTGCGATCGCGGTGGCCCAGTTGGTCTCCGACAGTGTGTCGTTCGGTTGGACGGTGGCGTCCCGCCATGCGATGCCGGCGCCTTCACCGGCCACCCAGGCCTCAAGGCGCGCCGCGGTGGCGTCCGCCAGAGTTCGGTTGTAGGCGTCGACGGTCGAGGTGAGGTCGGTGTCGCTGGCGTCGCAGCCGAACTCCAGGGTCGGCAGGTCGAGGTCCACGCGCCTCCACTTGCCCGGGATCGGCGCCGGATCGACCAGGGTCAAGGGAAGTTCGCGCCCTTCCCGGACCAGGCGCGCGATCGGCGGGACCGGCGGCGCCACGTCGTCAGGAGTGGTCGGATCGGCGTCGGCTGTCTGGCCAGGCTGCGAGTCGACCGGGTCAGACTCCGGCTCGCCGCTCAGCAGCTTGATGCCGTGGGCCCCGTATGCCTTCCTGCGCACCTCGGCGAGGATCTGCGCCCGCGCAGCCCTGACCTTCGATCGCTTCGTCTCGTCCATCGCCTTCCAGTCGGGACGGTCGACGCCAGCCGCCTGTAAGGCCGGCGTGCGCTCGTTGCGAATGACATCGTCGATCTGCTGCTGGATATTGGCCCGCAGCCGGAAGTCGAACTCGAGCTCCCCGCCGCCTGCCACGAGATCGGCCCATTCCGGGATGACCCTGACGTAAACCGATAGGCGGGGCGTCACCCACATCGTTGCGCCGGTCCCGGCCACTGCCACGAGATCGATTCCCACTGCGGCGATGCGGATGTCGGTCGTCTCGTCGTCGTTTCCGGTGATGTCGAAGCGCGGCAACAGCTGCCCGGCGAAGATGCCTCGGCGCGGCGAGCTTCCGAGCAGGTTCCGGCCGCGCTCGTCCGCACCGCTGACGCGGTCGACGATCGCATTGACGAGCGCGTCGCAGACCGCCTCCTTCAGCTCGACGTCGATCGCTGCGAGCTCGCTGTCGGTTTTTCCCTTCATGACGCTCTGTAACTCCGAACTTCATCGACGATCGCGACATGTTCTTCCGCCATCGCCCGCAGCGTGCGGATCTCGTCGGTGCGGTCGCGGTTGCTCGCCATCGCCGCGTGGGGATCGGTCAGGATGCCGCGGAACGCGTCGTGGAACACGTTGCCATAGCGGACACGGTGCGAGCGTTGCGCGACGACCGCCCAGCGCCAGAACGTGCGCGCCATCCGTTCGGAGATGCCGAGCGCGGCGGTGAAGCGCATGAACGTCTCCTCCTCCTGCGGCGCATGCGGCACGACATCGTGCAGCGGCTTGTCGACCTCGCCGTCCAAGTCGATCCAATAACGGGCCGTTTCGGCAGGCACTGCCGGTTCGCCCATGGCGGCGACCAGCGACCGCAGCTTCGCGATCACGGTGGGCCCAAGCATCGCGGCGAAGCGCTCGACGACCAACTGATGATAGTCGCGGATCTCCTCGGCCGCAGTCGCCCGGATGTTCACGAGCGTGCGGGCGCGCTCCACGAAGCCGTGGCCGATCACGCAGACCTCGTCACCCTTCTTGACCTGAGATGCAGGACGCTCGACGAACGACGTCGTCGCTGCGCCGTCGTCCCGTAGCACAATCCCAGTGCTGCGGCGGGCGATTATGCGCTGGCCGTTCTTTAGCTCGATCTCGACGAGGTTGCGCTCGCCGCGGCCCACGCCGCTCAGGTCGATGACGGATCCGTTGGGAAAGTCCACGTCGTCCGTCGGCATCTCGAACCGGACCAAGTGCCGGCCGATCTCCTCGACGCGCTTGTTGGCCCTCGCGGCGAACGAGCGCAGGCGTGCTGCGAGCTGCGCGATGTCGATTTCGCCGGCCAGCCGCTCGGCGTCGCGAGCGGCAAACGCGAGTGTGTCGGCGTCAGCCAGGATCGTCACTTGCTCAGGCAACCAGGGTTGGCTGAGCATCTTCAGGATTGCGGTCCGGGTCGGCGCGACGACGACCACGCGCTTGAACTGGTTGCGAGAGTTCGGGGGAAGATCGGCCACGGTCTTGAGCATCCGTTCCCCGCCGAAACGGATGATTTCCGAGTCGATCCGCGCGCCTAGCTTCGGGTGGCTTGCGGTCAGGCGGTCGGCCGCGAATTCCGCGACCAGGTCCGACCTGAACACGAAGATCGACTTGGAGCTGGACCTGAGTGCCGGCTGGATCGCACTCTCCAACATGGTAGTCATGGGCGTTCCGCCTTCCAGCTTGCGCATTATCTCGCGGGCGCCGGACAGGGAGCCCGCCTCTGCGTCGACTTGGCTGGCGAGGCTCCTCGGATCGTTCAGCGTCGCGAGATCGGCCGTGACCCGGTAGCCCGCTAGCAGGTCGTCGGCCGCCGCAGTCGACGTCTCGCGCTCGAGGAACCTGCTGAGCTCCCTGAGCGATCCAGGCAGCATGGCGGTCCTGCGGACCGTGGCGATGAGGTTGCGTGCCGTCGTCGACCCTTCGGCGTCGCCTTTGTCGGCGAGGCTGTTGGCGAGGCGACGCAGCGCCTCGATGTTGTGGTCGACGTCCCCGAAGAAGCCCTCGACATCGATTCGGCCGCCCCCTTCGAAGGTGGTATCGCCCGTCGCGGAAGACCTTAAGATCTCGGGCACCTCCGAATAGGCGACATGGCCAGTTGCCGGTATCGCCTTTCCATTGCGTCCTGGTCTGCGTGTCCCCAGGATCTCGAAGCGCGCGGTCCCGTAGGTCCAAGGGTCGTCGGTGATCGCGAGGATGCCCGTGGCGGGATGCACCTCGCGCAGGCAGGCGACCATGTCCGCCGCCTTCTTCACCCAGTCCCACCCAAGCCGGTTGCGTGCGTGGCGGGTCAGATCGAGGATCAGCAAGTCTGGGACACGCGTGATCGCGCGGAGGTCGACGCCGAGGCGCTCACCGGCGCGGACCGTGTAGAGGAAGAACGACGCCTTCGCTGGATCGTCGCCCTCGCCCGAGCGCCGCTGCTTGGCGATGTCGGTCTTGGCGCGAGTCCGCCACAGCAGAGTGCTGTTTGATGAGCGCTCGCCCCTCGGCGGCCCGTGCGGCACGATCTCGTCGAGTATCGGATGCTCGAACTCCGCGTAGTCTCGCCCGTCCGTGGCTCGGCCGGTTAGGTTTCTCACACGTGCGAGGACCTGATGGAAGTCCTTAGCCGCATCACCGGCTGCGTTCATGTAGCGCTTCAGGTGCTCAAAGTTGACCGCACCGAGTGCATGCCGGTCGACCTGCACCTGCCGTGCCTGTGCGTGCGTGCTACGCGCATAGGGGAACACTATGGCGCGCACCTCGTCGGCGCGGCGACGTCCCTTCTCGGATGCTCCCTGCACATCGACCTGCTCGGCCTCAGCACTGGCCACGGCCGCGATCGCTAGCAGGCCCACGATCGCGGACGGCGACACGCGTGCTGGTGGCCAGGGCATGACGACCTGCACGGACCCGTCGCTCGCCACCTCGGCAGCCGAACGCACCAGCCTGGCGTATGCGGGTGTGATCTCGGCCGACTCTGCCCGACCCAGCGGGTAGAAAATCTGCGCCGCGAGTGCGTCCATGTATCGATCGACCTCGCGCCGTGGACGCTCGGGTGTCGCGACCTTAGGGTTCGTGGCGGCAGCAGCGCTACGGTCGGCGTTGGACTTCGCCATCCTCGAGAGCAGGGCCTGGCGCTTGTCTAGCGAGGCCTGACGCTGCTCGACACGATCGCCAAGGTCGGTGCCCGGCGACCGCTGAAAGGGGCGGTCGCGCCTCATCTGGCGTCGACAGTCTCAGGTTGGGCCCGATATGCCTGAATTGCGGCCGCCTCGGCGTCGTCAGTGTCGACCAGCGCGGAGGCGAACGCAGCCGGTGCCGGCAGATCGAGTTGCCTCAGCAAGGTGACCGACACGGCCGCACTGCCTGAGACGCGGCGATAGCGCTGGTCGACGCCGGCCGTGTTGAGGAGGCGCACGGCCAGCTCGAGCTTGTCGGCGTCGTCGGCCGTCAGCACGATCGTGTGGTTCTCGCTAACGAATCCATGCCATTTCGCCTGCACTGATGGATCGACCATCGCGACCACCAGTCGGCGCGGTTGCTTGTCGTTGGTCGTGCGTTGCATGACTGCCGCCGGTCCGGTGACGATTGCCGCGCTGTCGCCAGTAAAGGTCACGAAGTCCGTTCCCGCCCCCTTCTTGCCGGCTGGCCAACATGGCTCGCCGGGCCGCACATTCTTCGCCCACACCAGCGGGAATCCGCGCTGCCGCTGACCGAGCTTCTGGACCAGTCGGTCCTTCTCGCGATTCCAAACGAAGTAGCCCGCGCGCGCCGTTACACCGTAATCGGCGAGGGTCGCTCCCCCGACCAGTTTGGGATCAATCGCGGGCAAGGGCCAGGCGTCGCCGAAGTTCGCAGGGAGTCTCTGCTCCACCACAGGATCGCACGACGGCATAAGACCGACGACGGGAAAGCGCACCGGCGCCAGCACATCGTGGACTTCTCCCTTCCGCGCGATCAGCACGCTGATGTCCTGCGCGACGTCGATGAACACTCCGTCCCTGCCGGCGATCGAGCCAACCGCTAGCACGTTGGCCTGCGAGCGGATGAAGGCACGCATACGGTCGTATAGCGGGCCGGCGCGGAAGCTGGACGGGATGACGAGCGCCACGATGCCGCCCGGCTTGGCATGCCGGAAGCAGAGTTCGGCAAAGAGCGCATACTTGTTGATGTGACCGCTGTGGGCGACCTTGCGCCAGGCCCGGCCGCGAACGTCGTCGATGGCTATGCGGCCGTAGGGAGGATTGGCGATGACGAGGCCGTAGGATGCTGGGATCGTCACCCGCAGGGCGTCGCCGGTGAGGATGACCTCGCGCGGAAGGGGGGAACCGAGCCTCTCCGCAATGAGCCGGCTCGAGAGCATCGCGAGCCCCTTGTCGATCTCTATGCCGTTTAGACGGTATGCCACCTCCTTGGCCTTCAGTCCCGCGGTTGCCATCCGTCCCGCCAGTGTTGACAGGAAGGCCGCTCCTCCCGCCGCGGGATCGAGCACGTCGTCCGTCGCCAGGTCGAAGCCCGCCTCGATGGCAAGATCGACCACCGCGTCGGCCACGGTCGGCGGCGTGAAGTAGGTCGCCTGCGAGCGGCGGACCTTAGTTGGCAGCATCAAGGTGTAGAGCGTGCCGATCCAGTAGTGGCGCTCATCGGGGGGAAGCGCATGGAGGATACGGCGGAACGCGTCGTGGCGGGGGTCGTTGCCAATGTCGGCGAGAAGGTCGAGGCAGACATCGGCGCGCGCCTGAGGCGTCGCCGCGTGCTCGACCAGCATACGGGCGGTCGAGCGCGCGCGCGCAAGTAGAGCGGCCTTCGTTCCCTTGTGGTCCATCCCCATCCCCCGGCACCGGCAACGATAATCGCCACCATGCGGTTATAGGATGGCGATTTTCTGTATCCAAACCTGTTCGAAGGAAGATTGCAATAATTCGAGTGATTTTCTGCTGTCCCTCGGATCCCATCAGATGGTCTTGTCTTCGACGCGACTGAAGTTGAAACACAATTTCTCTTTGGCCGGCGAAGGCGGACAAATGAAAGTCGCGGATTAGACATGGCACCGGGATCCAGGCAAGCGAGATTCACCCTAAATACCGGTTCTCGCGGTGCCATCTGAGCGTCTCGGGCGCCGGCGGTGCGAACCCGGGACGCGGCATCGCAATCTCGGTGCCTTGCATCGCATAGTAGTGGCGGCCATTGTCGAAGTCCGCCCTCAGCCGTTCGCTGACTGCGAAGCAGTTGCGATCGGTCACCGTGACGTAGCCTAGGTCGAACAAGCGATGGATGTCGGTGCGCAGTAGCAGGCCGTTGGACATCTCGTGGTCACCGCCATCCCCATAGGCGCGGATGTGCGCCGCATCGAGGATCGGCAGCGTCTTCTCGCCTGAGACCGCGCAACTGCGGCCGTAGCCATCCATCACTGAGAGGCGGCAGGCGCCTTGGCCGAGCCGCTGCCGCATCTGCACTGGCTTGCCGTAGCGGTCACCGGTTACTGGCATGGGCGCGGCAGGCGTCGTTGCGAGCCGCTCGCCGACCAATTGCCAGAGGCGTAGCCCCTCGTCGGTATCGGTCGAATAACCCTTCCCGACCACGATATTCCGCGAGAAGCTGTCCGGCACCGGAATCCAGCGGTCCCTGGGCCAGAAAAAAGGCTCAGTAAGAATCCTGCATCCAATCACCGGGTCCTCGCGCGGCCCCAGCGGTGCGCTCCGGTGGCGCAGTTTCGCGATCGTCGAGCGCATGTCGGCGAGCGACTCGTTGCCATTTTTCCGGCCAAAGGCGTCCCAAGCGAGCGAGAGCGGCGCAAGAGATGCGTGGCCGAACACGCCGCCGCCGGCAACCGCGTCGGACCCCTTCAGTTTGAACAGGAAGAGGTCGCCCGGTTGCAGCGCCTTAAACTCGCCCGCCCCGGACGGCTGCCAAAAATTGACTTCCTCGGGAGCGATGCCCGCGAGAAAGTCGAACCACGGCCTGTGGGTAACGCCAAGGAAAATCTTGACCATGTTGCGATTATGGCGGGTCCCAGCGAGTTAGCAAGTCGGGGCTCTTGGCGGCGGCTTCTCGTGTGGCGCGGAAACTCATCTCGCCGAATCGCGCATCGAATCACCAATCTTAGGAGATGGCCCGCTCTGAAAGGCACACATCGCTGTTCCTCGGGATCGCGCCATCAACAGGCTGACGACCGCTGTCACAGCCGTGCCGCCTAAAAGCGGTCGGGCAGCTGTCGGCTCCTTGCTGCCATTCCGGATAACAGGCATCTGTGGTCAACTTAAGTGATCGACTCATGACTGTTTGGTACCAATGTCACGAGTGGCTTTTCCAGGGCGGCAACACAAGTCCTTCATAGGTAACCCGATCGATCTCAGCCTGCAGCCGCTCAAGCGAAATGCCACGATCCATAACTCCATCGCTCCGGCGCATTCGTCCATAGCTGCGGCCGACTCCGCCACCAGCATGGCCAGTGAACGCGTGGTGGACTTCCTCGGAAATTCCGGCCTCGCGGCAAGCTCGTTTGAAGGTATGCCGGAAGGAGTGAAATGTTTTCGACGGGCTGTCGACGGCGTACTCACCCAAGTAGCGGCCAAACCACTTCGACCACAACTTTGCTTTTGGTCCGATTGGCGAACTGAACTCGGGCCAAAGCGGATCGTCAGCCTTTGCCTTCTTCGCTCGTTCAGCGACATAGTCGAGTAAACCAGCGGCGATGAGGTCGCGATGGATCGGCACTGACCGAGCCGAGCTCGTAGTCTTCAGGTTCTGATCATCGCCGTCGTCATTGAAGTCGATGAAAGCAATGCCGGCGCCACCGGTACGAATGTCACCGAGCCTAAGCTGCGCAATCTCAGATCGCCGCGCGCCAGCGTAAAGTGCAATGACCGGGAACCAAAAAGCGGCTTCGCCTTTGCCGCCGAGTTGACGCTTCCCTTCGACGAAGACCGGAGAAGCAAATAGATTGTTCAACTCGCCGACGCTGAATGGCTCGTAGTGGCCCTTTTCCATCGTTGATACATCGAAGGTTACATAGAACGGATTGGACCACCCCGAGGCGGCATCGAAGTGTCCGTCCTTCTCAGCCTTGGTCAGAACGCCGGCGAGAAGATTCAGGCTCTTGTTGATGGTCTGAGCGTCCCTTGGCTCGTAGGCGCTGAGATCATTCTTCAGCAATTCGGGCAACCGCATCTTCGCCAACTTGTGTGGCAGTCGTTTCGGCACGCGAGCGAGCGCGTCGCGAAATTCACGAGTGTGCGTTTTGGTGATCTTGCCGACGTCGAGGTCACCATGCAGCTCGACGAACCTCTGCACGGCCCGCGTCGCTTCGTTGATCGACTCCTGACGTGGCTTCCGAGCCGACCGACTGTTCGACTGAGACCAGTTCGCTAGAGCGGTCGTTAGTGGCAGAGCTTTCGTGGTGGGGAGGTCAGGGGATGCGATCTCCTCTCCGTTTAGCCGTGCCGTAATAGCTTGCACCGCCTTCCTCTGGGCCTTGATGAACGCTAGCTCAAGCTGCCGCCAGGCGGGATCATCCGGGTGGAGGACTATCCCGGCGTCCTCGACCGACTTGTTGATGATCCCGTGGATCGCTTCACTGCCGCGCATTTTTGCAACTTCATCACGCGACAACTTGTCAAGCGAGGATACGATTGCCCGATACGCCGCAATGTCACCGTCAGTCATCCCGGCTCCATCTGGCGAAAAGGCTCCGGTTTCGAGGTCGAGTCCAAGACCCTTCCTGCGCAATGCCTCGTCGTTTCTCATCAGCCTCGCGGTGTGAGCGGCTGCAAGCACATCGATCGTGGCTGGCGCGATCTCTGCTGGCGGCCCGTCAGTAATTGATTTCCTGGCAAGATCGACGAGACGGTGAGCTTCTTCGATCAAAGGAAGGGCGGCTCGTTCGGCTGTTCGCTGATCGTTGGTTCGCAACGATTTGACCAGCTCGTTCTTAAATCGCCCAGACCTGCGGTTCACGCACCATTCGATATCTTCCGGCCAAGGCATCGGGAATGGCCGACCGGCTATGTCGTCAGGCAGAGCGAACCGGAATTCGAACCGGTTCGCGCGACGTTGGATGTATTTCATGCGCGCCATTTTACACCCCGAATGTAGCACGCGAAAGTAGCACGCGTGCGGATCAGATAGCAGTAAAATCAACGCCTTAAGCGATTTCAAGCACTTGCTTGAAGAGTGGCGCGCCCGAAGAGATTCGAACTCCTGACCCCCAGATTCGTAGTCTGGTGCTCTATCCAGCTGAGCTACGGGCGCGCAACAGGCCATGCTTTACATAGCCCCGCTAACCGATCCTGACGACCGGCCGCGACAAGACGTGTTCCCTAGCGACTGAATTTCCGAAAAGCAAGCCAATCCGGCAAAAGTTTTGTCGCAGCTGCTTCGACGGTGCCGATCAAGGGGTGCTGAGATTCAGCTCAGTCCGGCTTCGGCTGAATATCAAATACAGCTCAGGCCGGGCGGCGCAGGCCGCTGCGGGCCTGGTCGAGGCGGACCGGCTGGTCGGGGATGGTGACGGCGAAGGTGGTGCGTCCGCCGATCGATTCGACCAGCTCCACCGTGCCGCCATGGGCGCGGATCAGTTCATGCGCGATGGCCAGGCCAAGGCCGGTGCCGCCGCTGCGGGCCGAGCCGCGAAACGCCGCGAACAGGTTTTCTCGTGCCTTCGCCGGCAGGCCGGGACCGGTGTCGGTGACAATGATGCGGCTTACGCTGCCTATGCGCTCGGCCGATACGGCGAGCCGGCGCACCAGCGCGCTCTCGGCGTCGGCCGCCATCGCCTGGACCGCGTTGCGACACAGATTGGTGAGCACGCGAAACAGCTGGTCGGAATCGGCATCGACCTCGAAGGCGAGCTCGACGGCATTGACGAATTCGATGCCGTCCTCGATGTCGAGCAGGCCGTGGACGTCGTCGACCAGCTGGCGCAGCCGCAAGCGGCGGCGTGAGGGCGCCGGCTCCTGCGTGCGGCCATAGTGGAGCACGCCTTCGGAATAGGAGACGGCGCGGTCGAGCGCGCGCAACAGCTTTGGCGCGAAGGCCTGCACGGTCGGGTCCTTGACCAGGCGCAGGCGGTCCGACATCAGCTGCGCCGAGGCCAGGATGTTGCGCATGTCGTGGTTGATCTTGGAGACGGCGAGGCCAAGGTCGGCAAGGTGCTTCTGCTCCGACAGCATCTTTTGCAGCCGTTCCTGCATCTGCGACAGTTCGCGCTCGGCAACGCCGATCTCGTCGGCGCGGGCGGCCGGGTGGATGATGCGCCCTGGATCGTCGGGCGCCTCGGAGAAGGACAGCATCGAGCGCGTCATGGTGCGGATCGGGCCGATCATGATCAGGTCAATCGCGGCATAGACCAGCATTGCGGTGAACAACGAGATCAGCAGCGAGACGAAGGCGACGTTGCGCGAATAGCGCAGCATGGCGTTGCGCAGGGAATAGTCGGGCATGATCAGCTCGAATTCCTTGTCGCTGTCGCCGACCGGGCCGAACACCCTGAGCATGCGCTTGCCGCCGAAGAACAGCGTATCCAGCGCCCCGGTCATGCCCTTGATCATGCCGACATTGGCGATGTCGATATGCTCGTCGACCTGCGGCGGCATCTCGGCCACCACCAGCAGGCGCGATACGCCGCCGTCGCGCACCGCGATCGCCTTGGCGCCGATTGCCATCAGCACGTCGTTCTGGGCGGCGCGGGAGAGCGAATTGGGCTCGCCCTGCACCAGCACGATCGACACCGCGGCAGCGGTGCTTAGCCGCTCCTTCAGCCAGGCCAGGCGGTAGCTGGCGATCCAGGGCAGGAAAATGAGGACTTCGGCCAGGAGCACGAAGACAATGGTGAGCAAGAGCAGCTTGGTCGACAGGCCGCGCGCCAAGGGCACTGAACGATTGGGCACCGAACGGCTCGCAACCGGGCGAACGGTCGCCGGGCTGGCATCGGCTGTCGCCGGGCCGCTCCCTTCATCCGCTGATGCAACTTCGCTCATTAAGGCCTGTCTTCACAAACGCTTGATCGGTTGAGATTAGGTGATTGCGGCTTTTTTGCCAATTTCATCCTTCGTTGGACGATGGTGCCAGCAATAAAGATAGCCTCGAACTGGGTGTTCGCGCCGCGACGAACGGGGTGTCGCGTCGTGACGAACTGGCAGTTCGCACTGCGACGAACTGGCGTTCGCGCTGCGACGAACTCATAGTTCGCGCTGGATTGACTCCCAAAACCCTTCTTTCTATAAGCCGCTCACGCTCGGGCCATTCGTCCCGGCGCGGTTTCGATCGCGCCAATGCCGGCCCGGCAAAGCTCCTGTTACACAGTGACAGAATCAAGAAGGGCCGCACCCCGCGGTATTAAAACAAATGAAGCGTACCTACCAACCGTCCAAACTCGTCCGCAAACGCCGGCACGGTTTCCGTGCTCGCATGGCCACCAAGGGTGGTCGCGGCGTCGTCGCAGCTCGCCGCAACCGCGGCCGCAAGCGGCTCAGCGCCTGAACGGAAGACGAGATCGTTGCCCGCAACCGGCAAGCCAGTGGGACCAAACCCCAAGCGGCTTCTGAAACGTGCGGAATTCCTGGCCGTCCGCCGCGGTGAAAAGCGGCGCGGGCGGCTTTTTCTCGTTGAAGTTCTCGACCGCAAAGACGGTCTGCCGCCGCGCGTCGGCTTCACCGTCACCAAGAAGGTCGGCAATGCGGTTGTGCGCAACCGCGTCAGGCGGCGGCTGAAAGAAGCCGTGCGCACCCATGCCGCAAGTGACATGGCGCCCGGCAATGACTATGTCATTGTCGGGCGTGAAGACGTGCTCACCATTCCGTTCGGCCACTTGAAGGCCGAACTCTCCCGCCGTCTCAGCGGAACACGATAGGCCAAGGGCTTTCGATGGAAAATAACCGGAACTTCTACATCACCATCGTCTTGTCGGTGCTGATCCTCGGGCTGTGGCAATATTTCTATGTGCTGCCGCGGAGCGAACAGCAGCGCGAGGCGGCCCGCATCGAAGAGCAGCGGGCGGCGGAGCAGAAGAAGGCGGCCGAGGCCGCCAATCCCGGCGGCACGCCGGCGCCCGCGGCGCCCGGCGCCATTCCAAACGCGCCCGGCACCTATGTCACGACGCCGGAAGGCCGCGCGCAGGAAGTGGCCAAGACGGCCCGCGTCAACATCGACACGCCGAGCCTGTCGGGCTCGATCAACCTCACCGGCGCCCGCCTCGACGACCTAAAGCTCAAGCACTACACCGAGACGGTCGACAAGACATCGCCGCAGATCCAGCTGCTCAATCCGCAGGCGCTGCCCACCGGCTATTATGCCGAGATCGGCTTTGTCGGCAGCGACACGACCGGCACGGTGCCGGGCCCGGAAACGGTCTGGAGCGTCGACGGCAATGCGACGCTGACGCCGGCGACGCCAGTGACGCTGACCTTCACCAACGACAAGGGCCTGACCTTCAAGCGCACGATCTCCGTCGACGGCGACTACATGTTCACCGTTTCCGATGCGGTGCAGAATTCAGGCTCGACCCCCGTCACGCTGTCCAATTACGGCCGCGTCATCCGTTTCGACAAGCCGGCCGTCGCCAGCTCCTATGTGCTGCATGAAGGCCTGATCGGCGTCACGGGAACCGAAGGCCTGCAGGAGCACAAATACGCCGACATCGAGAAGAACAAGCTCTATACGCCGAGCAAATCGACCGATGGCTGGCTTGGCATCACCGACAAATATTGGGCGGTCACCCTGGTGCCGACCGAGAAGCAGCCCTTCCAGCCGCACTATGCCTATTACGACAATGGCCGCCCGCGCTACCAGTCGGACTTCCTCACCGACCCGATCACCATTGCCGCCGGCCAGTCGGCGACGGTCGAGACCGAGATCTTCGCCGGCGCCAAGGAAGTCAACAAGATCAACGCCTACGCCCAGGATCGCCAGATCAGGCTGTTCGACCGGCTGATCGATTGGGGATGGTTCATCTGGATCACCAAGCCGATGTTCTACCTGATCGACACGCTGTACAAATTCTTCGGCAATTTCGGTCTGGCCATCCTTGCCACCACCGTCGTCGTCAAAACCCTCTTCTTCCCGCTCGCCAACAAATCCTATGCGTCGATGGCGAACATGAAGAAGGTGCAGCCCAAGATGCTCGAGATCCGCGAGAAATACGCGGACGACAAGATGAAGCAGCAACAGGCGATGATGGAGCTGTACAAGACCGAGAAGATCAATCCGCTCGCCGGCTGCTGGCCGGTGGCGCTGCAGATCCCGGTGTTCTTCTCGCTCTACAAGGTGCTCTACATCACCATCGAGATGCGGCACGCGCCGTTCTTCGGCTGGGTCCAGGATCTGGCCGCGCCCGATCCGACCTCGGTCTTCAACCTGTTCGGCCTGCTGCCCTTCGCGCCGCCGGCATTCCTGCCGCATATGGGCGCCTGGGCGGTCGTCATGGGCATCACCATGTTCCTGCAGATGCGCATGAACCCGACGCCGCCGGATCCGACGCAGGCGCAGATCTTCACCTGGATGCCGGTGATCTTCACCTTCATGATGGGCAGCTTCCCGGCCGGCCTCGTCATCTACTGGGCCTGGAACAACACGCTGTCGATCCTGCAGCAGGGCGTGATCATGAAGCGCCAGGGCGCCAAGATCGAATTGTGGGACAATCTGACGGCATTGTTCCGAAAGAAACCCTCGCCAGCTGAATAAACAGCGTGGCAATCAAAGCCCCGGCTCGTCCGGTGTTTTTTGTGGACGAGGCGCGCATCACGTTCCCGTGAGGCGCGAAACTTGCGGCGTGCAACCGGCGTGGCTGCTGCTTGTACCGCCAAGGCCGATCAACACCGATCAGCTCTAATCCGAAGACCGCTGTTTTTGATCCGTGACCCCGTCATGTCCATCGCGGGGATGCGGCGCGTGGAATGGGCATTCGCCTTTAAATATTTGTTATCATTATCCTTTTTTACTCTGCACCGAAACTTTCCCGCAATCTCCGCGTAACTCTTCCCGACAATCGAATCAACAATTGTCGCACCAGAAGGGTTCTCCAATGGCAAAGTCCATCCTCAAGGCATTCTGCTTTTCCGCCGGCCTGGCTCTATCGGGCCTCGCAGCTACGACGGCCTATACGCTCGCCAATCCCGCCGTTGGCGGCGCTGCGATGCTGACCTCGAAGAACATCGTCGAGAACGCCCTCAACTCGCCGATCCACAAGACGCTGGTTGCCGCCGTCAAGGCCGCCGGCCTGGTCGACACGCTGGAAAGCGCGGGACCCTTCACGGTGTTTGCGCCGACCGATTCCGCCTTCAAGAAACTGCCGGCCGGCACCGTCGCCACGCTGGTGAAGCCCGAAAATAAGGACAAGCTGACCAAGATCCTGACCGCCCATGTCGTGGCCGGCAAGATCTCGGCCAAGGATATGATGACCAAGGCCAAGGCGATGGGTGGCAAGTATGAAATGAAGACCGTCAGCGGCGACACGCTGATCGCCGAGGTAAAAAAAGGCGCGCTTTATATCGTCGACGAATCCGGCGGCGCCGCCAAGGTAACGGTCGCCGACGTCAACCAGTCGAACGGCGTCATCCACGTCGTCAACAAGGTGCTGTTGCCGAAGTAACGGCTTTACGCAACGGGGAATGACGGCGGGCTGCGACGGGCTTTCTCGGTCTGCCTTCCCCACCTCACGAGGAGGTGCCATTCTTTTGAAGCCGTCTTCGACACCACCGGGGTCCTGCTTGTCCTTCGCAGGGCCCCGTTTTTTTGTTTCAGGGCGCCTTAGCCGACGGCGGCGGTCGACCTGATCGTGATCTGCCGCGGCACGAACTGAACATCGAAGCCCAGCAGGGCTCGCTCATCGGGCGATTGGTGCTATAGGGCGGATCACGCCATCTCGAATGGCGGCTTTAATTTGCGCCACTCTCGACGGATCTCGCCATGGACGGACCCAACCCAGACATCAAACACCCGATCCCGATGCACACCCGCGTCGGCTTCCTCAAGCCCCTGGTCACCGCGCCGAATATCGAGATCGGCGAGTTCACCTACTATGACGATCCTGACGGACCGGACAAATTCGCCGAGCGGTGCGTGCTGCATCATTATCCCTTCATCGGCGACAAGCTGATCATCGGCAAGTTCTGCGCCATCGCCGAGGGCGCGCGCTTCATCATGAACGGCGCCAACCATGCCATGTCCGGCTTTTCCACCTATCCGTTCAACATTTTCGGCCATGGCTGGGAGCAAGGCTTCGACCCGAAGACGTGGTCGCAGGAACTGCGCGGCGACACGGTGGTCGGCAATGATGTATGGATCGGCATGGATGCGGTGATCATGCCCGGCGTGTCGGTCGGCAATGGCGCCATCGTGGCGGCGAAATCGGTGGTGACGCATGACGTGCCGGCCTATGCGATCGTCGCCGGCAATGCGGCAAAGGTGGTGAAGATGCGTTTCGACGACAGGACGGTCAGGCGGCTGCTTTCCGTGGCGTGGTGGAACTGGCCGGTGGACAAGATCGGCCGCAACCTCAACGCCATTCGGGGCGCCGATATTTCCAGGCTGGAGGCAGCGATTTGAACGCGCTGGGCAACACCGTCATCGGAACCGACCTGTTCACCAAGGGGTGGATCTTCATCCGCGGCGTGCCGGCGATGAAGTTCCTGCCGCCGGAGGGGCCGCCGGAGATCGCCTTTGCCGGCCGCTCCAATGTCGGCAAGTCGTCGCTGATCAATGCGCTGGTCGGCCATAACGGGCTGGCGCGCACCTCCAACACGCCGGGGCGCACGCAGGAGCTCAACTATTTCGTGCCGGGCGGGTTTTCCGGCGAAGGCACCGACTTGCCGCCAATGGCGCTGGTCGACATGCCGGGCTACGGCTATGCCAGCGCGCCGAAGGAAAAGGTGGACGATTGGACCAAGCTGGTCTTCGACTATCTCAAGGGCCGCGTGACGCTGAAGCGGGTCTATGTGCTGATAGATTCCCGCCATGGCATCAAAGCCAAGGACGACGAAGTGCTGTCGCTGCTCGACAAGGCGGCGGTGTCCTACCAGATCGTGCTGACCAAGACCGACAAGATCAAGGCCGCCGGCGTGCCGCAGCTGATCGAAGAGACATTACTGAAGATCAAGAAGCGGCCGGCGGCGTTTCCGTTCGTGCTCGCCACGTCGTCGGAAAAGGGCGAGGGTCTGGACGAACTGCGCGCGGCGATCGTGCTGGCGGCCAATGGCGGTTAAAAGCAACTCCGGGAAAAGTGTGAAGCGGTTTTCCGTCCGGAGTTGCGAAAAAAGACCTTTGGCTAACTAGGCCTTTGCCTTGGACTTCGCCTCGAGCGCGATCATCTGGTGGCTTTCTTCCTCGGCAAGCTTTTCAGTGCCGTAGGACTTCAGGAACAGGCTGACGCCCGACCGCACGATGTGGTCGATTTCATCCTGGCTCGGCGCCTTGGTGCGGTAGGCGAAGATGCACTGGCGAAACAGGCCGGCGAGGCACAGTTCGGTGAATTGATAGGCGGCAAGATCGACATCATCGATCTTGAGCAGGCCGCGTTCGATGGCTGCATTGAGGAACTTGACCACCTTGTCGTGGCCGCGTTTGGGGCCGCGTTCGTAAAACCGCGCGCCCATGTCGGGTATCCTGTCGGAGGCGCCGATCACGGTGCGTTGCGCCTGGATGACCTTGGCCGAGGTGATCTTCATCGACAGCACCTTGCCGAACTTCACCAGCGTCTGGCGCAGATCGTCGGCGCGGTCGAGCATGTCGTACATGTTCTTGAAGATGGTGCCGCGCTCTTCCTCGATCAGCGCCTCGAACAGCTCTTCCTTGTTGGCGAAGTAGACATAGATCGTGCCCTTGGAGACGCCAGCCTCGCGGGTAATGTCGTTCATCGACGCCGCTTCGAAGCCCTTGTCGATGAACACGCGCCGCGCGCCCTCGATAATCTGGCTGCGCTTGACCGGATCCTGGCCCGCCGCCGGGCGGCCGCGACGCGCACTATCCAGCACATCGCACGGATCATTTTCGACGTCGGGTAACGTGTCGGCCATTAAAGTCACACCTCGCGAAATAATTCGAACCGAGCGGTTCGATTGCTCTTGATATGGGCCTGCTTTAGCGCTATGTCAACGTTCACATCGAACCGAACGGTTCAGTATAACACATTTTCCTTATATAGCTACGGTAGCGAGATATCATGTCCTCGAACACGCCAACCACCGCCGAAGTCCGCCCCTTTCCCAACGCCAAGGTCTCGCCGGTTATCGAAGCGCCGGAAGCGCCCATCAAGCCTGCCGCCGAAGTTTTGGCCGAGGTGCCGGCCAAGAAGAAGCGGTCGGCTCGCTCGTTCATGCTGCCGATCATCGGCCTCGCTCTGCTCAGCGCCGGGGCCTGGTATGGCTATAATTACTGGACCGACGGCCGGTTCCTGATCTCGACCGACGATGCCTATGTCCAGGCCGACATGTCGTTCGTCTCGCCGAAGATTTCCGGCTATGTCGATCAAGTCAAGGTCTCGGAGAACCAGCAGGTCAAGGCCGGCGATCCGCTGCTGACGATCGACGACGGCGACTACAGAATAGCCGTTGCCCAGGCGGAGGCGCAGATCGCCACGCTGGCCAAGACGCTCGACCGTATCGACGCGCAGACCAAGGCGGCGCAAGCTTCGCTGCAACAGGCGCAGGCGCAGAAGGTCGCCGACCAGGCGGCAGCCGACAACGCCGCTCGCGCCCAGCAGCGCGCCGCGCAACTGGTCAAGACGCATGTCGGCACACAGGCGCAACTGGACGATGCCCAGACCGCTCTCGACCAGGCCAATGCGGCCCTTGTCGGCGCCGACGCGCAGATTGCAGCCGCACAGGCCAATATCGGCGTGTTCGAAGCGCAGCGCGCCGAATCGGCCAGCACGCTGGCTTCGCTGCGGCTGAACCGCGACAAGGCCGCGCGCGATCTGTCCTTCACCGTGCTCAAGGCGCCTTATGACGGCGTCGTCGGCAACCGCTCGGTCGAGCAGGGCGACCTCGTCAGCCCCGGCCAGAAGCTCGCCGTCGTGGTGCCGCTGGACAAGCTCTACATCGTTGCCAACTTCAAGGAGACGCAGCTGGCCAAGCTGGTGCCCGGCGAGAAGGTGCGGGTCTCGGTCGACGCCACGGACGGCCATGATTTCGAAGGCACGGTGTCGTCGCTGGCGCCGGCTTCGGGTGCGGTGTTCTCGCTGCTGCCGCCGGAAAATGCCACCGGCAACTTCACCAAGGTGGTGCAGCGCATCCCGGTTCGCATCGACGTGCCGGCCGATGTGCTGAAGGCAGGCAGGCTGCGCGCCGGCCTGAGCGTCGTCGTCGCCGTCGACAGCCGCACGGCTCCGGCCGCGGCGAACTGAGCGAACGCCGGGAGCAATGCCATGGCAACCGCAACCATAACAGCAGGAGCGGCGCCGGCGCCTGCCATGCCGGCGGTACCGACGACCATCTCGACGCGCCGCCTCATCGCCTTCCTGGCGATGGTGTTCGGCATGTTCATGGCGATCCTCGACATCCAGATCGTCTCAGCCTCGCTGGCCGAGATCCAGGCCGGCCTCAGCGCCAGTTCCGACGAAATCCCATGGGTGCAGACCGCCTATCTGATCGCCGAAGTGGTGATGATCCCGCTGTCGGGCTTCCTCAGCCGGATGCTGTCGACGCGCGTGCTGTTTGCAGGCGCCGCGGCCGGCTTCACGGCGGCCAGCGCGCTGGCCGCGACCGCCACCAACATCGACCAGATGATCGTCTACCGAGCCATCCAGGGCTTTATCGGCGGCGGCATGATCCCGAGCGTTTTCGCCGCCGCCTTCACCATCTTCCCGCCGTCGCGCCGCGCCATGGTGTCGCCGATGATCGGCCTGGTGGCGACGCTGGCGCCGACCATCGGCCCGACCGTCGGCGGCTATATCAGCCATGCCATGTCGTGGCACTGGCTGTTCCTCATCAATGTCATTCCAGGCATTCTGGTGACGGTCACGACTTGGACCCTGATCGATTTCGACAAGCCCAATCTCGGCCTGTTCAGCAAGTTCGACTGGTGGGGCCTTGCCGGCATGGCGGCGTTCCTCGGCTGCATGGAATATGTGCTCGAGGAAGGTCCGAACCATGACTGGCTGCAGGAACAGGCCGTGTTCATCTGCGCCATCATCATGGTTGTCGGTGCGGCGCTGTTCTTCTGGCGCGCCTTTACCGCCGAGGAGCCGATCGTCGATCTCAGGGCCTTCACCAACGTCAATTTCGCCTTCGGTTCGCTGTTCTCCTTCGTCATCGGCATCGGCCTGTACGGTCTGACCTATCTCTACCCGGTGTTCCTCGGACGCATCCGCGGCTACGATTCCTTGATGATCGGCGAAGCCCTGTTCGTCAGCGGCCTGGCGATGTTCGTCACTGCGCCGATTTCCGGCATCCTGTCGAGCAAGATGGACTTGCGCATCATGATGATGATCGGGCTGTTCGGTTTCGCTGCCGGCACATGGTGGATGACGCATCTGACCGCCGACTGGGATTTCTGGGAATTGCTGATCCCGCAGATCCTGCGCGGCAGCTCGATGATGCTGTGCATGGTGCCGATCAACAACATTGCGCTCGGCACCTTGCCGCCGGACCGGCTGAAGAACGCGTCGGGCCTGTTCAACCTGACCCGCAACCTCGGCGGTGCGGTCGGCCTTGCCGTCATCAACACCGTGCTGATCGATCGCAGCGCCTTCCACTACGCCAGGCTGGCCGAGCATGTGGAATGGGGCAGTGCGGCGGCGCAGACCAAGCTGCAGAACATGACGCTCGACTTCCAGCAGACTCCCGGCCTCGACGCCACTAAGGCGGCGATCTCCAAACTGTCGGGCATGGTCCAGCAGCAGGCGTCGCTGCTGTCGTTCATGGATGTGTTCACCATGCTGACCGTGCTGTTCGCGACCATGGCGGTCTTCACCCTGGTCATCGCCAAGCCGGCGCCGCCCGCGGGCAGCGGTGGCGGAGGCCATTGAGCGCGCCGGATCCCCCGCCTGGCGCCCTCATGTGTGACCCCGGAAATCACCCCCGATTTCCGGGGTCACGCTTAAGCATCGATCGTTGTCAAGCTCCTTGGTCGAGGCGGCCCAAACCATTTGGTCAGCGAGTCGGTTAGCCCGGCTGCTTCAGGGCCGCCGACCCAGGCCACATAACCGTCAGGCCGGACCAGCACTGCGCATGGGGCTTCGACTGCCCCCAGCACCGGAAGCTCCCACGCGCCATCGTAGCTGGCGTCGACCAGCTGAATCCGCTCCACCCACTGGCCGATACCAAAAGCGCCGGGCTCACCAAGATTAAGCAGCAGCGGCCGAGCGTCGTGCAGCAGGGCGAAAACCGGCAGCGGACCGGCAGCGGTGACGAGGTCGAGATCCGGCATGCGACGCCCCAGCAGCGGATGCCCCTCGCCAAGATCGTAGTGGATGTCCAGGCCGGACAACATGCCGGCAAAACGCTTGCGCGGCTCTTCCATGCCGAGAAGTTCCGACACTGTATCGCGCAGCGCCTTGGTGCGCTCGTCTTCGCGACGGAGCACGACCGACGCCATGGTGTTTTTCATCACACGCGCGGCAATCGGGTGGCGCTCCGCCTGGTAGCTGTCGAGCAGGCTTTCGGGCGCAGTTTTCCTGACCACTTGGGCGAGCTTCCAGCCCAGATTGACCGCGTCCTGCACGCCGGTCTGCAGCCCCTGTCCACCGTCCGGTGGATGCACGTGCGCGGCGTCGCCTGCCAGCAGCACCCGCCCCTTGCGATATGAGGCTGCCTGCCGGGTCATGTCGGTGAAGCGGGCCAGCGATGTTGGATTGTGGACGCCGTAATCGGTGCCGTAGACGGCAATGAGCGCCTCGCTGAGCTCATGCAATGTGGGCACGCCGCCGGCCCCGACCTCGCGTTCGGTCACCAGCACCCGCACCGTACCGTCTTCCAGTCTGCTGAGGCCGTGAATTCCGATGGCATCGCGGTGGATACCCCATTGCGGCTCTTCCGTTACCTCGATCTCGGCGATCAAATTGCTGGTTGTCGGCTCGGAACCGGGGAACTCGATGCCCGCCGCCTTGCGCACGAGGCTTCTGCCGCCGTCGCAGCCGACGAGATAATCGGCACGAAGCGACCCGCCATCGCTCAGCGCGACATCGACGCCGCCGCCATCCTGCACCAAGCCTGTCACCTCGCGGCCACGGTAGAACGTGACGCCAAGCTCCTCGACCCAGTCAGCAAGGATGCGCTCTATGTGCTTTTGCCACAGCGCCAGCCCGTAATTGTGGCGGGTGGGGAAGTCGCTGATATCAAGCGAAACGCCGGCGAAGCCTGCGACCTGTGCGGTCTGGCCTTGCGACAGGAACCGATCGGCAATGCCGCGCTGGTCGAAGATCTCGATGGTGCGCGAATGCAGGCCGCCCGAGCGCGCGCCCGCGAGGTCCTGGTTCTCGCGCCGCTCGACGATGGCGACATCGATGCCGGCCAGGGAAAGCTCGCCGGCCAGCATCAACCCGGTCGGGCCGCCGCCGGCGATCACCACGGAATGGGATATTCGCGGCCGGTCCGCATCAACACCGTCGGTCGATTTGGAGGTGGATTTGGGCTCGCCGTCGCGAGCCCGTGCTTCAGTTCGTTGCATAGGTTCTGGCCCTCTCGTTAAGGGCTGCGGAATCTACGCATAAAAAGCCGTCTGCCAATTCTTGAAGTTGACTGTTTTCGCCCCATTTCAAGAGATAGGAGGCGGTCGTCACACCGGCGCCAAATCCCCACCCCGCTAAAAGACGCCGAACGGTCAGGCAGTGGCCGGCTTGAAGCTGAGCGCAACGCCGTTGATGCAATGGCGCAGGCCGGTCGGCGCCGGGCCATCGTCGAAGACATGGCCGAGATGGCCGCCACAGCGGCGGCAGTGGACCTCGGTACGGGTCATGCCGAGCGAACGGTCCTCGGTCTTGCCGACGGCGTTGGCAATCTCCTGCCAGAAGCTCGGCCAGCCGGTGCCGGACTCGAACTTGGTGTCTGAGGGGTAGACCGGCAGGTCGCAACCGGCGCAGGCGAAAATGCCCTTGCGATGCTCGTTCAGCAGCGGGCTGGTGCCGGGATACTCGGTGCCTTCCTTGCGCAGCACGTTGAAGGCTTCGTCGGACAGGATGGCGTGCCATTCGGCGTCGGTCTTGGTGACCTCGAAGGTTTCGGCAGCCTTAGCGGGCCCGCCCATGCGCAACGTTGCCGCCGCGCCGGCCACGGCAGCGATGGCGGCGCCGCTCAAAAGCAAATCTCGACGGTTCATGACAGAAATCCTCCTGCGGATCATTTTGCCAGATTTGGCCGCCACTGGAAAATCAAAAGCCGGTGACGGTTGTCCTGCAAACGAACGCTCCACACCGGCTCCGCGCTTGTTGCGGACGGGATGGAGCGCTCGGTCGTTTGCTCGGCCCACGGGGGGAGCCGCGCAATCAGAGAGCTTACCGCCTGTTCGTCGGCGGCAGGGGCTTTGTTACATCTTCGGCAGCAGGACCTTGTCGATGACGTGAATGACGCCGTTCGACTGCTCGACATCGGCGATCGTGACCTTGGCGACATTGCCGTTCTCGTCGGTCACGGTGACCTTGCCGCCATCAGCCTTGAGCGACAGCTCGCAGCCGCCGACCGTCTTGACCTTGTGGGTGCCGCCATCGGCCTTGGCCATCGAGGCGACATCGGCGCCCATCGCCTTGGCGCCGATGACATGGCAGGTCAGGATCTTGGTGAGCTTGTCCTTGTTCTCGGGCTTGAGCAGCGACTCGACCGTGCCAGCCGGAAGCGCGGCGAAGGCCTCATTGGTCGGTGCGAACACGGTGAACGGGCCGGCGCCCTGCAGCGTCTCGACCAGGCCGGCAGCCTTGACGGCGGCGACCAGTGTCGTGTGAACCTTCGAATTGACGGCGTTCTCAACGATGTTCTTGTTGGCGTACATGGCGGCGCCGCCAACCATCGGATTCTCGGCATAGGCGATTGTGGCGAGGGCGGAGACGGCAATGGTACCGGCGAGCAAAAGGGTGGCGATTCTACGCATAGTGTTCGAACTCCTCGGGGTTATTGTTTCCTCTTTCGGGAACATGAGGAGATACGGAATAGAACTGCCTGAGTTTCCGCGCGCCGGGAAAAATTTATCCTTTATCTTGTCGGCGAACTATCTCCGGAGATCGAATCTCTAATCTCCAGCAGCGTATCCAAAACGAAAACAGCGGAAGATCTACTTCCGCTGCCTTCATTATCACGTCATGGTTTTACGATCTATCAGATGCCCTTCAGGTCGCCCGCGGCAACGACCGGTCCGGTCGGCTGTCCGGTCGGCGAACCGCCCGTCGGCTCGACGCTGACGGCGAGCACGGCGCCCTGCGCCAGCTTCTGCTGCACGGCCGGGGTAACCGGGATATGGGTGACCTGGCCGGCGGGAATGACGCCCATCGAGACCGGCGCATTCTTGCCTTCGATCATCCACAGTTCGAAGTCCTTGCCGGCGGCGCGTTCGCCCGAAACCAGTGACAGGCCGACATCGCGGCGGGAAGCGTCGTAGACGACAAGGTATTTGACATCGCTGCCTTCGGCAGCCAGCGAGGCGACGAGGCGCTCCTGCGGCACGACGACCGGCGACCTGACGTAAGGCACGGCGACATAGAGCACCAGGGCCGCGAGAGCCGCTGCGGTGAGGCCGCGCCAGAAGCTAAGGCTGGACCACAGGCTGCCGCTCGGGGCCGTCGTCGACGCCGCGGTGGAGGAGAACAGCCGGCGATCGATAGCCGGCTTGATGGTGGCCGGCGGCTCTACCTCAGCATAAGCGGCAGCCATCGGCGAGAGATTCACTTCCCAGGAATCGACGAGACGGGCAAAGCCGGTCTCCGCGTCGATGCGTCCGGAGGCTATCTGGCGCTCATCCGCCGGCAGCACGCCGAGAACGTATTCGGCTGCGAGCAGGTCGTCGCCTCCACGTTCCGGTCCATTTTCTTCTGCCAGGGTCATCTTTCCAGACATTCTCTAAGTTTCAACAGGCTGCGGCGCAGCCATGTCCGCATCGTGTTGAGCGGAACCTTGTGACGTTCCGCGAGCTCGGCGTAACTTTCGCCGTTCAAATAAGCACCCCGAACGGCTTGCGCCCGGTCTTGTTCCAACTCTTCAAGGCACTGATAGATGCGCTCGGATTCACCGCCCGCAACAACCATAGCCTCTGGCCCCGGACCGGGGTCAGCCACGTCGAGCGCGGCATCGATATCGGCAGCAGGCTTGCGTCGCGACCGGATGCGATCAATCGCATGATTGCGTGCTATGGCCACCAGCCAGGAGATTGGGCTGAGATCAGAAACAGCGAAACGATCCGCCTTCGTCCACACTTTGACGAAGACCTCTTGCAGCGCTTCTTCCGCATCTCCGCGATCCTTCAATACACGAAGGCACACGCCGAAAAGTTTCGCACTGGTTTGCCGGTAAAGCAGATCGAACGCAGTCCGATCCTTCATCGAGGTCCGGACAATCAGGGTGGAGATATCCTGCGGCGTCATACGGACAAGCTAAGCGATCACGATTTATTTGCAAAGGCAGAAATCTTGTTGTCCACGCAATCGATGTCCGCGCCCGATCGCCAGTAATCGCCGGTCGGTTGCCAAGGAAATCGGCTGTCGTTAGCCTCCCGCAGATAGGGGAACAGCAATGTCGGCCGAACGGATGCTGTGGGAGAACGATGCGACCGGCTTGGCAGAGCTGTTGCACAGAGGCGAGATCTCGCCGCCAGACCTTGTCGATGCTGCGATCGCGCGCGCCGAGGCAACCCGATCATTGCGCATCCGCCGCTTGCCTGAGGCGCCATGGACCCGAAGGGGGCCGACGAGCTCATCGAAAACCTGCTCGACAAATTGCATTTGACCCGTCTCTTGGAGATCAGATCCTTGTTTGGGCAATTGATGGACAAGAGCCTGTGGTTCACCACTGGCCGGCGATCCAGAATGTCAGCGGCCAGCCGTCGATCGCGCTGCCGGTCCATGTCACCGATGCCGGCCTGCCGCTCGGCATCCAGGCCGTCGGCCGCCCCGGCGACGAGCAGACGCTTTTGTCGCTCGCCGCGCAGATGGAGAAGATTTCCGGCTGGCTGACGCGGCGGGCGCCGCTCAAGGTGCCGGCCTGATCCGGCAGATTTCATCATCGTGATAGCAAAGCTGTTTGCGGCCTGGGCCAATTCCCGCTAAGACGCCGCCGTCCTTACCCACATCCAGGGAACCATGCCGATGACGGAGATCACCGCCACCGCCGAAATGCAGGCCGCCCTGCTCTCGCGGGCCCTGCCCTACATGCAGCGCTACGAGCACAAGACGGTGGTGGTGAAATATGGCGGTCATGCCATGGGCGATATCGAGCTCGGCAAGGCTTTCGCCCGTGACATCGCGCTGCTGAAGCAGTCCGGCGTCAACCCGATCGTCGTCCATGGCGGCGGGCCGCAGATCGGCGCCATGCTGGCCAAGATGGGCATCGAATCCAAGTTCGAAGGCGGGCTGCGCGTTACCGACCAGAAGACGGTCGAGATCGTCGAGATGGTGCTGGCCGGTTCGATCAACAAGGAGATCGTCGCGCTGATCAACGCCGAGGGCGAATGGGCGATCGGCCTGTGCGGCAAGGACGGCAACATGGTGTTCGCCGAAAAGGCGCGCAAGACCATGATCGACCCGGACTCCAACATCGAGCGTGTGCTCGATCTCGGTTTCGTCGGCGAGCCGGTCGAGGTAGACCGCACCCTGCTCGATCTGCTGGCACGCTCGGAAATGATCCCGGTGCTGGCGCCGGTGGCGCCGGGCCGCGACGGCCACACGTACAACATCAATGCCGATACCTTCGCCGGCGCCATTGCAGGCGCCTGCCAGGCGACGCGCCTTTTGTTCCTGACCGACGTGCCCGGCGTGCTCGACAAGAACAAGAAGCTGATCGACGAGCTGACGGTGGCCGAGGCCAGGGCGCTGATCAAGGACGGCACGGTGTCGGGCGGCATGATCCCCAAAGTCGAGACCTGCATCGAGGCGATCGAGCGCGGCGTCGAAGGCGTCGTCATCCTCAACGGCAAGACGCCGCATGCGGTGCTGCTGGAATTGTTCACCGAACACGGCGCCGGCACGCTGATCGTGCCCTGAGGTGCTACTGGCTTGGCGGCCAGTCGATCGGCTGGCCAGCCGTTAGGCAGGCTGGGGCAGGCGCGCGATGACCTTTATCTCGAAGTCGAAGCCGGCTAACCAGTTGACGCCGACCGCCGTCCAATTGGTGTAGGGCGGTTCACCGAACACCTTCAGCCGAACGGCATCGATCACGGGCCATTGCGCTGCCGGATCGGTGTGGACGGTGGTCACGTCGACTATATCGTCGAACGTGGCGCCCGCTGCTTTCAGCACTGCCGCGAGATTATCGAAGGCAAGCTGGACCTGCTTTTCGAAGACAGGTTCGGGCGACCCGTCCTCGCGGCTGCCGACCTGGCCCGAGACGAACAAAAGATCGCCCGATCGGATTGCAGCAGAATAGCGATTGATCTCGTAGAGAGCCTGCCGGCCGGCAGGAAAGATCGCGTCACGTTTGGTCATTTTCACTCCATTGTCCGGGGCACTCACATACGTCCCATATGCATGAGGTGGGTACATACGCTGCGTATGTCAATACGCATACGGTACGTATCTATGAATAGCAGCGAGCCTGTCAGGCGCCGGCCGAGATCGCGACAGCCGCTTCGGCCGGCTTGCGCGACGGGCGCATGACGACCATGGATTCCTCATCGGCATCCTGCGGAGCGCCCCAGAACTCAGCCAGCGTCGGACCATCCTTGAGGCGGCGGTCGCGGGCCAGAAAACCCCAGACCTCGCGGAACCACACGCGGCGGCCCATTTGCGTGTACCAGCGCATCGAATGGCGCTGTTCGGGATCGGGGTGGAAGAGAATGCGCGCCAGCGCCTTCGGCCGCGACTGCACCGCGACCTCGATCAGCTTGATCGAGAAGAACAGCATCCACGGTTTCAGCCGGGTCATCTGCAGCACCTGGTGCTTGTAGTCCCACAGCCGGGCATCCGTCTGAATCACCTTTCGGTTCTTGGCGATGCGGAAGAACGGCGTCCAGCGGTGCGGCGTGACATAGAGCGCCTGGATCTGGTCGGGGTCATAGGCAAGCAGCTGGCGAAAGCCGCGCCACAGATCGCGAAAGGTCTCATCCTCGAACCCGGCCACCCAGGTCGCCATGGACAGTATGCCATGCTGGCGGAGCAGCCGGATTGCCTCGCGGTCGGATGAGGTGCTGCCGCCCTTGCGGATCAATTGAAGCGTCTGTTCGTCCGTGTTTTCCATGCCGAGCAGCCAGCGGATGACGCCGGCCTTGCGATAGAGGTGCAGGATGTCGGCATCGCGCACGATGTCGTCGGCCCGGGTCGAGCCGACGATCAGCACCGGCACGTTCTCGGCGATCAGCGCATCGAGAAAGGCGCGCCAAACCTTCTTCGACACGGTCGGGTTTTCGTCGGCGAGGTTGATCAGTTCGACGCCGTGCTGGCGGTGCAGCCAGGCAATCTCCTGCGCAAATTTCTTGGGGTCGCGGTGCCGCCAGCGGGTCCAGAAACCGCGCTGGCCGCAATAGTTGCACAGATGCGGGCAGCCCCGCGAAAACTGCATGACCACGGCGCGCTTGCCGCCCCAATAGCTGTAGCGGCGGTGATCGATCAGCTCCCAGCTGACGCGGTACTCGTCCAGATTGGCAGTGGTCCCGGCCGGCCGCGTCGCGAAGGGGCGGCCGAGATCGTCGCGATAGGCGATACCCGCGACATCGCCCAGCGGCCGGCGATTGTCCAGTGCCACGACCAGGGCAAGGATGGTTGCCTCGCCCTCGCCGCGCACGATGAAGTCGAAGACATCGCTCGCCGCCAATATGTCGCGCCAGTGATAGGTCGGGAACACGCCGCCATAGATCACCAGCGTCGCCGGCTCGAGCGCCTTGACCATGCGGGCGATCGCGAGCGCGGTGGGATGCGCCGAGGTCGAGCCGGAGTGGCCGATCAGGATGCAATCGGGCTGGCCGCTGAGCGCATCGCGCACCAGCGTTTCCAACGGCATCGGCCCGAATTCGGCATCGACCAGCCGGACTTTATGGCCGGCGTCGATAAGCGGGCCGCCCAGTGCCAGCAGGCCGAGCGGTGGCAGATGGTCATCGGGCACGCGGCTGCCGATGGCGGTGTGCGGCGGATTGATCAGCACGATGTTCATGACGGACCTTTGAGCGACGGTCCGCATGGCGTAGCCGGCGTTTCAGTTTCGCATTTGGGCTCCGTTCAGCAGTTTGCGTGCAGCTTTTCCGCAGAAATGGCGATGCGTGTCCTACCGCCTGAGGTGGGCGAGCGGCACGTGGCCCGGGCCCTTGATGTTCTGCAGCACCAGCTGGGTGTGAACGTCGCGCACGCCGGCAAGGCGCATCAGGCGGTGCATGACGAAGGCGTTGAGTTCGTCGACCGACGGCACCATGACGTGCAGCAGGAAATCGTGGTCGCCGGTCATCGTCCAGCATGACGACACTTCGTCCATGCGTTGCACGGCGGCGATGAAGGTTTCGGGCGAACCGTCGCTGTGGCTGGTGAGGCGCACCTGGATGAACACCTCGACCATCAGGCCGACGGCGCGGCGGTTGAGCACGGCGGCAAAGCCCTTGATGATGCCGGCCTCCTGCAGCGCCTCGAAGCGGCGGGCGCAAGGCGTCGTCGACACGCCGATCTCCTGCGCCAGTTCGGACACGGGCTTGCGTCCATCGCGCTGAAGAACATCCAGCATCTTGATCTCGAAATCGTCGAACTGAGGCATTTTCACTCTCTTTCAGCTTCTGCTTGGTGATTTTTACCTCAAATCATGGACCCAAGCCATCATCAAAGCTGAATTGCCTCGCCGGCCGCCGCTAGACTCTGCGGACAGATTCAAGTGTCACGATCAGGGGAGAAGAACCATGACGACGATGAGCGTTGCCGAATATGCCCGTGATTGCGCGGCGCAAGGCCTGCGTGGCGACTATTCAGTGTGCCGTTCCGACTTCACCGTGGCGCAGGGCTACAACTACAGCGCCGACGAACAGGCGGTGTGGCGCACGTTGTGCGACCGGCAGACCAAGCTGACGCAGAAGCTGGCGCACCATTCCTATCTCGATGGGATCGCCGCACTCGGCCTGCTCGACAAGATCCCGGATTTCGGCGCGGTCTCAGACAAGCTGCGCAAGCTGACCGGCTGGGAAATCGTCGCCGTGCCTGGCCTCATCCCGGCCGCGCCCTTCTTCGACCATCTCGCCAACCGGCGCTTTCCGGTGACCAACTGGCTGCGCACCAAGGACGAGCTCGACTACATCGTCGAACCCGACATGTTCCACGACTTCTTCGGCCATGTGCCCATCCTGACACAGCCGGTGTTTGCCGACTTCATGCAGATGTATGGCGAAAAGGCCGAGAGCGTGATTGCACTGGGCGGTGACGAGATGATCACCCGGCTCTACTGGTACACCGCCGAATACGGGCTGATACAGGAGGAGGGCCAGAAGCGGAAAGCTTTCGGTGCCGGGCTGATGTCGTCGTTCACCGAATTGCAGTTCGCCGTCGCGAGCCCGGACGCGCACCACGTGCCCTTCGACCTCGAAACGGTGATGCGCACCGGCTACGAGATCGACAAGTTCCAGCGCGCCTATTTCGTGCTGCCGTCCTTCGACGTGTTGCGCGATGCGTTCCGGACCGCCGATTTCAAGGCGATCGTCGCCCGCCGCAAGGGGCAGCCGGCGCTGGATCCAGCGACGGTTTAGCAAATCCTAAAGGGTTTGCGCGGCACCTACCCCCACCCTTAATCCCTCCCCACAAAGGAGGAGGAGATCTCGTTGGCGCTGATTTCGAGGGTTTCGACACCAAGGCATGGGTAGCGCCGGCAGCAATCCTGTCGCGCCGTTCGCTTTTTTGACAATCAGACGGTAATGACTTCGTCACACCGTGGATGACTTCGTCACACCGTGATTACTTTGGTCAGATGGTCGCCTAGCCGGCAGGCAAGTGCGGTGATCGTCGTCGTCGGGTTGCATTCGCCCGACGTGCAGAACACCGACGAGCCGCCGACATAGAGATTGTCCATGCCGTGCACCTTGCAGTTGGCGTCGACCACGCTCTTGGTGATATCGGTGCCCATGCGCGTGCCGCCCATGTGGTGGTGGCCGGCCAGTTCCTCATCCGTCGGGTAGTCCTCGCCATTGGTCAGCCAGTCCATGATGCGGACGCGGCCGAGGTCCTTCTCGATCAGCGTCGTTCCGAACAGCTTGAGCCCCTCGAGGATGGTGCGGCGCTCCAACGGCGACTTCTTCCAGTGCAGCTCGATGCGCGGCACGCCGGCACGGTCGACATCGGTCTTCGACAATTCGATATGGTTCGAGGCCAGCGGCGTCTGTTCCCAGGCGACGTAGAGCTGGGCGGCGCAGCGCAGGTTCTGGCTGAGCTGGTAGGCGACCCATTCGGCGGCCTCGGGCGCGGTGCAGGCAAGGTCGGCAATCAGGCTCTTGACGCCGGCATAGGGCGTCTCGATCAGGCGTATGCCGAAATTCATGATCTGCAGCCGCTCCATGGCGGCGAGCGTCGGCGAGAAGAACGCCTCGTTGACGGCATCGACCTCGAACTCGCTGTAATCGGCCAGGATGGCATTGCCGCCCTCGAAGGTCGGGTGCTCCATCCAGTAGCGGCCAAGTGCCGTGGCGTTCGGCACCACGCCGCCATTGGAGCGCTGGTTCGACCATAGAAGCAGCCGCGAATTCTCCAGCCCGCCGGCGCAGACGATGAAATAATCGGCGCTGAAAGCGCCGGCATCCTTGCCGTTCGACCACAGCCCGGCGCCGGTCACTCGTTTGCCGTCCCCGGCAAGTTCGGTGGCATAGGTGTTGAGCACGAGCGCTATGTTTTTGCTCTTGTCGAGCTCGTCGGAGAATTTCTCGCCAAAGCGCACGGCCGGGCTCTTGATCAGCTGCACCCAGCGTATGTCGTCTGAAATCGGCACATCGGGCTTGAAGTCGGGAAGCTCGAGTATCTCGTGCACCTCGGACAGATAAGGCTCGATGTCGGCGCGGCTGATTGGCCAGCCGGTGTCCGGCGCCCATGCCTTGGGTTCGAAGTCCTGCTTGTCGAGCACGCGGCACCAGCCGGCCCAATGGTTCGACGATCCGCCCATGAAGCGCAGCCGGGTGATGTCGAGATCGAAATAGGGATCGCCGACCGTCGTGCCGCGATAGAAATCCTGAGATTCATCGCTGAATTCACGGGAACCGGCTTCCAGCATCACCACCGGAATGCCGGCGGCGCCGAGCTTTCTGGCGATGGTGGTGCCGGCAGGCCCGGAGCCGAGAATGCAGACCTTGGGCTTGAAATCCGAGGCTCGAAACGCCTCATAGCTGTCGAAGATCATGCCAGGTCGCTCCGCTTCAGGATCCAGCCATTGACCACGACGATCTCGTCGGGATCGGCCGGAGGGCGGTCGCTGTCAGGCAGCTTGCGAAAAAGCTGTAGCGCCGGCATCGCAATCAGCGCCTGCACGATGGTGCGGCGCGATATTTTCCTGATGAAGAAACTCATGACACGTCTCTGGATGGGGGCTTCGATCCACGCATGGCGTTCCCTGAACGGCACAGGTACCGGCCAGACATGCCATTCCCGTGCCAAGCCTTGCCTGTAAACGAGTTACAACCCGGTAAACGGCGCAGTTGCGTGGAAACAATGTTGGCGAAGCGTTAACAGCCCCACCACCAACACCTCACGCAGCTTCGGAAATATCCCGGTCGAGGATCGACAAGTTGCGGCCGCGGTGCTTGGCCTCGTAGAGCCGGCGGTCGGCGGCGCGCATCAGGTCCGAGACATCGGCATCTTGCGCACAGGTGATGCCGCCGATCGAGACGGTCAGCGGCACCGTGCGCTCGTCGACCGGACGAAAGCGGACCAGCTCGACTTCACGGCGGATGCGCTCGGCCACGCGCCGGGCTTCGGCTTCCGTAGCGCCGACCAGGAAGGCGCCGAACTCCTCACCGCCAATGCGGCCGAGCACGTCGCCGCTGCGGACGCCGCGCTCGATGGCGCTGGCGATCAACACCAGTGCGTCATCGCCGGTCAGATGGCCGAAACTGTCGTTGATCGCCTTGAAATGGTCGGCGTCGATGATCAGCAGCGCGCCGCGATCGGATTTGCGCCGCGAGCCGTCCAACGCGGCAAAGAAGCTCTCGCGGTTGAGCATGCCGGTCATGTCGTCGCGGCTCGCCTTCGCCGACAGGCGCCGATGCGCGGCGGCGAGCTGGGCATGCGCGCGGGCGAGATCGCGATGCGCGTTTTTCAGTCGGTCGCTCTGCCAGAAGGTGCTGGCGCAGGCGATCCAGGCGAGCGCCAGCGGGCACACCGTCGATGTCAGCCAGACAGTGCGGTCGACCGGAAAACCCATGGCGGGAACGATGATCAGCGTCAGCAAAAGCGAGATGGCTACCGAGCCGAATGCGACCGCGGCGGACTTTAAGACTATGCGACTCATCGCTGGCTCCCACTGAACCGTCTCTGTGCCAGCAAGCCCTGAAGGCCACCTTTCCGTGATGGCTAAAATTTGAATGGTGAGCCCATTTTTACAACTCTAGATGCACATAGGTTGTGGATAAGCTCTACATCAGAAAGGGGTTCGAACGGCAGATATTTCATGCCATAAGGACGCCATGACCACGCTGCCCGATCCCGCCCGCTTCGCCCATGTCACCGACTGGGTGTTCGACCTCGACAACACGCTTTATCCGCACCATTCGAATCTGTTTTCGCAGATCGACGTCAAGATGACGGCCTATGTCGGAGAACTGCTCACGCTGCCGCGCGAGGAAGCGCGCAAGCTGCAGAAGGAACTCTATCTCGAATATGGCACGACGCTGAACGGGCTGATGACGCGTCACGGCATCGACCCCGACGACTTTCTCGAAAAGGTGCATGATATCGACTATTCGTGGCTGGTGCCGGATCCGGTGCTGGGCACCGCTATCCGCCAGCTGCCCGGCCGCAAGTTCATCTTCACCAATGGCGACCGCAGGCACGCCGAGCGCACCGCGCGCCAGCTCGGCATACTCGACCATTTCGACGACATTTTCGATATCGTCGCCGCCGGGCTGACGCCGAAGCCGTCGCGGCAGACCTATGAGAAGTTTGCCGAACTGCACGCCGTCACCGGACACAATGCGGTGATGTTCGAGGATCTCGCCCGCAACCTCGAGGTGCCGAAATCACTGGGCATGACCACGGTGCTGGTGGTGCCGCGCAATTTCGAGCCGACCTTTGCTGAAATCTGGGAACGCGATCCGGCCAATGAGGACGACGTCGATTTCGTCACCGACGATCTGGCGACGTTTCTGACGGGGATAGTGGAGGGGGTGGAGGAATTGAGGAGCTGAAGAATTGAAGAACTGGTGAAAGGAAGACCGATCCGGACCTCCTTTTCCTCAATTCTTCAGTTCCTCAATTCCCGGTTCCCCTACTCCCCCAACTTGTAGAAGCGGCTGATGATCCCCCAGGCCTCGTCGGCGGTGTCGACAAAGTCGATGATATCCTGGTCGCCGGGCGTGATGGTGCCTTGTTCGGCCAGGAAATCGAGGTCGATCGCGCGCTGCCAGAACGCCTTGCCGAACAGGATCACCGGCACGCGCTCCATGCGGCCGGTCTGGATCAGCGTCAGCGTCTCGAAGAATTCGTCCATGGTGCCGAAGCCGCCCGGAAACACCGCGACGGCCTTGGCGCGCATGACGAAATGCATCTTGCGGATGGCGAAATAGTGGAAGTTGAAGCACAGCTCCGGGGTCACATAGGCGTTCGGCGCCTGCTCGTGCGGCAGGACGATGTTGAGGCCGATCGACGGCGCGCCGACATCGTCGGCGCCGCGATTTCCCGCCTCCATGACGCCTGGACCGCCGCCGGTGACGACGACGAATTCGCGGTAGTAGGACGTGGCCGATTGCTGTGAGCAGAGGCGGGCGAATTTGCGCGCCTCCTCGTAATATTTGCTGTTTTCCTCGAGGTTTTTCTTCTGCGTCTCGTTCTTGGCGGCCCAGGCCTCGCCGCCGGGCTCGGGAATACGCGCGCCGCCGAACAGGATGACCGTCGAGCGGATGCCGCGCTCGGCCAGGATCATTTCGGGCTTCAAGAGCTCAAGCTGCAAGCGCACAGCGCGCAATTCCCGGCGCGTCATGAAGTCGGGATCGTTCCAGGCCAGCCGGTAGGTTTCGGCGCGCGTCTGCGGCGTGTCGGGAACGCTTTTCGAGCGCTCCAGATCCTCGTCCGAATGCGGCAGCGGCGTCCATCCCGCCTTTTCCATAGGAGTCATATGCTTTCTACCCGTCCCAACAGTTCACTTGCGCCGTCCCATGGCGCACGCGCGATTGACCCCCAATACGCCTTAACATAGGGTCCGCGCGACTTTCAAAACAAGGTTAAGGCCGGCGGCCTTAACAGCGTGGTAACGGAGCGAATTCATGTCGAAGCCTGATCTGGCCAGCCTCGAAAAGACGATCGAGAAGGCCTTCGAGGAGCGCGACACGATTTCGACCGCGACCCGGGGCGAAACGCGCGACGCCATCCAGTCCTCACTCGACCTGCTCGACCGTGGCACCGTGCGCGTTGCCGAGCGCCAGGCCGATGGCAAATGGCATGTCAACCAATGGCTGAAGAAGGCGGTGCTGCTCTCGTTCCGGCTCTATCCGATGGAGATCATCAAGGGCGGCCCCGGCCAGGCGGTCTGGTGGGACAAGGTGGCGTCGAAGTTCGACGGCTGGAGCGCGGTCGATTTCGAGAAGGCAGGCTTCCGCGCCGTGCCGTCTTCGATCGTGCGCCGCTCGGCCTATGTCGCGCCGGGCGCGGTGCTGATGCCGTCCTTCGTCAATGTCGGCGCCTATGTCGATAGCGGCACCATGGTCGACACCTGGGCCTCGGTCGGCTCCTGCGCCCAGATCGGCAAGAATGTGCACCTCTCGGGCGGCGTAGGCATCGGCGGGGTGCTGGAGCCGATGCAGGCCGGCCCGACCATCATCGAGGACAATTGCTTCATCGGCGCGCGCTCCGAAGTGGTCGAGGGCTGCATCGTGCGCGAAGGCTCGGTGCTCGGAATGGGTGTGTTCATCGGCCAGTCGACCAAGATCGTCGACCGCGCCACCGGCGAAGTGTTTTATGGCGAGGTGCCGCCGAATTCGGTCGTCGTCGCCGGCTCGATGCCGGGCAAGGCCTTTCCGAACAACGAGCCGGGCCCTGGCCTCTACTGCGCCGTCATCGTCAAGCGCGTCGATGCCAAGACCCGGTCGAAAACCTCGATCAACGAACTGCTGCGTGATTGATCCTGTCCGAGCAACCAGAGCGCTCTAGATTGCCCAACACACCACCACTTCCCTGGCTTTTCTTCAGCCTCTCAGGGCGCGTCAGCCCAAGTGCCTACGTGCTCGCCGGGCTGCTGCTGGTGCTTGCACAGTTTTTCCCGCTCTACCAGTTGTCGAGACTGGAACCCGGCACCGCAACCAGCCAGAACTGGGCACTTGTGTTCTGGGTCGTTTTGCTCATCTCGACATGGTCGAGCTTTGCGGTAACCGCAAAGCGGTTTCATGATTTCGGCAAGCCGACTTATTACGCGTTGATCTCTCTTATCATCGGCCCCATTCTTCTCATCGTTCTAGCGTGTTTCCGCGGTGACCCCGGTCCGAACCGCTACGGCAAACGCAGCAACGCGCCGGCTGAACCATGAGCGCCGACCGGATATCTCGCCATGCGCTACCGCACGCTTGATCCGAAACTGATCATCGACACCGCCGAGCGGCTGGAAGAGCGCGTCGCCGAGCGTTTTCCCGATGCCGGCCTGCGCGGCGTCGCCGCCGAACTGGTGTCGCTGTCGCGCGACCTGGCCAAGGCGGCGCAGGCGCTGGAAGCGCCGATCTGGTGGCTGCGCGGCGCCATCGTCGCCGCTGTTGCCGCCGGCGCGCTGATCTTCCTGTTCGTCGGCACCATCCTGCCGCTCATCCATATCTCGCAGGCCGACGATGCGGTGCAGTCGGTGCAAGGCATCGAAGCCACGATCAACATGATGATCCTTGCCGTGCTCGGCCTGCTGGCGCTGATCCGCACCGAGGAGCGCATCAAGCGCAAGCGGGTGTTTCGCCAGCTGCATGGGTTGAGATCGCTGATCCATGTCATCGACATGCACCAGCTGACCAAGGATCCGGCAGCATTGTCCGCCAATTTCAGGCCGACCGCGCATTCGCCGGCTCGCATCACCAATGCCGCCGACCTGGCGCGCTACCTCGACTATTGCTCGGAAATGCTGTCGATCACCGGCAAGATCGCGGCGCTGTTTGCGCAGTCCGTCAATGACGATGTGGTCATCGACGGCGTCAACGACGTCGAGAACCTAGCGTCCAACCTGTCGCGCAAGATCTGGCAGAAGATCACGCTGATCGAGAACCACCCGGCGGCGCAGCCCGTGCCGGCGCCAGGCCCGGCGAGCAAAGCGCCGGCTCCGAGGCGCGCACCAAAGCTGTGACGCGGCGGGCCCACGCGCCTGTTTTCGGGCTATGCGGGCCAAGGCCCGAGGCTCGCGGCAAGTAGACTATCCAGTGACGGCTTCCGGCGTCAGCCCGGGTGAGCCGCGCTTTTCCCGCTCGGCCTGCCGCACCAGCGCGGTGACCCGCTTCAGCAGAGGCGCCGGCGTGCCGGCCTTTTCGGCGAGGCTCAGGACGGCCCCCTGCAGGTCACCGATCTCGGTCGGCCGACCGCGCTGGAGGTCGTCCCACATCGACGAGCGCGCCTGCGGGTCGATGGCGAGCATGCGGCGGGCGACCAGCCGGAACAGCCAGTCCGGCAGCCGGAGCAGCTTCGGCAGCAGGCCGGGACGCAAGCCGCCGATCCGCGCCGGCGCGATATGTAACGCCTTCATCGCCGCCAGGGCCTCGTCGATCTGACCGGCCAGGATCCGCCGCCAGCGGCGGTCGGCAAGTTCGCTCGCCAGCGGCAGGCCGGACAAGGCGACAAGCGCGTTGTTGAGGTTGATCAGCAGCTTGCCCCACTGAACGGCTTTCATGTCGGGATGGGTTTCCACGCCAAGCCCTTCGACATCGAGAAGGCCGGCAAGGCCGGTCACGCCATCTTCGATCATGACCTTGCCGTCGCTGGCGCGATGCACGTGAAGCGGCAAATTGCCTATGGCCGACTGGACGACATTGAACGGCACCATGCCGGCGAGTACAGTCCGGCCACCGAGCACGGCGCGTAACCGGTCGGCATTGCCGACGCCGTTCTGCAGGCTGACCACCACGACATCGCCACGCGCATGTCCGGCAACAAGCGACGCCATCTCCTCGGTAGCGCCGTTCTTGACCGCCACCAGCACCACGTCGGCGCTGGCGAGGGCAGCGGCGGGATCGGTGGTGACGGACTCCGGCCGGATGGATCGGTCGCGACCATCGAGATCGGTGATGCGCAGGCCACCGTCCAGCAAGGCCGTCGCGATGCCTGGCCGCGCCAAAAACACCACCTTGCGTCCGGCCAGCGCCAGGCAGCCGCCGACATAGCAGCCGATGCTGCCGGCGCCGGCAATGACGATGGTCTTTTCGGCGTTGGCCATGCGACTATCTCGTGTTGGCCTGCACTATACGACATGAAAACCATAATGTCGGCGGCAGGACCGGTCATCATCTCTGGCCGTGACAGGCCTTTCGCTTTCGATTATCGCTTTGCCCATGAAACTGCCGACCGATCCCGCCGCCAACCTCGCGACCCTCATACGCTGCGCCTCCGTAACGCCCGCCGAGGGCGGCGCGCTGGCTGCCCTGGAAGGCATGCTGAAGCCGCTCGGCTTTTCCGTCGAACGCCCGATGTTTTCCGAAGACGGCACCCCCGACATCGAGAACCTCTACGCGCGTCGCTCCGGCAATGGGCCGCATCTGATGTTTGCCGGCCATACCGACGTGGTGCCGGCGGGCGACGAGGCGTCGTGGACGCATCCGCCCTTCGCCGCCGAGATCGCCAAGGGCGAGATGTATGGCCGCGGCGCCGTCGACATGAAGGGCGGCATCGCCTGTTTCATCGCCGCCGTGGCGCGCCATGTCGAGAAAAAGGGGGGTCCGAAAGGCTCGGTCTCGCTGCTGATTACCGGCGACGAGGAGGGGCCGGCCATCAACGGCACGACAAAACTGCTCGACTGGGCGGCGGCCAAGGGCGAGAAATGGGACGCCGCGATCGTCGGCGAGCCGACCAATCCGGACACGCTCGGCGACATGATCAAGATCGGCCGGCGTGGCTCGATGTCGGGCAGTGTCACGGTCAACGGCCGCCAGGGCCATGTCGCCTATCCATTGCTCGCCGACAATCCGGTGCGCGGCCTGATCAGCATGGTCGACGCCTTGCTGTCGCCCGTCTTCGACAAGGGCACGAAGGATTTTCAGCCGACCAATCTGGAAGTGACCTCGATCGATGTCGGCAACCCGGCGACCAATGTCATTCCGGCCAAGGCGACAGCCACCTTCAACATCCGCTTCAACGACACATGGACTGCCGAGACGGTGCAGGCCGAGATCCATAACCGCCTCGACCAGGCGGCGAAGCGCAAGAAATACCGGACCGGCAAGACGCCGGTCGACTACGAACTGATCTGGCGCGACCGGCCGAGCCATGTCTTCCTGACGCGCGACGACAAGCTGATCGAGACGCTGCGCGGGTCGATCAAGGCGACAGTCGGCAAGGAGCCGGCGCTGTCCACCTCGGGCGGAACCTCGGATGCGCGTTTCATCAAGGACTATTGCCCGGTGGTCGAGTTCGGCCTCGTCGGCAAGACCATGCACATGGTCGACGAGCGCGTCGCACTGGCCGACCTCGAGACGCTGACCCAAATCTACCAGCGCTTCATCGATGACTGGTTCGAGCAGGGCTGATCATGCTTTCGGTTGACGAGACCTCTTCATCGCTTAACGGCGCCTGGCGGCTGATGCTCGGAAAGGCCGACGGCTTGCGGCTGCTCGACCTTTCGGCGGACGGCTTCTGGAATTCCTTCTTCGCCATCGTCGTCGCCGCGCCGGCGATGATCGTCGGCTGGGTCGGCACGGCCAACGAGATCGGCGATCCCAATGCGTTCGCCGGCCGGCTGGGCATATTGATTCGCCTGGCGACCGTCGACCTCGGCTCGTGGCTGCTGCCTCTGTTTGTGCTTGCCCTGGTCGCATCGCGCGCCGGCATCGGCGACCGCTTCGTCCACTATGTCGTCGCCAGCAACTGGGCGTCGGCGATCACCGCCTGGATGCTGCTGCCTTCAGCGCTGATCAGGCTTTTCCTGCCGTCCGGCAACCCGGTTGCCGAATTGGTGTGGCTGGTTCTGGTGGTGCTGTCGCTGGTACTCTCCTGGCGGATGACCAACGCCGCGATCGGCAAGGGCGCGGCTGTCGGCAGCGCCGTGTTCGCAGGCATGTTGGTGGTGTCTCTAGCCGTCTTGTTCGGCCTGGTGGCGCTGCTCGGCATCACGGTGCCGACCGCCGCTCCAGCTTAGAACTTTTCCGGATAGTCTACACCGACGAGAAAAAGCCCGTCGGGCGGCGCCACCTGGCCGCAGGCGGCGCGGTCTTGCGCCGCGAGCGCTGCCTTGAGGTCGGCGGCGGTCCAGCCGCCGTCGCCGACGCGTTTCAGCGAACCGACCATGGAGCGCACCTGGTTGTGCAGGAAAGAGCGCGCCGAGGCCCTCACTTCGATCAGGTCGCCCTGGCGCCTTACTTCGAGCCGCTCAAGCGTCCGCACCGGACTGTTGGCCTGGCATTGCGTCGAGCGGAAGGTGGTAAAGTCATGTCGGCCGAGCAGGACTTTCGCCGCTTCGTGCATGGCGTCCGCATCCAGCCGCTTCGGCACCCACCAGACCTTGCCCTTTTCCATCGCTGCAGGCGCGCGCCGGTTGAGGATGCGGTAGAGATAGTGCCGTCCGGTGGCCGAGAAACGGGCGTCGAACTCATTGGGGACAACCGTCGCCTGCAGGATGGCGATGCGCGCGCCTGCCGCCTGCAGGTGGGCGTTGACGGCGTCGCGCACCTTGTCGTTTGGCCATGCCTTGGCGAGGTCGACATGCGCCACCTGGGCGGTCGCATGCACCCCGGCGTCGGTGCGGCCGGCGGCGCGTATCCGCACCGCCTCACCGCAGAATTTCTCGATCGCCTGCTCTATCGCCTGCTGCACCGAAGGCTGATCCGCCTGGTGTTGCCAGCCGGCGAAGAGGCTGCCGTCATATTCGATAGCGAGACGAAAACGCGGCATACACCCTTCGTTCAGGCGGCGAGTGCGGTAAAGGCCTGGGCGTAGACCAGTTTGCCTTTTTCGGGTGCGTCACCCCAGGCCAGCGCCTGCAGCGCTTCGCCCTGATATTCGCTCTCGAACTTTTCGGCGCGCGCATGATTGTAGCCGAAGCGGCCGTAATAGGCCGGATCGCCCAACACAACGGCGAGCGTCTCGCCGGCATCCCTGAGGCGGATATGCGCCTCGCGGATCAGCGCACCGCCAATGCCCGAGCCGTGGAACGAAGGTTCCACCGCCAACGGCGCCAGCGCCACGGCTGCAAACTGCTTGCCGCCGTTCTGAACGAACAGCCTGGAAAACAGGATGTGGCCGACCACCTGGCCGTCTTCTTCCGCCACCAGTTCGACAACGGCGTCGCCGCCGGTGACCAGAGCGTCGACCAGCCCGGCCTCCGCCTGCTGGCCGAATGCGTGTTCCTCGACCAGGCGTATGGCCTCGCGGTCCCGCGGCGTCGCGCCGCGTATCGACATCATGCTCATGAGAACTTCATTCCTTTTTCGATCTTGGCCCCGCGCAGAAACTCCTGCGCGGCAGCAGGCTTTCCGCCCGCCCGTTGAACTTCGACCAGCCTGACCGCGCCCGACCCGCAGGCGACCGTCAGCCGGTCATCGAGAATTCCTCCCGACTCGCCCATGCTTTCAGAAAGCGTACCTTCAGAAAGCGTCGAGCGAAGCAGTTTCAGCCGTTCCGTGCGGCCGCCGATGTCGGCCTCGCACCAGGCGCCGGGGAATGGCGACAGCCCGCGAATGTGATTGTGGACCTCCGCAGCCGGGCGCGTCCAGTCCACACGTGTCTCCGACTTATCGATTTTCCTGGCGTAGGTCACCCCGTCAGCCGCCTGCAAAGTCGATGCCAGGGTATTTGTCTCCAATCGGGACAGCGCTTCCACCATCAGCGTGGCAGCAATATTCATCAAGCGGTCGTGCAGATCGCCGGCCGTCATATCGGGCTCTATGGCGCATTTTTCAACCAGTGCCACCGGACCGGTGTCCAGGCCCTCTTCCATGCGCATCACCATCATGCCGGTCTCGACGTCGCCGGCCATAATGGCGCGCTGGATGGGAGCTGCACCACGCCAACGCGGCAAAAGCGAGGCGTGGCCGTTGAGGCAGCCGAGGCGCGGAGCCTCCAGAATAGCCTTCGGCAACAGCAAACCATACGCGACGACGACCGCGACATCGGCACGCAACGCCTGGAAAGCAGCTTGCTCGGCCTCGCCCTTCAGCGACAGCGGCGTGCGCACTTCGATGCCCAGCCGCTCAGCCTCGCGCTGCACCGGCGACGGTGTCAGCTCCAGCCCGCGGCGGCCCGCGGCGCGCGGCGGCTGGGTGTAGACGGCTGCTATCTCGTGCCCGGCCTCGGCAATCGCGCGCAGCACCGGCACCGAAAACTCCGGCGTGCCCATGAAGATGACGCGAAGCGGCATCTTCCCTATCCCACCAGCTTGCCCGGCGCCTTGTCCTTGGCGAGCTTCTTGAACTTCTTGACCACCATGTCGCGCTTCAGCTTCGAGATGTGGTCGATGAACAGCACACCGTTGAGATGGTCGATCTCGTGCTGCAGGCAGGTCGCCATCAGGCCTTCGGCCTCGATCTCCTGCAGCTTGCCGTCGCGGTCGAGATATTTCACGCGCACCGAGGCGGGACGCTCGACCTCGGCGTAATAGTCCGGGATCGACAGGCAGCCTTCCTCGTAGACCGAGCGAGCGTCGGCGCTTTCGAGGATTTCGGGATTGATGAAGACATGCGGCGCCGGCGGCTCGTCTTCCTTGGCGAGGTCGATGACCAGCATGCGCAGCGGCTCGCCGATCTGGATTGCGGCCAAGCCGATGCCCGGCGCATCATACATCGTCGCCAGCATGTCGTCGGCCAGTTTGCGCAAAGGCGCGTCGACGCGTTCGACCGGTTTGGAAACCTGGCGCAGGATAGGATCGGGAAGGATGATGAGCGGCTTGATCGACATGGCGCCTCACCTAAAACGTCGCAGGAGAAGCGTCAACCGGTGCGAATCGGTCTCGTTCACGTTTTGATCTGTGCCAGGTCTGCGAATCGGCTATGCTGGCGGGATGAACGACCTGAGCACCATCCTTTCCGAACCCGTTGCCCGGCTTGGCGCCACGACGATCACGCTCGGCCATGCACTGGCCCTCGGCGCGCTGGTGTTTCTCGGCCTGTTCCTGGCGCTTGTCGTGGCGCTGTGGCGATCGGCCAAGGCGCGCACCATCGCCGCGGCGGAAGCCGCCGACCACGCCCGCGACGCCGAGGCGCGGATGGCCGGCATTTTGCAAAGCCAGGCCGAGATGCAGGGCCGCATGGGCGCCATCGCCGACGTGTTCGGCGCAAGGCAGGCCGAACTCAACCAGTCGATCGGCCAGCGCCTCGACGCCATGACCGGCAGGCTCGGTCAAACCATGACCGAACAGACCAAATCGACGCATGAGAGCCTCGCCAAACTGCAGGAACGGCTGGCGGTCATCGACACCGCGCAAGGCAACATCCAGTCGCTGGCCGGCCAGGTCGTGCAATTGCAGGCGATCCTGTCCAACAAGCAGACGCGCGGCGCCTTCGGCCAGTCGCGCATGGAGGCGATCGTCGCCGACGGCCTTCCGATCGGCGCCTACGAGTTCCAGGCAACGCTGTCAAACGGCAGCCGTCCCGACTGCCTGGTCAGGATGCCGAACGGTGCGCCGCAGCTTGCCATCGACGCCAAGTTTCCGCTGGAAGCCTGGAACGCCATCCGCGCCGCCGATGGCGCCGAACAACAGAAGATCGCGGCCCAGGCTTTCCGCCGCGACATCGAAATTCACGTCCGCGATATCTCGGAAAAATACCTGATCCAGGGCGAGACGCAGGACACCGCCTTCATGTTCGTGCCGTCGGAATCGGTGTTCGCCGAAATCCACGAGAATTTCGACGCCGTGGTCCAGAAGGCGCACCGGGCGCGTGTCATCATCGTCTCACCGTCGCTTTTGATGCTGTCGATCCAGGTCATCCAGGCCATCCTCAAGGACGCCCGCATGCGCGAACAGGCGCATCTGATCCAGGGCGAGGTGATCCGGCTGATGGAAGACGTCGCGCGCGTCGACGAACGCGTGCGCCGGTTGCAGACGCATTTTGGCCAGTCGGCCAAGGATATCGACGAGATACTGGTGTCGACGTCGAAGGTGACCAAGCGCGGCCAAAAGATCGAAGCGCTGGAGTTTGGAGAAAACGAAGCCGAAGTGCGCGGTGGCGGACCCGCCAAGGCCGAAGCCGGGGTGCGGGTGGCGGATTCCAAGACGGGGCAGCTCAGGCTACGTGTCGTCGAAGGCGACGATTAAAGTGCGTCGCGCTGAAACGGATTCATACGACGCGCCTTAAGTTTTTGTTTTGATGCATGTCGTTGCCCCAGAACCGCGGCACACTTCTGGCGCCATGCATTAGACCGTAGCCACGATCACGTGTGCCTGGATCTTGGCCGCAACCTCGCCGCTGCCGTGTCTGGCTGCAATCACGGACACGGCGTGATCGGTTGCGGCTTCCAATTTTCCTCGGGCGTCGATTTCATTGCGAAGCGGAGTTCCCTGGCAATAGGCAACCGCCGGAAGGCGCGGCGAGGAGGCACGGCTTTGTTCGGCCCTCGTGTCGATCACCACACGGGAGAAACCTGCGGCTTCCAACTCGCCGCGGATCAATGCAGTGTCATTGTAGCCGTGCGGCGTGCGGGCGAGAAAGCGGGGCGGATCGTTCGGAAAAATCTCCGCAAGAGCATTCGTCACATCATTGGCGAATACATTCTCTTCGATGCGATCCCACACGTTGAACAGAAAATGGCCGCCGGTCTTCAGGACCCGCTTTGCTTCGCGATAGCCGGCGGCTCGGTCGGGAAAGAACATCGCGCCGAACTGACAGCAAACGAGATCGAAAGCCGCATCTTCGAACGGCAGCGCCAGAGCATCCGCCTGACGCCATTGTATGCGACTGTCGGGAGCTTGTCGCGAGGCCGCGTAGTCGAGCATAGGCTGGTTGAGGTCGGTCACGACATAGCTTGCGCCCGGAGACAGTTTTGGAGCCAATGCGCGGGTGACAACGCCGGTGCCGGCGGCGACTTCCAGGACGGCGCCGGGCGACAAGGACGCTGCCCGTCGTGCCAAATCCGCAGCGAACGGCTCGAAGATCAACGGCACCATGTAGCGGTCGTAGTTTTCCGGAATCGAGCCGGCAAACACTTTGTCCGTTTCCGACATTGCTATCCCCCGCCATCCGTTTGATGGCGAGCCTAGCACATTATTGGCTGGTTTGGGCCGCGTTTAACCGGGAGGCAGGTGCTACTGCGCCTCTACGATGCTTACGCCCTCGAATTCCGGAAGCCAGTGCAGGGCCGATCGGTGCCATTTCTGTTGGGTCGGAACGAGATCCTCGCGTTGCCGCGCGGTCCCCGCCCTGATCCCATAGACCTTCGGCCCGTCGCGAACCGACGTTGCGTAAAGATGCGAACCGCAGTCGCCGCAGAACGCCTGGGCACGCTTGGCGCCGCTCGATCCCGTCTTGATATAAACCTTCGGTGTGCCCTTTGTGATCCTATAATGATCCTCAGGCGCGGGAACAGTGACACGAAAGGCGGTACCGGTCAGTTGCTGGCAGTCGGTGCAATGACAGATAGAGGTCTTTTCCGGGTCGACGTCTGCTTCATAAGTTATGGCGCCGCAATGGCACCCACCATCGATTTTCATGGTTGATTCTCCGAAATCCGTCGGGTGATCTTAGCGGGACCAGGCGATGGGGCCAACGGTGGACTGCTGGTCCAGAACTAGTCCGACGCCGCCTCGACCTGCTTGCGCCGGTGCTCCCAGGTTCCGGTCGTCTGCGGCTTGACGAACAGTCTGGTGATCTCCGGCATTTCTTTTTTCAAGAGCGCCTCGATGCGCTCGACACAGGCTTCGATCTCAGGCGCCGTCAGATGGTCCTCGAATTCGATGCTCAGCCCAGCGACGATCTGTTGCGGGCCGAGATGGACGGTGAGAACGCCGTTGGCCCGCTGCACTGCCGGATCCTGCTGGGCGATGGCCAGCACCTTGGCCTGCACTTCCGGCGAGGCCGGCTCACCGATGAGCAATCCCTTGCTTTCGCGCGCCAGAAAGATGGCGGTGGCGCCGAGGATCATCGCGATGCCGATCGAGGCGACGCCGTCGAGTTCGGGCATGTCGAGGAGTTCGGCCGCCAATATGCCGGCGAAGGCGACGAACAGACCGAGCAGGGCGGCGCTGTCCTCGAACAGGATCGTGTAGACGCTCGGATCCTTGCTCGATTGCACGGCCTGCAGCCAGCCTTGCTTGCCCTTCTGCTGGCGGAACTCCTTCAGCGCCACGTACCAGGAGCTGCCCTCGAACAGCATTGAGAGGCCAAGCACGATGTAGTTGATTTTGGGATTGGCGACCGGCTCAGGCGCCATGATGTGGACGACGCCTTCATAGAAGGACACGCCAGCGCCGAGCGCAAAGACGAGCAGGGCGACAATGAAGCTCCAGAAATACAGCTCGCGGCCATGGCCGAGCGGATGCGTGCGGTCCGGCGGACGGGCGGCGCGGTGCATGCCGTGGAGCAGCAGCCCGCCATTGCCGGTATCCACCAGCGAGTGCACGCCTTCCGACAGCATCGCCGAGCTGCCGGTGAAGAAGGCGGCGACGAATTTGGTCACAGCAATAGCGAGATTACCGGCGAGCGCCGCGTAGATGACCGTCTTCGACCCGCCATGTGCTGCCATGCTGTCCCTCCAAGGAACCTGATGTAACGCCCCTGAGCTCCACAGGCATCACAACGCACGAATCGCCTGGTCGTTCAGGGTCTTGTAGGCCAGCTTGCGGAAAGACGCCCCTATTCGATGATCTCGTCCGTCCACACCTTGAAACCAGCCAGCGTGCCCGGTCCGAAGATGTGGGTCAGCGGCACGTCGGCGGCGTCGCGACCCGACGCGATCAGGATGCGGCCGATGCGCGGCGAATTGTTGCGTGGATCGAAGACATGCCAGCGGCCGCCGAGATAGACCTCCATCCAGGCTGCGAAATCCATGCTCGCCCAAGGTTTGGGCAGGCCGATGTCGCTGATGTAGCCGGTGCAGTAGCGGGTCGGGATGTTTAGCGCACGGCAGAAGGTGACAGCGAGGTGGGCAAAGTCACGGCAGACGCCGCTTTGCTCGCGATAGGCTTCCGCCGCGGTGCGGGTCGGCCGCGCATTGCCGTAGCTGAAGACGATGTGGTTGTGGACGAAGTCGCAGACCGCCTGGACGCGCGCAATGCCAAGCGGCGTATGCCCGAACAGCCGCCAGGCTTCGCTGGCCAGCAGATCGCTCTCGCAAAAGCGGCTCGGCAACAGGAAGAGCAATGTGTCCGACGGCAGATCGCGCACCTCGTGCTGCCAGGCCATCAGGTCGCCCATCTCGAACGTGCCGGGGTCGCGGATTACCGAATCGGTGCCGAAGGTGAAGCGACCGGGCGGGGCGACGAAACGGTTGCACCAATTGCCGAAACTGTCGCGGTAGCTCTGGATCGGCACCGGCGGGTTGGAGGTCAGGAAATCCGGGCGCTCGAGATCGGAGGCCCTGGAGTAGTGGACGTTGAGCATCGCGATCAGCGGCGTTTCCTGCGGAAAATCGAAACTCATCTCGCTGCCGATGCGGATTCGCATTGTCGTCCTGACCGCACTTCCTGATCATCGCCGGGCGAAGGCATGGCCGATGCTGCAGTGCGAAGGCAACCATGGCACGGACCGGAATGGTTTACGAGCAAATTAGAAACCGGTTGAAAGCGGCCCGCCGGCGCCGGCGACGGACGCCCGCCCCCTTGCAGTCCGGCGTTTCTCTTGTTTCACTTGGCCTCCCAGCAACTGGAGGAACGAATCATGGCTAAAGGTGCGATGAAGGCGGGCAAGGAAGCTCGCAAGCCGAAAAAAGACGCCAAGAAGCCCGCCGCGGCTCCGGCGCTGAAGGCGCCGCCCGTGAAGGCGATGAGGCTCAAGGAAAAGTAAGCCCGCCTTAGGTCGTCAATATCTTGGGACGGCTGAGATCCGGGCAAACCGTTTCGGCGCAGATTTTGACACCGGCGGCATGAACGATGCTGCCGGTGTTTTGTTGATCGGACCGGCGCAGCCGCTTATACCGAAGCGGCGAGGACGACCTCGCGCCTTTCTCAAAAGTCCGGCCGGGACGGCCCGCCATGCTCATGGAATGGAGTGCATCCCGATGTCGTGGATTTTTCTGTTTTTCGCTGGTCTGTTCGAAATTGGCTGGGCGATCGGCCTCAAATACACCGACGGCTTCTCGAAGCCGTTGCCGACGGTGCTCACCGTCGCCTCGATGATCATCAGCCTGGGCCTGCTTGGCCTGGCGCTGAAGACGCTGCCCGTCGGCACGGCCTATGCGGTGTGGACCGGCATCGGCACGGTCGGCACGGCGCTGCTTGGCATCTGGCTGCTGGGCGAGCCTGCGACGGCCATCCGGCTCGCCTGCATTGCGCTCATCGTCTGCGGCATTATGGGGCTGAAGCTCGCCGCCTGAGCTCCGAGGCATCAAACCCTTAAATTAGGCAAACGCCCTCAGGGCCGCTGCAAGGCGACCCTGATGTCCGATCGTTTCGATCGAAGCGTTAGCGGGCGGAGAAGCCCGGAGGCGTCCTGCCGGTACGCTGCTTGCGCGCCGCATAGCGTGCGTCGCGCTTGGCCTTGCGTTCGGCTTCGTCGGCCAGCAAACGGGCGATGCGCTCGTTTTCTTCGGCTTCCTTGATCTTCGCTTCAGCCTGCGCTGCCTCTTCGGCCGCAATACGCGCCGCTTCGGCTGCTGCCTCGCGCTCGGCCTTCTCGACCGCCTCGCGTGCCAGCTTTTCCTGCTTCAGCCTGGCCTTTTCGGCCTCGCGTATCTCGCGAGCCTCAAGAATCGCCTTGCGTTCGGCCTGTTTGGCCAGAACCGCAGGATCATCAGCCGCCGGCTTTGACTTGAAGCGCTCCAGAAGCGCCTTCTTTGCCTCGTTCGCGGCATTGCGCCGCTCGAAAATGTCTTTTTCCCTGTAGATAGCCAAGTCCACTTCCCTGAAGTCAATTCGCGACGCTTACATACGCGCGAAAACCGAGAGTTCAAGCGCCAAAACGGTATGCCAGCCATGAAAGTTTATGCTGTTGCAGCCGGGAGACGCGTTTTCCCTGAAACAAAGCCGGCCGAAACCGACATGCACTGTTCACTATCCGCCCCTCTGGCGGCCGGGGCGGCTCGCCGCTACCTCTAGCGGCAAATCAGAACATTTGGATGACATGCCATGGAACTCGGTCTCTACACTTTCGCCGACGTCAGCCCGGAGCCCGGCCCCGGCGCGATCGGCCCGCATCAGCGGCTGCGCAATCTGATCGAGGAGGTCGAGCTGGCTGACCAGGTTGGCCTCGACGTCTTTGGTCTGGGCGAACATCACCGCCCCGACTATGCCGCGTCCGCGCCGGTGGTGGCGCTGGCCGCTGCCGCCGAACGCACCAAGCGCATCAAGCTGACCAGCGCGGTCACCGTGCTGTCCTCCGACGATCCGGTTCGCGTCTTCCAGCAGTTCGCAACTCTCGACCTTTTGTCGGGCGGCCGGGCCGAGATCATGGCCGGGCGCGGTTCGTTCATCGAATCCTTCCCGCTGTTCGGCTACAATCTCGAGGACTATGACGAGCTGTTCGCCGAAAAGCTCGATTTGCTGCTGGCCATACGCGACGGCGTCAAAGTTACCTGGTCCGGCAATCTGCGCGCGCCGATCAACGACCGCGGCGTCTATCCGCGGCCGCTGCAGGACAAATTGCCGATCTGGATCGCAATAGGTGGAACGCCGCAATCTGCGGCGCGCGCGGGCGTGCTCGGTTTGCCGCTGGCACTGGCCATCATCGGCGGCGAGCCGGCGCGGTTTGCACCGCTGTTCGACATTTATCGCGATGCCGCAAGGCGGGCCGGTACCGACCCCTCGGGCCTTGCCACCAGCATCAATGTGCACGGCTTCATCGCCGGCACCACTGAACAGGCGGCCGACGATTTCTATGGCCCGCAGGCCGAAGTGATGAACCGCATCGGCCGCGAGCGCGGCTGGGGCCCGACCTCGCGGGCGCATTTCGATCAGTCGCGTGGTCCGAACGGCGCGCTGTTCGTCGGCGATCCGGAGCAGGTGGCGGAAAAGATCGTCGCCCAGCACAAGATCTTCAACAATGACCGCTTTCTGCTGCAGATGGCGATCGGCGCCATGCCGCACGCCAAGATCATGAAGGCGATCGAACTCTACGGCACCAAGGTGGCGCCGATCGTGCGCAAGGAGACCGCCAAGCCCGGCGTCGCCGTCGCAGCGCCAGCCGCCTGAGCGACGGGCGGCCCGGATTGAGGGCCTTGCCGGCTAACGGAACCTTGGGCTTGCAGAGGCGTTTCCGTCAGGGGAATGCACCAATTGCGGTGCGCCGCTGAGGGAAAATCATGAAAGCCGAACCCGCCGCTTTGGGTGCTGGCCTTGCCGAGACCGAAGAGGCGAGAGTTGTGGCGCGTGCCGACACGCATCTGATGCGTTCGCTGCTCATCGGGATCTTCCTGTTCATGGCCATCTACGCGCTGTATTTCGCGCGTGCTTTCTTCATGCCGGTCATCCTCGCCTTCCTGCTGACGCTGACGCTGACACCAATCGTGCGCTTCCTGCGCAAGCGCGGCATTCCGGAAGTGGTTTCGGCGACAATGTTGGTCGTGCTGTCGATCTGCGTCTTCGGCGTTGCCGGCTATCTGCTCAGCGGCCCGGTCATCGACCTTCTCAACAACACCTCGTCGATCGGCCAACAACTTACCGAACGGCTGGCGCAGTTACGGCGTCCGCTCGAGAGGATCATGCAGATCTCGCATCAGATCGAACAGATGACGGAGACCTCGCAGGAGCCGGGCATCCAGAAGGTGGCGATGGCGCAGTCCGGCGTCCTGTCGGCCGCCGCCAGCAACGTCCTGTCGGCGGGGACAAGCCTGACCATCATCTTCGTGCTGTCGCTGTTCCTGCTGGCGTCAGGCACGATGTTCTATGAGAAGATCATCCAGTCCTTCGCCAGCCTCAGTGAGAAGAAGCGGGCTTTGCGCGTCGTCTATGACGTCGAGCGCGAAATCTCGCATTATCTGCTCACCGTCACCGTCATCAATGCCGGTCTCGGCGCGGTTATCGGCCTTGGCCTGTGGGCGCTCGGCATGCCCAACCCGCTCGTCTGGGGAACGATGGCGGCGCTGCTCAACTTCCTGCCCTATGTCGGCGCGCTGATCACCATCGTGCTGGTCAGCGTCATTGCGATGATCAGCTTCGACTCGATCACCTACGCCCTTTTGGCGCCGGGCTTCGTGCTTTTGTGCGACATCGTCGAAGGCCAGTTCGTTACGCCGATGGTTGTCGGCCGACGCCTCGAGATCAACGCCGTGGCGATCTTCATCGCCATCGCCTTCTGGTCCTGGCTTTGGGGCTTTGTCGGCGCGCTGATGGCGGTGCCGCTGCTGGTCGTCGTCAAAGTGTTCTGCGATCATTTCGATGGCCTCAGCCATGTCGGCAATTTTCTCGCCGCACAGCAGACGGCCGTGGTGGAGGAGGAAGCGGCCGAAGAGAACGGAAAGGCCGCGCCATAAGCTTGCCGCGCCTGTCCGTCATCTCGCATTTGTTGTCTTCAGGCGGAGTGCCTATATCGAGCCGGTCAACCCGGACCCTGCGATGAACGATGCCTCCTTCGACCTCGATTCCTATTTCGACCGCATCGGCTATCGCGGCCCGATCGATGCTCCGCTCGGCACGCTGAGCGCGTCGCATCGCCAGCATCCGCAGGCGATCCCGTTCGAGAATATGGACCCGCTGCTTGGCACCAGCTCGACATCCTCATTCCCGACCGCGCCTTCGAAACCAGGGTCAGGCAGTTGAACATCGTAAAGGCTTGAGGCCCATGACCGCACTTTCCGTTCTCGACCTGTCGCCGATCGTCGAAGGCAGCGACGCCTCGCAATCGCTGGCAAATTCGCTCGACCTAGCCCGCCATGCCGAGCGGCTCGGCTACAAGCGCTACTGGTTGGCCGAGCACCACAACATGCCGGGCATCGCCAGCGCGGCGACCGCCGTCGTCATCGCCCATGTCGCCGACGGTACCAAGACCATCCGCGTCGGCGCCGGCGGCATCATGCTGCCCAACCATGCGCCGCTGGTGATTGCCGAGCAGTTCGGCACGCTGGCGGCACTGCACCCCGGCCGCATCGACCTCGGCCTCGGCCGGGCGCCCGGCACCGATATGGGAACAGCGCGCGCGCTGCGCCGCAATCTCGAGGCGTCAGACAATTTCCCCCAGGACGTCGTCGAGCTGATGGGCTATTTCCAGCCGGCCGCGGAAGGCCAGCGTATCCACGCCGTGCCCGGCGAAGGCCAGAAGGTGCCGGTCTGGATCCTCGGTTCCAGCCTCTATGGCGCGCAGCTCGCCGCCATGCTCGGCCTGCCCTATGCGTTTGCCTCGCATTTCGCGCCGGCCGAACTCGACCATGCGCTGGAGATCTACCGTTCGCGCTTCCAGCCTTCGGAACAGCTGGACAAGCCCTATGTCATGCTCGGCCTCAACGTTTTCGCCGCACCGACCGATGGAGAGGCCAAACTGCTGTTCACCTCGTTGCAGCAGGCCTTCGTCAATCTGCGCACGGGGCGGGCCGGCCGCCTGCCGCCGCCGGTCGAGGGCTATGACCGGACGCTCGAGCCGATGGCAAAAACCATGATTTCGCAGGCGCTGTCCTGCGCCGTCGTCGGCTCTCCCGAAACCGTCCGGCAAGGCATAGACGCGTTCGTGCGCCGCACCGGCGCAGACGAGCTGATGGTGACCGCGCAGATCTTCGACCATGCGGCACGCGTGCGCTCGTTCGAAATCCTGGCCGAGGCGCATAAATCGCTGTCGCAGGCCGCGTGACGCTTTTGCCTGTGTCTGCTGTGGGCAGGCGCCTTCCTCAGCCAGGAGCCGCCTCTCTCACGCATAGGTGACGTTTTCTTGTGGTTTCGAAGCCCTGACTGGGCGCTTCGCCGGGGGATCGCGCAGATCCTGGGGTTTTGAGCGCGGTTTGAGCACATCCGGGCCGCCGGGCGGCTGTTCAAAGGCGCCAAGCGCGGCGCGGTGGATGCCATGCGCAGAATGCTTGCGCCCGATGCCGCCTGTTCTTATATACGCGCCAAGCCGCCCAGTGCCGGAATGCCGGTTGCCGGAGCGGAATTTCTTGTGAACAGGGGCTTTCGTCGGAACGCCTTACGGGTCCTGAGAGCCTGCTTAGCGGAGAGACTAGAAAAATGGCAAAAGTAATCGGTATCGATCTCGGCACCACCAACTCCTGCATCGCCATCATGGATGGCAAGGAGCCCAAGGTCATTGAAAATGCGGAAGGCGCGCGCACGACGCCTTCCATCGTCGCCATCTCGGGCGACGGCGAACGTCTCGTCGGCCAGCCGGCCAAGCGCCAGGCGGTCACCAATCCTGAAAACACCATCTTCGCGGTCAAGCGCCTGATCGGCCGCCGCTATGACGACCCGGTGACGGAGAAGGACAAGAAGCTTGTCCCCTACAAGATCGTCAAGGGCGACAATGGCGATGCCTGGGTCGAGGCCGGCGGCAAGAAGCAGTCGCCCAGCCAGATCTCGGCCATGATCCTGCAGAAGATGAAGGAAACGGCGGAGGCCTATCTCGGCGAGAAGGTCGAGAAGGCGGTCATCACCGTTCCGGCCTATTTCAATGACGCCCAGCGCCAGGCCACCAAGGACGCCGGCAAGATCGCCGGCCTTGAGGTGCTGCGCATCATCAACGAGCCGACGGCTGCAGCACTTGCCTACGGCCTCGACAAGAAGGATGGCAAGACCATTGCCGTCTATGACCTTGGCGGCGGCACGTTCGACATTTCGGTGCTCGAAATCGGCGACGGCGTGTTCGAAGTGAAGTCGACCAATGGCGACACCTTCCTCGGCGGCGAGGATTTCGACATGCGTCTCGTCGAATACCTGGCGGCCGAGTTCAAGAAGGAACAGGGCATCGACCTGAAGAACGACAAGCTTGCGCTGCAGCGCCTCAAGGAGGCGGCTGAAAAGGCCAAGATCGAGCTGTCGTCGACGACGCAGACGGAAATCAACCTGCCCTTCATCACCGCCGACGCGACCGGCCCCAAGCACCTGACGCTGAAGCTGACCCGTGCCAAGTTCGAGCAGCTGGTCGACGATCTCGTCCAGCGCACCATCGAGCCCTGCAAGGCGGCGCTCAAGGATGCCGGGCTGAAGGCTGGCGAGATCGACGAAGTGGTCCTGGTCGGCGGCATGACCCGCATGCCCAAGATCCAGGAGATCGTGAAGCAGTTCTTCGGCAAGGAGCCGCACAAGGGCGTCAACCCGGATGAAGTCGTCGCTTTGGGCGCCGCCATCCAGGCCGGCGTGCTGCAGGGCGACGTGAAGGACGTGCTGCTGCTCGACGTGACGCCGCTGTCGCTCGGCATCGAGACGCTGGGTGGCGTGTTCACCCGCCTGATCGAACGCAACACGACCATCCCGACCAAGAAGAGCCAGGTGTTCTCGACCGCTGAAGACAGTCAGTCGGCCGTGACCATCCGCGTCTTCCAGGGCGAGCGTGAAATGGCTGCCGACAACAAGGCGCTCGGCCAGTTCGACCTGGTCGGCATTCCGCCGGCGCCGCGCGGCGTGCCGCAGATCGAGGTCACTTTCGACATCGACGCCAACGGCATCGTCAACGTTTCGGCCAAGGACAAGGGCACCGGCAAGGAGCACCAGATCCGCATCCAGGCCTCTGGTGGCCTTTCGGACGCCGACATCGAGAAGATGGTCAAGGACGCCGAAGCCAATGCCGAGACCGACAAGCAGCGGCGTGCTTTGGTCGAGGCCCGCAACCAGGCCGAGGCGCTGGTGCACTCCTCCGAGAAGTCGCTGAAGGAATATGGCGACAAGGTTTCGGAAACCGAGCGCACGGCGATATCGGAGGCTATCACGGCGCTGAAGGCTGCTGCCGAAGGCGACGATGCCGCCGACATCGAGGCCAAGTCGCAGACGCTTGCCGAAGCATCCATGAAGCTCGGCCAGGCCATGTACGAAGCTTCGCAGAAGGAAGCGGCGGAAGCCGACGCCAAGGCGGACGCGGCCAAGGATAGCGATGTGGTCGACGCCGATTTCGAGGAAATCGACGAAAACGACGAGAAGAAGAAGTCGGCCTGACCGGTTGACGGCAAATAAAGCGGAAAGCCCGGCGCAAAGCCGGGCTTTTTTGCAACCCTCGCTGAAAAAGTGCGGGCCTTGCCGAAAAAGTCACTGAAAAACACAGGCACAAGCGCGCCGGCCCTAGCATCCGGGCAGCACCGCTCCTAAATCGAGACAACGTGCCGGCAAACGACGCAACATGCATCAAGACGTTGAGCATCCGGACTGCGGGAACTGCGGGAAAAGATGAAAGCTGATTTCTACGAGACGCTGGGCGTGCAGAAGGGCGCCGACGAGAAGGAGCTCAAGAGCGCTTTCCGCAAGCTGGCCATGCAGTTCCATCCCGACCGCAATCCCGGCGATCACTCATGCGAGCACAAGTTCAAGGAAATCAACGAAGCCTACGAAACGCTGAAGGACCCGCAGAAGCGCGCGGCCTATGACCGTTTCGGTCACGCCGCCTTCGAGCAGGGCGGCATGAATGGCGGCGCGCAAGGTTTTGGCGCCGGCGGCTTCGCCGACATTTTCGAGGATATTTTCGGCGACATGATGGGCGGGCGCCAGCGCCGCTCGTCGGGCGGCCGCGAACGCGGCGCCGATTTGCGCTACAATATGGAAATCACGCTGGAAGAAGCGTTTGCCGGCAAGACCGCGCAAATCCGCGTGCCGGCCTCGATCTCATGCACGGAATGCTCCGGGACCGGCGCCAAGCCCGGCACCCAGCCGGTGACCTGCTCGATGTGCCATGGCCACGGCAAGGTACGAGCGACGCAAGGCTTCTTCTCGATCGAGCGTACCTGCCCGCAATGCCAAGGCCGCGGCCAGACGATCAAGGACCCGTGCCCGAAATGCGCCGGCCAGGGCCGCGTCACCGAGGAACGCTCGCTGTCGGTCAATATCCCGGCCGGCATTGAGGACGGCACCCGCATCCGGCTTGCCAATGAGGGCGAGGCGGGCCTGCGCGGCGGCCCATCGGGCGACCTCTATATTTTCCTGGCGGTGAAGCCGCATGAATTCTTCCAGCGCGACGGCGCCGATCTCTACTGCAAGGTGCCGATATCGATGACGACGGCCGCCCTTGGCGGCTCGTTCGAGGTGACTACGCTGGACGGCAGTCAGACCAAGGTGAAAGTGACCGAAGGCACGCAGAACGGCCGCCAGTTCCGCCTCAAGGGCAAGGGCATGCCGGTGCTGCGTCAGCCCAATGTCGGCGACCTCTATATCCAGACCGCGGTCGAAACGCCGCAAAACCTGTCGCGCCGCCAGCGCGAGCTGCTGGAAGAGTTCGAGCAGCTGTCGTCGAAGGACAATTCGCCCCAGTCGAGCGGCTTTTTCGCCCGCATGAAGGACTTTTTCGAATCCTTCGGCGAGCACTGAACCCAAACCAAGGCCGCCACGCTTCCCGAACGTCATCAACATCTTATGCCAGATCGCGCCTTGCCTTGGACCTGTTAGCTGCTAAGTAGCGTTCGGGGAGTGTTGAGGAGAACTTGCATGGCACGTGGTCCGGGATTGCGGAAGGCGCTGGCGGAAAAGTTCGACGACGAACTCAAATTCTTCAAAGGCTGGATCGACAAGCCGAAGTCGGTCGGTTCGATCGTGCCGACAAGCTCCGTCACCGCCCGCAAAATGGCTTCCATCGTCAATCCGAAGTCTGGCCTGCCGGTGCTTGAAGTCGGCCCCGGCACAGGCGTCATCACGCGTGCAATCCTCGCCCAGGGCGTTAAGCCCGAAAACCTCTACGCGGTCGAATATTCCACCGATTTCGTGCGCCATCTGCGCCAGCTCTATCCCGGCGTCAACGTCATCGAGGGTGATGCCTTCAATCTCAACGCCACGCTTGGGGAGAAGAGCGGGATGATTTTCGATTCCGTCGTCTCCGGCGTGCCGCTGCTCAATTTTCCGGTCGCACAGCGGATCGCCTATATTGAAAGCCTGCTAGACCGCATCCCGGTTGGACGGCCGATCGTGCAGCTGACCTATGGGCCGTTGTCGCCGATCCCGCCCGGCCGCGGCAATTACACGGTCAAGCATTTCGACTTCATCTTCCGCAACATCCCGCCGACGCAGCTGTGGATCTACCGGCGCGAGGTGCATTGATTTGCACTGCCGGCGGCTGTACCTGTCCCGGGACAAGAGTGGCCAATGGCTGTGATCGCGAAAATCCTCGTCTTCGCCGGCTCGGTGCGCAGCGGCGCCTTCAGCGGCAGGACCGCCGATGTGGCGCAGAAGGAGCTGGCCATGCAAGGCGCCGAGGTGACGCGCATTTCGCTGGCCGACTATCCGCTGCCGATCATCGACGAGGACCTCGAAAAGGAAAAAGGCGTTCCCGACAACGCCGTGAAGCTCGGCCGGCTGATCGCCGCCCATGACGGGCTACTGATCGCGACGCCGGAATATAATGGCTCGATCCCGCCACTGCTCAAGAACACGATCGACTGGGTAAGCCGGGTGCGCCTCGATGGCGGCTGGCCGGTGAGGCCATTTGTCGGCAAGGTCGCCGGCCTGTGCTCGTCTTCGAACGGACATTTCGCCGGGATCCGCTGCATCAACCATCTGCGCGCCGTGCTGGTGCGCTGCCAGCTGGAGATGGTGACGCCGGAATGCTCGGTATCCGATGGCGGCAGTGCCTTCGACGGCGACGGCAATTTCAGGGATGATAGACTGACCAAATCGATGGAGCACCTATGCCGCACGCTGATCGAAACCTCGCGCATGCTATCGACCCGGACCGGGGCATGATTTCCACAGCCATGCAGGCCCATACCATGAGAGACAGGCTGATCGTCGGCCTCGACGTGCCGACGGTGAAAGAGGCCGAACAGGCGGTGCAGGAGCTCGACGGCGTCGTCTCCTTCTACAAGATCGGCTATCAGTTGGCCTTCGCCGGCGGGCTCGACTTCGCCAGGGAGTTGGCCAGCGGCGGCACGAAGATCTTCCTCGACATGAAGCTGCTCGACATAGACCACACCGTGGCGAAGGGTGTCGAGAACATCGTGCGCATGGGCATGACGATGCTGACCATCCATGCCTATCCCAAGGCGATGAAGGCAGCTGTGGAAGCGTCGCGCGGCAGCGACCTGTGCCTGCTGGCGGTCAGCGTGCTGACCTCGATGGACGAGCAGGACGTGATCGACGCCGGCTATGAATACGACCCGCACACGCTGGTGCTGAGGCGCGCCGAACAGGCGCTGCATGCAGGCATGGGCGGCGTCGTCTGCTCGGCCGAGGAGGCGGAAGAGGTGCGCCGCATCGTCGGACCCGACCTGGCGGTGGTGACACCGGGGATACGGCCCAAGGGCAGCGACCATGGCGACCAGAAACGCGTGGTGACGCCCGGCCAGGCGATCAGCAACGGCGCCAGCCATCTTGTTGTGGGCCGGCCAATCGTGGCGGCAAGCGACAGGCGCGCGGCGGCGGAAGCCATACTGGAAGAGATGCGCGCCGCGTAACGAGGAGAAGAAAATGCCCAAGGGATACTGGATAGCCCGCGTCGATGTGCGCGACGCCGAAGGCTACAAGGACTATGTCGCTGCCGCCAAGCTCGCTTTCGACCGTTTCGACGTGAAGTTCCTTGCCCGTGGCGGTGAGCATGAAAAGGCCGAGGGGCCTGGCCGCGCCCGCAATGTCATTATCGAGTTCGAATCGCTCAGCGCGGCGCATGACTGCTACCACTCGCCGGAATACCAACGCGCCGTCGCCATCCGTCAGAAAGTGGCCGATGGCGAGATCGTGCTGGTCGAGGGTATCTGACGCGCGAAGCTGCCCTGCTCAGTGCGGCGCTTCCTCCTGCGCCAGCACCTCCAGTTGATGGCGGTGCCCCGACAGCTCATAGCCGACAACAGTGACGGCCGGCGCTAGCGTGAGTAAGATGAGGCAGACCGCCATGTCGACGCCGGCAAGGGCGGCGATGATGGCAAGTGCGACGACCGCAGCCGTTCCCGCCAGCAGCCAGACATGGAGGGGATCGAAGCGCTGGACGAGATAATAATACAGCGCGTAGATCGCCCCCAGGAACACGCCTAGCGGAATGGCGACCGAGAGCAGGGTCGCTACCGGGCCGATATGGGCCTTGTGCTCGATGAAATAGGCCGCGACATGCAGCCCGGCGCCGGTGGCGACGATGGCCGCCACGATCAGCATCTGGCCATAGCCCCAGACAAAAGAGCGATTGCGGTGCTGGTGCAGCACCGTCCCCGAGGGCAGCATGTAATAGACCCACCACATGCCGAAGGTGAGACCCATTCCGGCAATGCCGATCAAGGCGGCATCGAGGTTCCAGCCCTGCTCCTCGACCACGGCCGACAGCGTCGCCAGCGTGCCGACCACCCCTTCGCCCAGCGCGATGATGGCGAACAGGCTGTAGCGCTCGGCGACGTGGTGCGCGTGCCAGGGCGTGCCGCCATCCCTGCGCTCGGCGATCGCCGGCCCGGCAAGCTCGATGAGAACCAGGATGGCGCCGAAAGCCAGGCTGGTCTCCAGCGAGAAATCGACCAGTATCTGCACCACCCAGCCGATCTGGGCGATCGCGATGGCGACGGCGTAGGTCAGGCAGGCACGCCGCCGCCCAGGGTCCTGCCGCGCCGCGCGCAGCCATTGGAAGATCATGGCGACGCGCATGATGACGTAGCCCAGCACCATCACCGAATTGTTGAGGTGTTCGCCATGCTCGATCGAGGCGAACATGCGCGGCAGGCCGATGGCCAGCACCAGCACGCCGATCATCTGCACCATGGTGACGAGGCGGAAGATCCAATCGTCGGTGTCATAGGCGGAGGAAAACCAGGAGAAATTGATCCACGCCCAGCAGATCGCGAAGCTGGCAAGCCGAAGCCGATCAGCGCCGCCGCGTAGTGGCCCTCGGCCAAGGCATGCGCCAGTTGCGACGAGGCAAGGCTGAAGGCGGTGACGAAGGTCAGATCGAACAGCAGTTCGAGCGGCGTGGCGACGCGATGCGCCTCATGCGGATCGCGCCCGGCCATGCGCCTGATGTGATGGTGGAGGGAGCTTGCTGGTGTGCTCATCGCGCGGCCTTGCCTGAGGACTGTCCCGCGACACTAAAGGTGGAGCAAAAGCCGTCAAGGCGCGGTACGTCGCGCTGGTCCCCGCGGCCGTTCAGATCGCCTGTCGGTTCAGTCGGTTCGCCGCCGTCTCGGCAACCGCATCGGCAAGCGTCATGCCCCATTGTATCAGGCAATAGGCGCGGAAATCGAAGCAGGGCAGGCCGGGACAGACCTCGAACTCGATGAGGTGGACATGATCGGTGGCCTCGACCCTGAAATCGAGGGAAAACACGTCGCGCAGGCCGAGCCCGCTGACCAGCCGCTCGGCGATGCGGCGGATGGTTGCCGCGGCTGCCGGCTGGGTGTCGGCAACCGCCTCCAGCACCGGCTCGCTGTATAGTCCAGCCGCCTTGGCGGCCTCGCCGGTGTCGCCGTAAAGCGCCATCGAGTCCGCCATGGTCTGGAAATCGCCGCCGGAGTCGACGAATGCAACGCCGAGCGCTTCCGCCCCGGCATCCGTTTGCAGCCCAAGGAAGCTGGCGCGGACATTGCGACCGCCGACATAGGGCTGGACGACGACATCGTCGCGATAAGCGGCATAGACCCGCCGGCTAAGCTCCAGCGCATGGGCCAGGTCGTTGCAGCGTGAATCCGGCCAGATGCCTACCTTGGAGCCGAGCCGGTTCGGCTTGACGAACCAGCCGGCTTGCGAAGCTGGCGGGTCGGCCAGCCAGCGGCCGTCGCGGGCCAGGCCTGCCTGCGGCGCCGGCAGGCCGAGCGCGCAAAGCACGGCGCCGGAGCGGAACTTGTCCTGGCAAAGCGCGAACAGCGCATCGTCGGCTCCGATGGTTCTAAGCCCATTCAGCCTGGCAAGTGCGGGCGCTGCAGCACCGCGGAAATAGGCAATGCCGTCGGTCAGCGTCCAGACAAGCGTGGTTGCGGGATCGGCCTTCGCCAGCGCGCTTGACGCATCGTCGAGTGCAACTGGCATGAAGGCGAGGCCGCGCCGCCCGCAAGCGGCGGTGATTTCATCGAATTCGGGCGCGAGATCGGTCGATTGCGCCAGATAGGACGAGATTTCCAGGGCGCGCTCGGCGGGAAAGCCGTCGGCGACCAGCCGGCCGAGACAGGCCTTTTCCGGCTCATGGACGAGGATCAGGGTCGGGCGCGGCATGGATCAGGACCTTCGGTGGTGTTGTCCCACCATGGCATGGCCCCTGCTTCAGACTTGCGCGAAACCGACCGAGGCGGACGCCTGCGCGACAGCGCTCAGGCGATGACCACGCCCGGCTCGAAGCGGCCGTTGACGGGGATGTCGAGTAGGAAGGTCATGCCGGCCTGTGGGTCGAGCTTGCGCTGCTTGTCGTCCTTGCCTTTCCAGGCCGAGGTCACCGCCAGCCGATCGGCCTTGGCCCCGACAAAGGCCGGGCACGAGGACTGCCCCGCCGGCACGGCAATTTCGCGCAACAATGTGCCATCTGGCGAATAGGCCTTGACCGCCTTGCCGCCCCAGACGGCGTTCCACAGCACGCCGTCGCGATCAACGACCGAGCCGTCGACAAAGCCCTTGGACGAGCGATGGTCGACGAACACTTTCGACTCGCCGATCGGCAGGCCCGTCGCCGGATCGCAGGCGACGCGCATCAACAGGCCGGTCGAGGTATCGGTGTAGTAGGCGATCGTTCCATCCTGCGAGAAACAGATCGAGTTCGACACGGTGATGCCGGTGTAAAGCGTGCGCAGCTCGCCCTTGAAGAACCAGTAGATGGAGCCGGCGCCCTTCTCCTCACCCTTGCCCATCGTGCCGACCCAGAAGGCGCCACAAGGGTGGACGCGCGAATCGTTGGAGCGGGTCAGCGCATTGTCGGCCTCGATGGGCGTATGCAGCGTCAGCTTGCCGGTCGAGACGTCGCGGACATGCAGGCCAGTCTCGGTGGCGATGAGCTGGCGATTGTCATCGACAATGGCGATGGCGCTGGCCATCTGGCCGAGTTCATGGACTTTCCGCGCGCCGGACGTGACACCCTGCTCCAGCAGCAGGCCGTTGACAATGTCGAACCAGAACAGCGTATCGGTGGCGGGATCGTAGCTCGGCCCCTCGCCGAGCTCGCAGACATGGTCCGAGAAAACCGAAACGTTTTCCATCATGCCGCTCCGCCGAAGGCCGCATCCCAGGCCGTCACCGCCGCCCGGGCGCGCGAGGCCACCTCGTCGACGCTCATGCCGGGTTTGAACAGGCTGGAGCCAAGACCGAAAGCGGTCACCCCAGCGGCTTTGTAGCCGGCAAAGTCTTTCTCGGAAACGCCGCCGACGGCGCCGACCACGGTATCGGCCGGCAGCACGGCCCGCATCGCCGAAATGCCGCTGGGCCCGAGCACGCTTGCCGGGAAGAATTTGAGCGCCGAAGCCCCAAGCCTAATCGCCTGAAAAGCTTCGGTGGGGGTGAACACGCCTGGCATCGTCACCATGCCATGGTGCATGGCGCGGGCCATGACGTCGGCATCGATGTTGGGGCTGACCAGCAAGCGCCCGCCGGCCTTGGCCAAGGTGTCGACATCGGCTGAAGTCAGCACCGTGCCGGCGCCGACCAGCGCTGTCTTGGGCAAAGCGGTGACAATGCTGGCGATCGATGAAAACGGTTCCGGCGAATTGAGCGGCACCTCGATGGCTTCGATGCCGGCGTCAAACAGCGCCTGGCCGATGGCAACCGCCTCGCTGGGTTTGAGGCCGCGCAGAATGGCGACAAGACCACGATTGAGCTTCGGGAAGGGTGCGGTCTGGGTCACGCTATCACTCCACTCTGGTGAGTCATTTGGCGATCATGCCATTTTCTCGCGCCGCCTCGATAAGGCCGGCACGCACCGCCTCGTCGGCGTCGACCGTCCTGACGGCAAGCGCTGCAAGGTCGAGCGCCTGGCGGTAGAGGGCTGCTAGCGACCCCGAGGCGACCAGCACAATTGCGGTGGTGCTTTCGCCATAGCGGCGGCCTGCCGAGGCGATCTCGCCGCCGATCAGCAGGCCGGACAAACAAGCGGCGGCATCGTCGGCCTTGAGGTCCTGCAGCAGGCCGGCGGCGCGGATCGAGAACAGCCGCGAGGTGACATCGCCGCCCTCGGCCAAAGCCTTGCGGCACCATTCCCGGAACAACGGATTGTCCGGAATGACCGGCTTCGGGCTCTCGCCCAGCGAATGGCGCAGGATCGAGTGAGTGGCCAGCACCGAAAACAGCTCTCCGGTCGGCCAGGTGCAGAAGCCGTCGACCGCGCCGTCTTCAACCAGAACCCACTTCGAATGGGTGCCGGGCATGCAGACGAGATGGCGACCTTTTGCCGGCAAACCGGCGCCGGCAAGCTGGGTTTCCTCGCCGCGCATTACGTCCGGCGCATCTTCCAGGCGCTGCGCCAGGCCAGGCACGATGCGGATGTCGCGGCTCTGGCCGGGAATGCAGGCGGCCCCCGCGAGGATGGCACTGAGCGGCGCCGGCACGGTGACGTAAGGCGCTTCCAGCCAACCCTGGCGCGAGCCGGCCATGCCGCAGATGATGACCGGCAGTGTGTCAGGTGCGCCGAGCGCCGCCAGATGGCCCTCGAGGATGATCGAAAAGCCTTTTTGCTGCGCGGTGATCAACCCATCATCGCCGCGACGCTCGGCAAGCACCCCGCCCGCCTCGTCGACCAGCCAGACCCGCATGCGGGTCGTGCCCCAGTCGACGGCGGCGACTGCCGGCGTGCCTTTTGCCGGATTTTGATTCACCGGGCTCACAGGAAACCCCCGTCGACGATCAACATCTGCGCCGTCAGCATACGTGAGGTGTCGGAGGCCAGGAACAGCACTGTGCCGACGATGTCGTCGGGCTGCATGACCTGCTTGATGCATTGCTTGGCGACATGGGCGGCGAGCCTCTCCTCGGTGACCCAGAGTTCCCGCTGCCGCTCGGTGATCACCCAGCCCGGCGCAATCGCATTGACGCGGATGCCGTCGACCCCAAGCTTGCCCGCGAGACCTTTGGTGAGGCCGAGTATGCCGGCCTTGGCGGCGGTGTAGGCCGGCATATCGGGGTGGTTGATGAGATAGGAGGTTGAGGTGAAGTTGATGATCGACCCGCCGCCGGCCCGCTTCATGCCCGGCGCGACCGCCTGTGCGGTGAAGAAATGCGGGCGCAGATTGACGGCGAGATTGTTGTCCCAGAACTCGACGGTAACGTCGGCGACCTCGTGGCGTTCGTCCCAGGCGGCATTGTTGACCAGCACGGTGACGTCGCCATGCGCCTCAGCCGCTTTGGCGGCCGAAGCGCGCAACGCCTCGACGTCACGCAAATCGGTCTTGAGGTAGAGCGGTCGCCGGCCAAGTTCTTTTTCGACGCGGTCGGCAAGCAGCGTGCTTAGGCCATCGGCGATGTCGATGAAGGCGACATGGGCGCCCTGGCGAACGAAGCCCTCGGTCAGTGCCGCACCAATTCCGGAACCGCCGCCGGTGATCAGCACCGAGGCTCCCCTGAGGTCGGCAAAATCGGCCGATGGCATCATATTTTTCTCTCCCGATCCGGTCGGCGCGCATCCTATCCAGCCAAGTCCGGGGAGCAAGGGCGAAAACGGCGATTTGTTTGGCTTATGTCAGACAAAAGGACGCAAGATGGCGGCCACAGTCGATCTTGGCTCGCACCGCTGACTTGCTCGACGCAGGCAAGACCGCCGGTCAGACTGCCTTGGCGTAGAGGGCGCCGCGATAGGAATCGCGGAGGTAGCCGAGCGTGGCGTCGGCGTCGACCGGTTTGCCGAAGAGATAGCCCTGGCCGCCGGCGCAGCCGAACTGGACGAGGCGGTCGGCCTGCGCCTCCTCCTCGATGCCTTCGGCGACGACATCCATGCCGAGCCCTTCGCACATGGCCAGAATGGCGCGGATGATGTGTTCCGACGGGCGGTCGTCGAGGATCGAGGAGACGAAGGCGCGGTCGATCTTGAGCTTGTCGAAATGGAATTCGCGCAAGCGGCCGAGCGAGGACTGGCCGGTGCCGAAATCGTCGAGCGAGACTCGGATGCCGACGCGACGCAGGTCCTCGACGATCTTCTCGGCCGAGGCCGGATCGTTCATCAGGCCGGTTTCGGTGATCTCGATCTCCAGCCGTCGCGGATCGAAGCCGGTGCGGTCGAGGATCGACAATATGTGCAGGCCGGTGTTCTGGTCGACGAGTTGCGAGGGCGACAGGTTGAAGGACAGGAACAGGTCCTTCGGCCAGCTGCGCGCCGCTTCGGTCGCCTTGCGCAGCACCAGCTGCGATAGCGGGCCGATGATGCCGCGCTCTTCGGCGATCGGGATGAACACGGTCGGCGGCACCACGCCGAGGTCGCGATCGGTCCAGCGCGCCAGCGTCTCGAAGCCGATGGTGCGGCGGGTGGTCAAATCGACGATGGGCTGGAAATGCGGTTCGACCTCACCGGCCGAGACGGCACGGCGCAGCGCCTGTTCGATGCGGGTGACGCGCTTGGCCGCCTCTTCCATTTCGCGGGTGTAGACGACGACGCGGCCACGGCCCGAACGCTTGGCGTGGTAGAGCGCCGTTTCGGCCTTGTTGACGAGGATTTCCGTGGTTTCGTCGCCGGAATAAAACAGCGAGCAGCCGACCGAGGCCGAAAGCCTGGCGGTGCGTTCGCCGACATCGTAGGGCGCTGACAGGATTTCGATCATCATGCGCGACTTCTCGGCCGCCGCCTCCTCCGAGAACACCATCGGGTAGAGGAAGGCGAATTCGTCGGCACCGATGCGGCAGACGGTGGAGTGGCTGTCCATCGAGGCGCGCAGCCGCATCGCCACCTGGATCAATATGTCGTCGCCGGCCTTGTGGCCGAACAGATCGTTGATCGGCTTGAAGCCGTCGAGGTCGAGAATGCCGACCGTGAACGGCGCGGGATCGTCTGCACGGTCGCTGATCAGGCGATCGACCTTGTCGAAGAAGCGGCGATGGTTGCCAAGCCCGGTCAGCGCATCGGTGAACGCCAGATCCGAGTTTTCCCTGCTTGCCTGCCCGGTGCCAAACGTCGTTTGCATCGGTATCCTTGTTTGTGACGCCCGAAATTTAGGCTGAGACTGGCAGCAAAGCGTTTAGGAAGCGTATCGCGAAATCGATTTTTCGCTGGCGAATGATGCTTTAGCGGACGCGGTAGAGTTCGACCGGGGTTCCGCGCGTTTCGGCCACCGGTTCGAGCCAATCGGGGACGCTTCCCTGCATCAGCCTGGCCAGGAAGCCTTGCGGCGCCTTGGCGGCAAGCATCTTGCTTTCGGCGCTGCCGCGGCAGAGCGCCATCAGGCCGACGTGATGAGCCGCCGCGATCATCCTCGCCTGGTCCGCCGATCCGAGGAAGGCATCGAGCGCAAGCAGGTCGCCGGCGATGTTGCGATGATAGGGGCCGGCAAAGACGCGGTGCCCGGAATAGGCCAGGATGGGCGAACCGAGATTGGAGATGGCAAGCACCGTGGTGTGCGGCAGCCGGGCCAACGCCGCGAAGGAGGCCTTGCGCTCGCAGGACGGATCGCTGTCGGTGTCCTGTGCCTCGACCGAGACCTTGTTGGCCTCGAATACGCTCGACGTCGCGGCGGCAGCACCGGCCCAGACGGCATTCACCGACACCACCCAGACCGCCGCCATGCGCAGCGATACGCTGCGCGCAGGGCTGATCCTCGCCCGTTCGCGCCAGCTTGCGATCCAGGCCGACAGCGGGATGACGGCAAAGGCGATCGAGAATGTCGAGCCGCGGACCTGCCAGGCGCTGACGATGAAGGCGCCGACCAGCAAGGCGCCGACGAGGCTGTCCTGGCGGCGCCATGGTCCGCGCAGGCGAAGCGCCATCAGCGCGATCGCCACCAGCGGCGTGACATAGCGCGCCGCCAGCGACGCCGGCTCGCTGGCGGCAATACTGAACAGCGACTGCGCCTCGTCAATGTGATCGAGCCACAATTCCTTGAGGCGCGGATCGAGGTTTGCGTAGGGAGCCGCAAGGCATTGCGGAAACAGCGCCACGATGACGGCGCCCAGCACAAGCGCGAGCAGGCTAAGCGAGATCAGGCGGCGGCTGGCCGTGCCATTGGACACCGTGAGCGACGTCACGGCGGCAAGCCCCAGTCCGGCGATTGCCGCCACCACGAACTGCACAGCCGAGAAGGCATCGCACTGCGGCTGGCCCATGGCCGATGGCGGGATGGTGGTGACGAAGACGAGGGCTGAAACCCCGGCAAAGCCGAGACCGAAATCCCTGGCGATCCGGCGTTCGCCGCCGGGATCGACGACGAACAGCAAGGCGATGCAGGCGCCGATGGTCGCGACATAGGGCGCGGTTTCCATGCCGACGGCCAGCGTCAGGGCCGCACACAGCCCGGAAATCAGCGCCGCCCAGCGACGCGCCGGCGCCTCGAGCAGTAGGCTGAGGCTGGCCATGGTCAGCGTCAGCTGGACATTGTGATGATCGAGCGCACCCGGCAAGAAAATGCCGATGAAATGCAGCGCTGCAGCGCCGATGACGATAGCGGGCAGCACGGCGCCGACGCCGGCGAAGCTTCGTGCCGCACGGGCTGTAAAAAACACCGCTAGGCAGAACAGCAGCGACGGCCACAGCACCTGTGCGATCGCTTCGGCCATGGCCATGCTGCCGGTCAGCGCTGAGGCGGCGAGGATGATGGCGGCGAGCGGTGCGTCGACCAGCCGCGACCAGTGCATGACGAAACCGCCTTCCGGCCCCATCCTGTACTGATGCAGGTCGAACCAGCCCTGGCCGGCCAGCATGTCGCGAACCTCGACCAGCCGCAGCAGGCTGTCATTGTCGCCGCCGGCATTGCTCAATTCGCGAAAGCCCGTGGCGGCATTGACGGCCAGCACCACCAGCATGGCAAGCAGCGCCAGCGTCATATCGGACTTCCAGGAGGAAGCACCCGCCTTGGCTGCGTTCATCATCATGACCTTCGTCGGAAAGACTGCGGCCTTAAACCTAGCCTTAACAGCTTCAATAAATAGTAAAGTCGCCTGAGCGAGGCCGCATATGAGCGCGGCCGGAGGCTCCGCCGGGCGTCGGGAGACGGAAATGCCGCACGAAGTCCGCCATGAGCCGGCCATTGCCGTGCTCCTGCCTTGCTACAATGAGGAACTGACCATCGCCGAGGTGGTGCGGCGCTTTCGCGAGACGCTGCCATCGGCCGACATCTATGTCTATGACAACAATTCGCGCGACCTGACGGCATTAAAGGCCCGCGCAGCGGGCGCCATCGTCGTCCGCGAGCCGCGCCAGGGCAAGGGCAATGTCGTGCGGCGCATGTTCGCCGACATCGATGCCGATATCTATCTGATGGCCGACGGCGACGGCACCTATGCGCCGGAAGATGCCTCGCTGCTGATCAACATCCTGCAGACCGAGCGCTGCGACATGGTGGTGGGCACCAGGCGCGGCGTCACCGACGATGCCGGCCGTTCCGGCCATGCCTTCGGCAACCGCATCTTCAACAGCCTCTACAAGCGGCTGTTCGGCACCGACTTCACCGACATCTTCTCCGGCTACCGCGTCTTCTCGAGGCGCTTCGTCAAGAGCTTTCCCGCCGTTTCCGGCGGCTTCGAGATCGAGACCGAAATGTCGGTGCATGCCTCGCAGCTGAAACTGCCGGTGAGCGAGATCGCGCTGGATTATGGCCGCCGGCCTGAGGGATCGTCGTCGAAGCTGTCGACCTATCGCGACGGCGCCAGGATCCTGTGGATGTTCGCCATGCTGATGAAGGAGACGCAGCCGCTGCGCTTCTTCGGCGCCTTCGCCATTTTCTTCCTGGCATCGAGCCTTACCCTGATGACGCCGGTGCTGATCGAATTCGCCCAGACCGGCCTCGTGCCGCGCATGCCGACCTGGGTGCTGTCGGTCGGCCTGCTGCTCTTGTCGATGCTTGCGATGGTGACCGGACTGATCCTCGATTCGGTATCGCGCGGACGCGCCGAGCAGAAGCGCATTTTTTATCTCTCGGTGCCGTCGAGCCGGGTCGAACGGCGGGAACGCACTGGTGAAACCCCGAAGGCCCAACCGGGCAAGACGCCGCGGGCCGCCTGAGGCCGTGAGCCGGCTCGCCCGCTTCGTCCTGGCCGGCGGCGTCGGTTTCGTCGCCGATGCCGCGGCGCTCTGGCTGCTCTTGGCGCTGACGCCGCTCGGTCCCTTCGTCGCCCGTGTCCTGTCGATCGGCTTTGCGCTGTGCGTCACCTGGCAGATCAACCGGCACCTGACCTTTTCGCCGTCGAGCCGCGGCGTGGCGCAGGAGGGCGCGCGCTATGGCGGCGTCGGCATCGCCACCAGCATCGTCAACTATCTCGTCTACTGCGCCATCCTGTTCGCGCTGCCGGCAATGCCGCCGCTGGCGGCACTTGCCGTCGCCTCGCTGGTCGCCATGGCGCTGTCCTTCGTCGGTTACTCCCGGCTGGTCTTCGACCGTTAAAGGTCTGGGCCAAGCAAGCGCGATTGGCAGAAGCCGCCAAGTTCCGTATATCGGCGACTTGCCTTGCCGCAATTCCGGACGGAAAACCGCTACGCACTTTTCCTGGACTTGCTCGACCCGCTGGAGACCAAAAGATGACCCTGAAGATCGCCGTCCAGATGGACCATGTCTCCACCGTCTCGATCGCCGGCGACACGTCCTTTGCGCTGTCGCTGGAGGCGCAGCGGCGCGGCCACCAATTGTTCCACTACACGCCCGACCGGCTGTCGATGCTGGGCGGCAAGGTGTTTGCCCGCATCGAAGAGATGAAGCTCCGCGACGAGAAGGGCAATCATTATACGCTGGGCGACAAGGTGCGCACCGACCTGTCGGAGATGGATGTGATCCTGCTGCGCCAGGATCCGCCCTTCGACATGAATTACATCACCACCACGCATATTCTGGAGCGCATTCACCCGAAGACACTGGTCGTCAACGACCCGGCCAGGGTGCGCAACAGCCCGGAAAAGATCTTCGTCACCGAATTCCCCGATCTGATGCCCGAAACGCTGATCACCAAGGATCCCCAGGAGGTCGCGGCCTTCCGCAAGGAATTCGGCGACATCATCGTCAAGCCGCTCTATGGCAATGGCGGCGCCGGCATCTTCCATCTCAAGGGAGACGATCGCAACCTCGCCTCACTGCTCGAAATGTTCGCCCAGCTGTCACGCGAGCCGTATATCGTCCAGCGCTATCTGAAGGATGTGCGCAAGGGCGACAAGCGCATCATCCTGATCGACGGCGAGGCGGTCGGCGCCATCAACCGCGTGCCGGCCGACCACGATTCCCGCTCCAACATGCATGTCGGCGGCCGCGCCGAAAAGACCGAGCTGACGGAGCGCGAACGCGAGATTTGCGCCCGCATCGGCCCGTCGCTGAAAGAGCGCGGCTTCATCCTGGTCGGCATCGACGTGATCGGCGACTACATGACCGAGATCAACGTGACCTCGCCAACCGGCGTGCGCGAAGTGCAACGCTTTGGTGGCGCGGATATCGCCAGCCTGTTCTGGGACGCGGTAGAGGCGAAGCGGCGGAATTTGGCCGCGTAGTGTGCGTTGCTACGGAGGACTTTGGTGGGTCCAGAGAAGCATCGAAAGATGCTCTTTATCGGGTAAGACTGCCGAGCAAGCGGCTCATCAAATCAAACTATGTCCCGGAAGCGCCGAGGCCTCAGTTTCGGAGGAAGGAGACCGATAAGTCTGGTCTGCAATTTTCGCTGTGGTGTTGCCCAGTCTTTCAGCAGAAAACCCGCATCGGAGTTCTTTTCCAGCAATGCAAAAGCCGCAGACAGTCCGATCAGGTCGACCAAGGTCCTGCGCATTGAGTGGCGGGAGATTAAATGCGCCAGTCCCGGCGCCACTTCGCACCAACGATTGGCCAGTGCCCGCCGTATCGCTATTTCAGTATCAGGCGACATCCTGCCGAGGCCAACTCCGGTACCCAGGATGCGCCCGTCCGCCCAGCCATTGCCGCCGTGAAGCCGATAACTGCCAAGAGCCCGCCCAATCCTTACGGTTCCGCCGATCATATGGGCGGCACGAGCCATATAACCATCGGCACATATCCTTATTTCGTCCGGATCGGATGGACGCATGATTTCAAGCGGAGCTCGACGAAACATCATCCCCGATGTGGTTGACCAAAACCAACCCACGGTACCCCGATCAATAAATAATAATGTCGGGTCAGCTTCGGTGTCGACATGCAGGTAGCCGCTCATTTTCGGCATCGATCGCGGGTCGTTCAGGTGGAATACGGGATGACCGCCCGCAAGCAGGTTGCCGGCCGTATCTATCACCACCTCATCGGAGCTCGACATTGCCGCGATACGGGTTTGGCTGAGATGCGCTCTCACATGGCATTCTATGAAGTCAGGATGCCAAGCATCGTCACCGTCAAGAAAGGAGATCAGGGGCCCGGCTGTCGCGTCAAGCCCGGTCATCATTGCTGTCAACTGCCCGCCATTTTGCAGTCGGGGCAGAAAGCGGAAACGACTGTCGCCAAGCTGGGACAGACACTCTTCAATCCTTCGGCGGGAACCGTCGGTCGAAAAATCATCGACCACCACGCATTCGAACGCAGTGTATGTCTGCGCCGCTACGGATCGGATCGCAGTGTCGATGAATGCCTCTTGATTGAAACAGCCTACGCAAACGGATACGGTTGGTAGCGCGATGTGAGAACCAGCTCCGCTTGGGACGATGTTTTCTTTCAAGAGGCGCTTCTCCGTACACCAGATTTGATCGCCTGAGATATTCCGTCGATCAAATGGCGGTGTTTCTTTGCCAAATTTCTCTCTATCGAAGCGAGTTTTTCTCCGCACTCAAGATCGCAATTGCCGCATGTTGACCCTACAGCACGGGTATCGCCCTCCTACCAAATTCGAGATTGTCAGAGCCATGCTGCGTCATGGCCACAACCTCAGAAAAGGGCACCCTTCCGCGAAGTCGCAACCTGCTCTTCAGGCCAGTTTGCTGTCGGACGATCCGTTCATATCCTATTCGGGAATGTCCGGTACGCCGCTCGGATTAGCAAGTCATATGCCTTTCCGTCCACGCAGCCACCGCGCCTGGTTTCTCATCTCGCCAACCTGGTCCGTCGAAAACAGTGCTAGCGTCAAAACCATCCGGACCTATGCCGTTCTGCATAGACTCAAGAACCCCCGTCACTCGCTAATCTTCCTATCCAACACTCAGGCAGAGGCTGATCTGTTGAACCAGTCCGGCGAGGCCGCCGTCCTGCACAACAAGACGTCAACAACCTCCGAACACATATTCAGGCCTCTCGATGACGTCCCTGTAGAATTTGATGCAATCTACAATGCGCAGCTGGCTCCGTGGAAGCGTCATGACTTGTCGCTTGGCATCCAGCGTTGCGCATTTGTCTTCTATCGAGATTCAAGCGGATCCTCCACGACGGAGTCGGAAAGAGCGCGAATAAATCGGCATAGGGAGCTCGCGCCGCATCACGTCTTTATCAACGAGTTTGACGGCACCGGCAAGCCGGTCCGATTGGCACCGGCTCAGGTGAACACGCATCTAAATCGTGCAGCCGTGGGAATCTGTCTCTCTCACCTGGAAGGACCAATGTTCGCCAGCACGGAATATCTTCTCGCGGGCCTTCCAGTGGTCACGACGCCGAACCATGGCGGCCGAGACCTTTATCTGGATGACGACTATTCGCTCACAGTTCCACCCGATCCTCGATCCATCGCGGAGGCTGTCTTAGCGCTGAAGGAGCGACGAATTCCCCGGGATTACATTCGTTCGCAAACTTTGAAACGAATCGAACGAGACCGCGGGCGGTTCATAGACCTTGTAAACGAGATTTTTCTGGAGAGCGGCTCTTCGCGCCGGATCGCCCTGCCTTGGCCTTTCAGATATCCTGTCATGGAGTGGCTTCCACCGCAGGTCGCGATCGATCGATCGCTTTCAGGTTCGGTCGATGCCTTCATCACCGCTTAGAAGCAACACCCTCAGATCGCCGAAGGGCCTAGTCGCCCTTGTTAAACGCGGTCGAGGAGGCGGAGCAGCCGTTCCATTTTGCTTGACCATCTTCCTTTTTTGCAACCGGCACAGCGCGCTGCAGCCACCACGAATGCATGTTCCTGTAATGTTCTTGCCTTGGCCTGAAATCTATGGTTGTCTTGTCCTGACGTCGCTCGCGGTCTGAGCCACAAGGCCGAGGCGAGCCGATATCCGGGGGCAGAGCAAGATGGTGGCGCGGGTTCGCACGGTTGCTTTCCAGGGCATCGAGGCCGTACCGGTCGATGTCCAGGTGATGATCGCGCCGGGCAAGGTCGGCATGCAGATCGTCGGGCTGGCCGACAAGGCGGTGGCCGAAAGCCGCGAGCGCGTGCAGGCGGCACTGCATGCGTCGGGGCTGTCGATGCCGTCGAAGAAGGTGACGGTCAACCTGGCGCCTGCCGATCTTCCCAAGGAAGGGAGCCATTACGACCTGCCGATCGCGCTCGGCCTGATGGCTGCACTCGGCGCCATTCCGGGCGACATGCTGGCCTCCTATGTCGTGCTCGGAGAATTGTCGCTCGACGGCACCATTGCCACGGTCGCCGGCGCGCTGCCGGCGGCGATCGGCGCCAATGCCGAGGGAAAGGGCCTGATCTGCCCGTTCGGCTGCGGGCCGGAAGCGGCCTGGGCGGGCAAGGATTTCGACATATTGGCGCCGCGCAGCCTGATTGCCATCGCCAATCATTTTCGCGGCACGCAGGTGCTGTCGCGGCCCGAGCCCGGCATCCATGTCTCGGCCCGCGACCTGCCCGACCTTTCAGACATCAAGGGCCAGGAAAGCGCCAAGCGGGCGCTGGAAGTGGCGGCGGCCGGCGGCCACAATCTGTTCCTGATGTGTACGAAAGACCCCAGGTTGATTTCCGCGTTTGGAGACAATAGCGAGCCGCCGCTCTGGTTCAGGTATTAATCCCGAAGTAAGCGCCGATTTCTGCCGTAGAAACAATGAGCTAAGCCACCAAATGCGCCCCCAGCAGCGCGAACTTTCGCACTATGCCGGTTATACCTTTGATATCACTGGGGTTTTCAGAAGTCTTCGGGGATCACCGCCGGCAGTTCTCGGCTGCCAGTGGCCACCTTCGCGACATCCTCACAGGCCCTTGTGATCTCGACCAACAGGGCGTGTTGCTGTTCCTTCGACCGTATGGCCGTGAACGCCGCTTTGAATTGCACCAAGGCTGTTGTCGCCAATCCGGCATGTATCACGTCCCTGTCTTTCCTTCCGAAGTCCGAACCGGGGTTCTCCTCCAATCCGCCTGCGCGCATCGCCCGGTAAACCTTCGGGAAATGCTTCAGCATCCAGCCGGGGATGCTTCGGTCACTGACTATGCCTTGCAAATCGCGGGACATTTCCCGAGCTGATTTGACCCGCCGACCACGGTTCTCCATCCGATGTCGTCCCGCCTGCACATAAGCCTTGAAGACCTCGCGCTTGTCCGCGCTGGTCAACCTCAAGCCATGGCTCCGGTTGTTCTGCGCGGCGATCCAGCGGTATTCATTGGGCTTCGCCCCGACAGCCACTACGGCGTCAATCGTGGCCCCTCCGAGGGCCTGCACGGCGGTCACGCGATGCCACCCGTCGATTAGCACGAACCCTTTGTCAGGGTCCTGCGGATCGACCGGAGCGACCGTGATGGGCGGGAAGACAACGCCGGCCCGCATGGCATCCCGATACTGGTGCACCGTAACAGTGCTGGTTTCCTGCCGTATCTGTGTCGCGGGGTCCATCACCAAGCCGTCAAGGCGGATAGTTATGCGGTCGTCGGTATGGGGGTTCATGGCGTCCATAGCTCACTTCTTCACTGGTTGGATTGCAGTTGGAAAGCCGGCCCTGTGATGGTCGACAAGTAGGGCGCACGCTTCCTCCAGAGCCTCACCAACGTGCCTTAGGACGCGGCCACGGGACCTTGGGTAAACGTGGAGTTCCTTGGCGTTCGCCCCCTCGCCCCACCTCTTATGCGTCCCTGAGGCCATCTTGTGGATCAGCTTCGCCGCCTGCACCTGCTTGAACTCCGCCTTGCGTTCGGCCAGCGGATCGTCCCGAATGATCATTTCGACTGTGAGCCACGCGGCCACCACCCGACGAGGGTCCACTGCGGCCTTCCGCAGCCTCGCCCAGGCGGCCTTTGCGCGTTCCTGCGGCGAGAGCCCACGTAGCCGGAAAGCCTCCACATGAGGCCCTGCGGTCCGCAAAAGCGTGGCCACTCGTTCGACCGCGTTGGCCACGTAGGCGTCATTCTGGTTGGCCTCCAGCCATGTCAGCGCGGCGCTCCGGTAGGGGTTCATCTCTCGTGCCCCATATGACGGCCTGTAAGGGCTCCCGTGGCGGGCGTAGTGATCAGCATGGGAACGGCAGAAGCGCGTATCCAAGCCGTCCCCTGTGCCCGCACGGGCCGGCCTGCCGCAGCCGATCACCCGGCATCGGCTAAACATCGCGCTGGGCTCGTTCGCCCGACCCTTGACGTCGGCCTTCCGCTCGCGCTTAGCCGTCCAGTTGGTCAATGGTCATCATCCTCAAAGTAGCCACCCCGCATTGGCGGGAGGGCAAGCGTCTACTGCGGGGTGAGCGGCAGGGACAACCACAAATGTGTCCCGTCCTCATTACTCAGCGTCAGGGGGTCGCCATGACAACGGGAGAAGGCGTGAGGCGTTTAGCCAGCTTCGCAAGCGTCGAGCGTGAGCAGTTGGTGGCCTTCACGATGGTGTTCCAGCTCTGCCCCTTGCGCAGCATGTCCATGATCGCCTCGTTACGCTCTGCGTCCTCGGGCCGGCCCTTCATGCGCCCCTCAGCCTTCGCCTTGGCGATGCCCTGAGCCTGCCTGCGGCGTCGGTCGTCGTAGTCCTTGCGGGCGATGGCGGCGAGCATGTCGAGCAGCATCCCGTTGATGGCGTCGAACATGCGCCCGGTGAAGGCGTCCTCGGTCTTCATCATCATGTGCGAGGTCGGCAAGTCCAGCGCCACGACCTTGACCTCTCGGTCCTTGATCTCGCGCTTGAGCTGGTCCCAATCCTTGTCCGACAGTCGGCTAAGGCGGTCGACCTGTTCCGTGAGCAGGATATCACCGGGCTTGCTGTCCCTGAGCAGCCGGAACAACTCCGGTCTGTGCAGCGACGCACCGCTCTCGTTCTCCTCATAGGTGGCGGCGATGGTCAGCCCGCGTTCCTCGCAGAACGCCTCAAGGTCTTCCCTCGCGCGCCCCGCGTCCTGCTCCTTGGTCGATGCCCGCAAATAGGCCCGAATGAACACCATAACACCCCTCCAGTTCGTTTTGACTGGTTCGGTATTAAGCGGTTCGTTTTGCCCTGTCAAGAGGCATTTAGCGAACCAGATTTCCACCGGTTCGACAACGGCACACCTTATCAGACACCCTCGAACACCGGCAGAGCAGTCCCGGAAGCGAGTGCTTGCAAGAGCGGAAGGCGCACACCCCGACTGACCGCTCTGGCACGCGAACGGCTGGACAAAGTGAGGCTGCCTAAGGTTTCCCGAGGCGTGTGTGGTAGAACCGAAGGGGGCAAGGGGGTAGACCGCGCGCTGCCTTGTATCTGATCGGGGTCAAAGAAACTTCTACCAAAAATTCCTGCCCCCCTTGTCGAGGCAGCCAAGGAGGAGAAGACGTTCTTACTTACTGACGCCAGACCTTAACCGCAGAGATCACTAAGATCGCGGCGAGCGCAGGCAAGAGGACACCGCTGGGCACAAACCCGAGCATCTGTCCGCCAAGGAACGTTCCGACTATGGAGCCGCAGGCCATGACCAGCACGAAGGCGATGTTGCGCCGGATGACCGAGAAGCTCTGGTCGCGGCTGTAGCGAGCGAACCCGACAATCATGGTCGGCAAGCTCACAGCAAGCGACAGGCTACCGGCGAGCTTGATGTCAGCCCCGAACAGCAGGATCAGAGTTGGGATCAGCAGTTCGCCACCAGCCACCCCGAGCAGGGCCGCCACGATCCCTATGATGAACCCAGCGACTATCCCGGTGATCAACTGTGCCGAGCCAGTCAGCAGCGCGCCAGCGGTGTGAGCGTCATGACCGAACACCAGCACCCCTGCGATGACGAGCAGAATGATAGCAATGGTCTTGTAGAGGGTCTGAGCTCGAAGTCGGGTCGCCCATCCGGCACCCAGCCATGCGCCTATGAGGCTTCCGGCGAGCAAGTTCGCGATGACATGCCAGTATGCGGCGAGTTGTCCGAATGGCACCGTTTGAGCCCTGAAGGGTAGCGCGGTCGCCACCACGATCAGGCTCATCGCCTTGTTAAGGATCACGGCCTCCAACGCTCCGAAGTTGAACAGGCCGATCAGCAGTGGCAGGCGGAACTCAGCGCCGCCGAGACCCACCAGACCGCCGAGCGCGCCAATTAGGACGCCCCATCCAAATGCAGCGGGTTTGTTGCAAGGGGGGCTTGCGGTGGCTGCCGGTGCGTTGTTCATGCGTTGTTTCTGGCTGAACATATCGAGGCTGTACAGGACCGTTTTGACAAGGCTTCGCCGAGATCGCGAATTTTGGTCGCCCCCATACTCTGACATCAGGTACGGATTTCGGTTATGAACGCCGATGCGGCCCTTGAAGTGTGGGAAGCGCCCCACGAAGAACACCACGCGGCCAGCTAAGGGGGCTGAGAGCTTCGGCTATCGCGTGCCGTCGGAGCTGGAATGAAGGCGTTTTGTCGTCGCCCTCATCCGCAGCAGCCGCCCTTGGCCGGCGCAGCCATATCCTTGAAGATGACGCAGTCTTGGCCCGGCCCCCCGGCACAGGCGACATTGCATCGCGTGACAAAGCTCTCCAGTCGGCGTTCGAGCAGACGCAGTTCTGCGAGCTTCTGGCGAACCTCGTCCAGATGCCCTTGGGCAATGTCGCGCGTTTCCACGCAATCCCGGTCGGTGCTGATCGACAGGTCCAACAACACGCGCACCTGCTCAATACCGAACCCGAAGTCCCGGCACTGCTTAATGAAGGTCAACCGCCCCAAATCATCGTCATCATAGCTGCGCTGACCTCCAGCCGTGCGCGACGCTGGGGGCAATAGTCCGATCTCCTCATAGTAGCGGATGGTCGGCGGCGTCACGCCAGCAGCCTTGGCCAGCGCCCCGATGGTGAACACGCGGATGTGAAGGTTCATCGCAAAATTCTCCTTGAACCTCAAGCTACTTGAAGGCGTACGCCTTTGCAAAGATAGAAACTGGAAAGGCCGTTTTGATGAAGAACACCTTGAAGTGGGCTGGGGCCGCCACAGCGGCTTGTGCAGCCTGTTGCGCCGTCGCGGTGGTGCCGGCAGCACTGGTCGGCACGAGCTTGGCAGCTATCGCCAGTGCTGCGTGTACGTGGGGCCTTGGCCTACTCGCGCTCGCTGTGCCGGTCGGCGGGGTCTATCTGCTCTCACGCCGCAAAGCCGTGCCCGCCGCCACGTTCAAGTCGTTGATGGCCCAGGACGAGTGCGGCTGCGGGCCGTCTTGCGGCTCTGCGGCTGAGAATGACGCTTTGTCCATCGCCTGCACTCTTGGCGCGTCTGACTTCAAGGAGCGTGTTGCCAACATTCGCACATTGGCCCGTCGATCACTTCATCACGCTGATCGCACGCCGCTGACCCTCAAACTCACCTATGGGCGGGAAGCACTGGAAGAGGTCACAGAGTTGATGCGCAAGGAGCAGACCTGCTGCGCGTTCCTTACCTTCGACCTGAAGAGCAATTCTCGCGCAGTGGTCCTCACTATCACCGCGCCCCCGGAGGCGGCCGATGCGGCTGACCTGTTGTTCGACCACTTTGCCCCCGAACTCGCCTCATCGAACCTCAAGGAGATCGCATAACATGCAACGTCGTCACTTTCTGATGTTCTCGGCTGCTGCCGCCATCGCTGCCGCTGTCGGCCCGGCGTTGAGCCACAACGGCGACGAGACCATTCCCGGCTTCGACGAAGCTCTCAAGGCTGGCGGACCAGTCATGATCCACATCACCGCGCCCTGGTGCGAGGTCTGTCAGGCGCAGAAGCCAATCGTGGCGTCGTTGCTGGCCTCACCCGACTTCAAGAACATGAAGAAGTTCGATGTCGATTTCGACACGCAGAAGGAGATTTTGGCTCGTTACCGTGTCCAGATGCAAAGCACGATGATCGTCTACAAGAGCGGGAAGGAGGTCGACCGGCAGACTGGGCAGACCGACCCAGCGGTGATCGAAGCGCTGCTGCGCGAGGCGCTGTGACATGCTGCTCGCCCTGCTTGCCGGCGGTTTGTCGATCCTCTCGCCCTGTGTTCTGCCTTTGCTCCCAGTCGTTCTAACTGGCGCGGTGGCCGAACATCGGCTGGCACCGTTGGCTCTGGCCATTGGTGTCGCCGTCTCCTTCACGTCGATAGGCGTCTTCGTGGCTACGGTCGGGTTCTCAATCGGCCTCGACATGACGGCCTTTCGCATGGCTGCTGCCGCGCTGCTCATCCTGTTCGGCGCGGTTCTGCTTGTGCCTCGTTTCCAGACGCAGTTCGCGACAGCGGCTGGCCCGATCAGCAACTGGACGCAAAGCCGCTTTGGCGGGTTCTCCACGTCAGGCATGTCAGGCCAGTTCGGCGTCGGTCTTCTGCTCGGTGCGATATGGACCCCCTGTGTCGGACCCACCCTGGGGGCGGCCTCCATCATGGCTGCACGCGGCGAGAACCTCGGCACCGTCATTCTCACAATGCTGGCTTTCGGCATCGGCACGTCATTGCCGCTATTGACGCTGGCTCTGATGTCCCGCGAAGCGCTGCTGCGTTGGCGGGGTCGGATGCTGGGCGCGTCCAGCCGCATCAAAATGGCCTTAGGTGCCCTGCTGGTGATTGCCGGTGTGATGACCCTGTCGGGTTTCGACCGAACGATACAAATCGGCCTTGAACAGGCTTTGCCGGATTGGCTGGTGGCCATCACCACGCGCCTGTGACAAGTTCGAGCGACATGGCCATCATTCTCAGCTCCTTCCTGACGTTCGCAGCCGCTGCCCTCGCCGAGATCGCCGGCTGCTTTGCCTTCTGGGCATGGCTCAAGCTGGGGAAATCAGCCCTCTGGTTGGCTCCGGGGGTCGCCTCGCTGGTACTGTTTGCCTACCTGCTGACGCTTATTCCCAGCGACTATGCAGGTCGGGCCTACGCGGCTTATGGCGGCGTCTACATCGTCGCATCACTGTTCTGGCTTTGGCTGGCCGAAGGACGTCGACCAGACACTTGGGACCTCACGGGGGGCGCTGTCGCCTTACTCGCCGTGGGGATCATACTGTTCGCCCCTCGAAGCGCGTAACGCCAGGCCTACAGCAGCAGGGGCGCGACAGTCGCTCGTCTAGCCCTTCGCATCGTTATCGCAACTTCAAGCCGGGCCTCGTCGCCCCCGTAAGCCGCAGGGCCACTACAGCGAGGCTTGTCATCTCGTCAGTGCGCTTGGTAGCCGACGCATCTCGTCTTACCCAGCAAGCATCCATTAGAACCGATGCTTGCACTTCAGCAGCAAGCATGGTATCGGTATCATGCTTGCAACGATGAGGAACCGTTATGTCAGAACAAACTCCCCAGAGCCGTGGTGGCGAGGCGCGCGCTGAGAAACTGACCGCCGAGCAAAAGCGCGAGATAGCTCGCCAAGGTGCAAAGACCCGGTGGGATGTAGACCGTACCCTGCCGAAGGCAACGCACGCCGGAAAGCTCGTCATCGGCAACAGCGAAATCCCGTGTGCCGTTCTGCCCGACGGCACGCGCCTCCTAACGCAGGAAGGGTTTCTCGGCGCGTTAGGCCGGTCCACGAAGCCGAAGGGTCGCTCGCAGCAGCCGTCGGAGGACTTGCCGCCGTTCCTTGCCACGGTGAGCCTTTCCTCCTTGATCACGGACGACATTCGCGCCGCAACTGTGCCAATCGTCTTTCGGACACCCACGGGCGGCAAGGCTCTGGGGTACAGGGCAGAACTGTTGCCCAAGGTCTGCGATCTCTTCCTTGAAGCTCGCCGGCTCGACCTTCTGACGGCTCAGCAGCAGCAGATCGCCGACAAGTGCGAAATCCTCGTTCGCGCGCTCGCTCAAGTGGGCATTGTAGCCCTCGTTGATGAAGCCACAGGTTTCCAGGACGAGCGAGAGAGGGACGCCCTCCACCAGTTGCTCTCGCTATACCTCTCAGAGGAGAAGCTGGCTTGGGCTCGGCGTTTCCCGAACGAGTACTATCGACAGCTCTATCGGCTAAGAGGCTGGGGTTGGCCCGTGGGCAAAGCCAAGACCCCGTTGGTCGGGAAGCTGACGAATAAGATCGTCTATGACCGCCTGCCTGACGGCGTGCTGGAGGAACTTCGGAAGCGGAACCCGACCGAGCCGGGCACCGGGCGGCGCAAATGGAAACACCATCAGTTCCTGTCTGAAGACCTAGGCCAACCCGATCTTCGGGACCACCTTCTTCAGCTTGTGGCGATCATGCGAATTTCCAAGGATTGGGCGACGTTCATGGTGCATTTCGAGGACGCCTTCCCGAAATCGGGGGCTCAACTTTCGCTGCTCCTTGAGGACGCCGATTTATGATGCTCTCGTCCTAATAACCTCCTCATGCCTGCCGTCCAACAAGGATCGCGTCTGTACCAGCTGGCTGGGCTGTCATGCGCCTGTCACACAGCGTCCCTACACATCCCATACATCTGGATAGGTAGATGAATGGACAAGGCAGCCGCCCTCCGCGCATTAGCCGCGCTTGGCCAAGATACGAGGCTGGAAACCTTTCGGCTGCTCGTCCGCGCCGGGTCTGAGGGTATCCCCGCTGGCGAGATAGCCTTGCGTCTTGGCATCGTCCAGAACACCATGTCGGGAAGGTCATGCCAGACTGGTCGGCACCGAACGCGAAGGGCGCATGGTCCGCTATGTCGCCAGTATGACCGGTTTCCGCGATCTGCTCGCCTACCTCATGGAGGACTGCTGCAACGGCGCCCCAGAGCTTTGCCGACCCATCATTCAGGCGGTCTGCAAATGCTGAGGAAAGACCCGTGACCGCTGGTCTATCCCGTCGGATCGTCGCGGAAGCCCTCGGCACCGCGATGTTGGTCACCACTGTGGTTGGTTCGGGCATCATGGCCGACCGGCTGACTGACGATGTAGCGCTGTCCCTACTCGGTAACACTCTGCCGACAGGGGCGATCCTCGTTGTTCTGATCACCATCCTCGGCCCGATTTCTGGCGCCCACTTCAACCCGGCGGTGACGCTGGTGTTTGCCCTCCGATTAGAGATCGACCGGAAGGCTGCACTTGCCTACGTCGCCACCCAACTCCTTGCTGGGATCATTGGCACGGTGGTGGCTCACGCTATGTTTGACCTACCCTTGGTCGAGTTGTCCGCGACGGTGCGCAGCGGACCGGGACAATGGCTCGCCGAGTTAGTTGCCACCTTCGGTCTTGTCTTCACCATCCTTGCCGGCCTGCGATTTCGCAGCGATGCAATCCCGTGGCTCGTTGGGCTCTATATCACCGCCGCATACTGGTTCACTGCCTCGACCTCGTTCGCCAACCCGGCCGTTGCCATCGCACGCGCCTTCTCCAATACCTTCGCGGGCATCCGTCCAGTTGATGTCCCGATGTTCATCGCCGCCGAACTGGCAGGTGCGCTAATTGCCCTGGCGCTGGCGGGCTGGCTGCTTGTTGAAGCCAAGACCATCCCCACCATGGAGGCCGCTGAATGACCGTTACGATTTATCACAACCCCAAGTGCGGCACGTCACGAAACACGCTGGCGATCATCAGGCAGAGCGGGGAAAAACCCGAGATCATTGAATACCTCAATACGCCGCCGTCGCGTGCAAGACTGGTCGAACTGATCGCGGCCATGGGCACCACACCACGCGCATTGCTGCGCACCAAGGACACGCCCTACGAGGAGCTTGGCCTCGCTGATCCCAAATGGTCGGACGATCAACTCATCGACGCAATGCTTCAACATCCGATATTGATCAATCGCCCCATTGTGGTTACGCCCCTTGGGGTGGTCCTCGCAAGGCCATCTGAACTGGTCCTCGACGTCTTGCCCAATCCCGGCATTGGCCCCTTCACTAAGGAAGACGGCGAAGTCATCATTGATGCTGAGGGTAAGCGGGTAGTCTGATAAAGGCCTATTTCGGGATTTGTCGAAATAGAGCTTGACTGCCTCGATCGCCTGGGTATGTTATTTCGATGAAGCTCGAACAAGCCGCAAAACAGCTCGAAGCACTCGGCAATCCGACGCGGCTGAACCTCTATCGGACGCTGGTTCGGGCAGGTGAGGCGGGTAGGCCCGTCGGCTACCTGCAGGACAGCCTCGGCATAGCAGCGTCAACGCTGTCGCATCATTTGCACCGGCTCATCCTGACCGGCCTTGTGACCCAAGAGCGGCAGGCGACCACGCTGATCTGCCGCGCGAATTATCCAATCATGAATGAACTCATTGGGTTCCTCGCCGACGAGTGCTGTGCCGACGTCGCTTGCGGTGCCGTGGCAGGCGAGGCCGTAGCCTGATCTCTTTTTTGCTCTTATTTCGGTAATCCCGGAAGGATAGAAGCTATGATATTGCTCTCTCGAAACGATCTCCCTGTGGCCGTCATCGGCGCTGGTCCAGTCGGCTTGGCGGCAGCCGCACACCTGTCGAAACAGGGTCTTCCTGTGAGGGTCTACGAGGCCGGCACAAGCGTTGCGTCCAACCTTAGAGATTGGGGTCACGTCAGGGTATTCACCCCGTGGCGTTATTGCATCGACCGCGCCGCTCAAGATTTGCTTGAGGCTCATGGCTGGGAGACGCCAGAGCCGGAAGCGTTCCCAACGGCTGATGAACTGGTCAAACACTATCTGGAGCCGCTTGCGCGTCTACCCGAGCTTTCCAGTTCGATCGAGACAGGCGCCCGCGTTGTTGGCATCTCGCGTTGGGGCGTCGACAAGGTGTTGAGCAAGGGACGCGAAACCCGCCCCTTCATGCTGGTGATTGAGACCGCCGAGGGCACAAGGCGTGACAGCGCCCGCGCGGTGATCGATGCTTCAGGAACGTGGCAGATACCTAATCCGCTCGGGGCCGGTGGCATCGCCGCAGAAGGGGAAGTCGAGTTTGCCGACCGCATTGCATACGGCATTCCTGACGTTCTCGGCCGCGACCGCAACCTCTATGCGGGCCGCACGACATTGGTTGCTGGCTCAGGCCATTCAGCCGCCAATGCCTTGCTCGATCTTGCAAGATTGGCCGATGTTGAACCTGGGACCGCCTTCGTCTGGGTGACGCGCGGTGCCGACCTGGTGCGCACATATGGCGGCGGCGATGCTGACCAATTACCAGCCCGTGGTGAGCTTGGCGCTGATGTCCGCGAACTGGCCGAAAGTGGCCGCACTGCGCTTGTGACTGGTTTTGCCACAGTGGCGATCCGCATGGAAGATGGTGGCCTGATTGTCGAGGGCATGACCAAGGACGGGTTGCAGCGGCTTGGTCCAGTTGACCGCATCATTGCCGCAACAGGGCAACGGCCCGACCTCTCGCTAACACGCGAGCTTCGGCTCGACCTTGACCCGTGGCTCGAAAGCGTGAAGGCGTTGGGGCCCCTAATCGATCCCAATGAGCATTCCTGCGGCGACGTACCACCTCATGGACACCGCCAACTAAGTCACCCAGAGACCGGTTTCTACACGGTCGGCATCAAGAGCTATGGCCGGGCACCGACCTTCCTGCTGCTGACTGGCTATGAACAGGTTCGCTCGGTCGCAGCGGCGCTCGCCGGGGACATCGCAGCAGCCGACGCTGTGCAACTGGTGCTCCCTGAGACTGGCGTCTGCACGGTTCCTGCGTCCTCCAAAGGCTCGGCTTCACAAGGCTGTTGTGGTGGCCCGGCCCCTGTGGCGGTCGACGCTTGCTGTGTTGCTGATGCCGAAGCGAAAGTGGCTGGCAAGAGTGGTTGTGGCTGCAACGTCGCCGCATGATCGTATCGCCGCCCTCGACGCCGCGCAGTCGCCAAACGGTCATCACCGTGCTTGGTCTGACCCAGATCATGGCCTGGGGGTCGTCATACTACTTGCCGGCAGTCATTGCGCCGGCGGTCGCCGCTGACACCGGCTGGCCGCTGGCATGGGTGGTTGGCGGGCTCTCGCTCGGGCTGCTCGTTGCTGGTCTCATTTCGCCGCATGTCGGTTCATCAATCGAGCGGCATGGGGGCCGCAACGTGCTGGCGTTCAGTGCAGCTTGCATCGGGCTCGGGCAGATCGGGCTTGCCGTCGCCCCGAACCGCGGCGTCTACATCGCGGCATGGCTGGTCATCGGGCTCGGGATGGGGGCGGGACTGTACGATGCTGCCTTCGCGACGCTTGGGCGGCTGTACGGCCATAGCGCGCGTTCAGCTATCACCACGCTTTCGCTGTTCGGCGGCTTCGCCAGCACGGTCTGCTGGCCTCTATCCGCCTTCCTGATGGGCGAGACCGGCTGGCGAGGCACCTGCTTGATCTACGCCGCTGTGCAGCTCCTGATCGCGCTGCCGCTCTACATCTTCATGCTGCCGCGTGGGATACCGCTTGAGAGCCATCAAGGTCAGCCTGCGGCCGCTCAGGGGTCGTTGCCCCTGCAACCGCCGTCAACACCGGTCATGATCGTCCTGGCTGCTACACTGACGCTGGCAGCGGTCATCTCCTCGACAGTGTCGGTTCACCTTCTGACCATCCTGCAGGCCAGTGGTCTGACGCTTGCGGCTGCGGTCGGATTTGGGGCAATGGTCGGTCCCTCACAGGTGTCAGCGCGCGCCGTCGAGATGATGATCGCTCGTTTCCATCATCCGATCTGGACGAAACTGGCATCGGTGACCTTCGTCGCGGTCGGCATTGCAGCGCTTTGGGTCGGGATGCCGGTTGTGGCCGTCGCACTGGCCTTCTATGGGGGCGGCATCGGCCTTGAGACCATTGCGCGAGGCACGCTGCCCCTCGCCATGTTCGGCCCCTCGGCCTACGCAAAGCTAATGGGGCGTCTGGCCATGCCGAGCTTGATCGCCCAAGCAGCCGCTCCATCAATCGGGGCATTGCTGCTGGAACGCGGAGGCGCCCACGGAACGCTTGCCGTTCTCTTGAGCTTGGCAATTCTGAACGTCGTGCTGGCCTGCAGTCTGGGCTGGATGATCTTCCGCCGCCGAGCGCTGCAGCTTCGATTGCAGTAGCCGAAGGGTTGGCGCTCAGGCGTCGCTCGGCCATGCGAACGTGAGCCTCGTTTCTTCTCCGGGAGCGTGTTTCCAGTGGAACCACAGGTATCCGCTCGGCCAATCCACGGTCACTTTGGCGAACAGTTGGCGCATCGTCGCGTTAATGGACACAATGTCGCGAGTGGTCATTCTCAACCCTTCAACAAGCCGTTCGACCGTCTGTTGCGTCCTATTGGTCAAAGCGTCGGTCACCTTCTCGCCAACCACGCTGACTTGCTTCCTGATCTCTTCGCGGTCGGCTTCAACGTGCCGTAGGCTGTCCAGCAATATCGTCGAAGAGCCCCCTCCCTTGATCGCGTCCACAATGTTGCTGATCGCCGCGTCATGGCCCTCCTCAGCCGCCAGAAGTCTCTGCCACTCGGCTTCGAGGGCAGCATCCGGCGCAGGAAGCGTGCGCCAGAACTCGCTGGCTTTCTCCACCAAAGCGAACTCTACCTGCTCGCAAGAGACTGACTTGTAAGCGCACCCTTTCCCCGCCTTCGCCCTGACACAAACAAGGGATGGCCGCGACCTGCTCCCCTTATTCACGCGCGTCATTGTCGACCCACACTTTGGGCAAACCGCAAGCCCAGCAAGAATGTTCTCTATGCCTTTGACTGTACTACCTGCGCCCCTTCCCGTTGCGAGAGCGGCAACTTGCTCGAACGTTTCGCGCTCAACCGCTGGCGGGAAATAGGCTTCGACGGTGTCGGTGGGGACGCGTCGCTTCTTGCCGCCTGCTCGCTCCACCCGGTGAGCCGTATGCATTCCGACCACTGAGGGGTCTTCCAGCATCTTCTTGATGTACGAACGGTGCCACATCTTGCCCACGCCGAAGACGGGGACACCCTCACGGTTCAGGGTCTTCGCAATTGCGTGCTGCCCTTGACCAGCTAAGGTCAATTCAAACACGCGACGGACCACCTCGGCGCGCTCCGGTATCAGCTCAAATCCACTCTCATCCTCGCGAAGACGAACCCACCCGGGGCTAAGTCGCGTCATTGGCGTGCCGCGCTCCTTCAACTTGAGCCGCTTACCGTGCCATGCGGCGCGAAGTAGTTCCTGCTTCCGCGCGCTCTCGTCGTTGGCCCGTATAAACCCGATGATGATCTCAAAGATGGCAAACTGGTTTTGGCGCAGGCTCTCCCGTGAGTACGCCCTATCATTGCTGAGCGTGACGACGGTGATCCCCGCAGATAAGAGGCTGGTGAAGACCGCTTGAGCGTCCAAGATACTGTCGCGCGAGATGCGGTCGAAGTTCTCGACCAACAGGAAGCTTCCCGGCTTGATGTCACCTGATTGTACCAACGATAGGAAGTCGCCCAGCGCACCCACCGCCACGTTGGCGCCGCGAAATGCGGAGACCCCGAGGTCGCGAAACGTTGTTGTGTCGTCGAGAATTAGATTGTGTTGAGCGGCATACTTCACCGCCTTATCGGTCTGCCGGCGCAGACTGTCGCCCGCACCTTGCTCAGGGGTGGAGAACCGGATGTACGAGTATGCCCGGGGTCTCATAGTCTCGATCTTTGTCATAGCCAGGTGTCCTATCTTATTGAGGGTCTTCCGTCCATATCATGTTGATGGTCGGGCCTCCCGGCTCGGGAAAATCGATGCTGGCGCAGAGGCTGCCTTCAATTCTGCCGCCACTGGCGCCCAAGGAACTTCTTGAAGTCTCGATGATCGCCTCGGTGGCCGGCGAGCTCGGCGAAGGCAAGCTCACCGACCGGCGGCCGTTCCGCGCCCCGCACCATTCGGCTTCGATGGCGGCAATGGTCGGCGGCGGCATCAGGGCGCGGCCGGGCGAAGTATCGCTTGCCCATAACGGCGTGCTGTTCCTCGACGAGTTTCCCGAATTCACGCCGCAGACCTTGGATGCGCTGCGCCAGCCACTGGAGACCGGCGACTGCATGATCGCGCGCGCCAACCACCGCGTCACCTATCCAGCGCGCATCCAGCTGGTGGCGGCGATGAACCCGTGCCGTTGCGGCATGGCCGGCGAGCCCGGCTATCGCTGCCTGCGCGGTGAGCGCTGCCGCACCGACTACCAGGCGCGCATTTCCGGCCCGCTGCTCGACCGCATCGATCTCAGGATCGAGGTGCCTGCGGTTTCGGCCGCCGATCTGATCCGGCCGGATCGGGCGGAGAAAAGTGCCGCCGTTGCGCAGCGCGTCGCGCGCGCCCGCACCATCCAGCGCGAACGGTTCGAGCGGCTCGGCGTGACCAGCGCGACCACCAACGCGCATTGCTCGCCTTCTGTTATCGAGGACATCGCGATGCCGGATGCCGCCGGCCTGTCTCTGTTGAAGGACGCCAGCGAAAAGCTCGGCTTTTCCGCGCGCGCCTATCATCGGGTGCTGAAAGTGGCGCGCACGCTGGCCGATCTCGAAGCGAGAGAAACCGTCGGTCGCATTCACCTGGCCGAGGCGATTTCCTACCGCATGATGTCGGAGCGGGTGGCGCAGGCGGCGTAACGCTCCTCCTTGAGGGGAAGGTGGCCCCGAAGCGGCAGGGTGGGGGTCGCCGAAGAATGGTCGATCTTTTTGGAGCCGAGCCGAGAAAGGGCCTCTGCAATGACATTGCTTGTAGTGTCGTCCGAAGGGAGTCGCCGCACTTCACGCAGGACCCCACCCGGCCCTTCGGGCCACCCTCCCCTCGAGGGGGAGGGAAACGCAGGCGCTAATTCGCCCGCTCTTTCGCCTTCAGCTCCAGCCTCCGCGCGTGCAGCACCGGCTCCGTATAGCCGTTCGGCTGTTCGCGGCCTCTAAACACCAGGTCGCAGGCGGCCTGGAAGGCGATGGAATTGTCGAAATCGGTGGCCATCGGGCGGTAGAGCGGGTCGCCGACATTTTGGAGGTCGACGATCGCTGCCATGCGCCGCAGCGAATCCATCACCTGGATCTGCGAGCACACCTTGTGGTGCAGCCAGTTGGCGATGTGCTGCGAGGAGATGCGCAGCGTGGCGCGGTCTTCCATCAGGCCGACATCGTTGATGTCGGGCACTTTCGAGCAGCCGACGCCCTGGTCGATCCAGCGCACGACATAGCCCAGAATGCCTTGCGCATTGTTGTCGAGCTCGCGCTGGATCTCGTCGGGGGTCCAGTTCGGCCGCACCGCCACCGGCACCGACAATATATCATCGAGCTTCGCCTTCGGCCGGCTCTTCAGCGCCGCCTGGACGGCGTGGACATCGACCTTGTGATAGTGCGTGGCGTGCAGCGTCGCCGCTGTCGGCGACGGCACCCAGGCGGTGTTGGCGCCGGCCTTGGGATGGGCGATCTTCTGTTCCAGCATCGCCGCCATCAGATCCGGCATCGCCCACATGCCCTTGCCGATCTGGGCATGACCGGCGAGCCCGCATTCGAGCCCGATGTCGACATTCCACGCCTCATAGGCGGAGATCCAGGCGGCCTGCTTCATGTCGCCCTTGCGGATCATCGGCCCGGCTTCCATCGAGGTGTGGATCTCGTCGCCGGTGCGGTCGAGGAAGCCGGTGTTGATGAACACGACGCGCTCCTTCGCCGCGCGGATCGCTTCCTTGAGGTTGACGGTGGTGCGCCGCTCCTCGTCCATGATGCCCATCTTGATAGTGTTTTTGGCCATGCCGAGCAGCGCCTCGACGCGGTCGAAAATCTCGACTGCGAAGGCGACTTCCTCCGGCCCATGCATCTTCGGCTTCACCACATACATCGAGCCCGCGCGGGAGTTCATCCGCCGCCCGTTGGCGCCGACATCGTGCAGCGCGATCAGCGCCGTCAGCGCCGCATCCATGATGCCTTCCGGCACCTCGTTGCCATCGCGGTCGAGGATGGCCGGATTGGTCATCAGGTGACCGACGTTTCTCACCAGCATCAGCGAGCGGCCGGGCAAGCTCAGCGCGCCACCACTGGGCGCGGTCCAGGCGCGGTCCGGATTGAGCTTGCGCGTGAAGGTTTTGCCGCCCTTGCTGATTTCCTCCGCCAGATCGCCCTTCATCAGGCCGAGCCAGTTGCGGTAGACGATGACCTTGTCCTCGGCATCCACCGCCGCGACCGAATCCTCGCAGTCCTGGATGGTGGTCAGCGCCGATTCCAGGATCACGTCGGCAATGCCGGCCGGGTCGGTGCGGCCGATCTGGTTGGTGCGGTCGATGAGGATCTCGATGTGCAGGCCGTTCTGGACCAGCAGGATGGCTTCCGGGTTGGCACCGTCGCCGCGATAGCCGGCAAATTGTTTCGGGTTGGCCAGCGTGGTGCCGCCGGCGCCGGCGCCGAGCCGCAAGGTGCCACCCGAAACCGTCAGCCCGTTCACGCCGGCCCATTTGCCCGAGGTGAGCGGCACGGACTCGTCCAGAAAACTCTTCGCCCAGGCAACCACCTTGGCGCCGCGCACGGGGTTGAAGCTTTTACCCTTCTCGGCGCCACCGGTCTCGGCAATGGCGTCGGTGCCGTAGAGCGCATCATAGAGCGAGCCCCAGCGGGCATTGGCGGCGTTGGTCGCATAACGCGCATTCATCACCGGCACCACCAGCTGCGGCCCGGCAACGGTGGCGATCTCGGGGTCGACATTGTCGGTCGACACGGAAAAGGCCGGCCCTTCGGGCACGAGATAGCCGATCTCACGCAAGAAGGTTTTGTAGGCCTCCATATTGATGGGCGCGCCATTGGCGCGGTGCCAGGCGTCGATCTGTTCCTGCATGGCGTCGCGTTTGGCCAACAGCGCCCGGTTCTTCGGCGCGAGATCATGGACGATGGACGAAAAGCCGTTCCAGAAGGCGTCGGCGGCAATACCGGTACCCGGCAGCGCTTCGCCGACAAAGTCATGCAGTTCGCGGGCAATCCGCAATCCGGCGATCTCGACGCGATCGGTCATCAGGGCTTCTCCAGATGAAAGGCTTTGCGGCCTTTGGCATGTCGGGGGTGAAGGGTCAATTCAGCTTAGGGTGAAGGCGGGGAATTTGAAGCTGCTGATCTCCCCCCTCGTGGGGGAGATGCCCGGAAGGGCAGAGGGGGGCGCGAAGGAACGCAAACCTTTCCATGACCGATCGAAACAGGCCGAGTCGCGGGGTGAGCGTCGATGAGAGGTCGGCGGGACAGCGCCCCCCTCTGGCCTGCCGGCCATCTCCCCCACAAGGAGGGAGATTACCCTAAAGCGCGTCGCGCTGAACGGATTCATACGACGCGCTTTAAGTCTTTGTTTTGATGCATGTCGTTGTCCCAGAACCGCGGCACACTTCTGGGCGACATGCATTAAACCGCAATCCTCGGCCGACCCGATGCAACCGCCACCACATGCGCTTCGATAAACATCCGTTGGGCCTCAACCGTAGACACCTTGAACTCGGTCGAAACGTCGATCTCGGCATTATCCGTGCCGGCATCCTTCGCCCGCTCGGCCACAATCGCCCGCACATCAGCCTCCGCTGCCGCGATCGCCTTGGCCTCGTCCGTGAAGTCGCGCACCGTTTGCCCCGAGGCCAAACGAAACAAACCTTCCCTGGGCTGGCTGACGCGGGCTTCGGCGGAGACGCGGACCTGGCCGACGACGGCGCCGAGCGCGTTGGCGACGTCGGTATCCTCCGGCACCACGCACTCATTACCGACCAGCTCGGCCAAGCCGGCATAGTGCAGCGGCGCCGAGGCGCCGAGGCCAATGACCGGACGATCGAGCGCGACGCTGAGCCTTGCGATGCCGGGATGGGAATCGACGGCGCGCTGCACCAGCGCATGCGCGACGGTGGCGGCGCCATCCAGCCCGTCTTCGGCAAAGGCGGTCTCCAGAATGTATTCGGCCGACCAGCGCGTCAGCGTCAGCAGCACCCGTTCGGAAATCACCTCTGGAGACGGCGCGATGTTCTGGCCGCGGCCGTCGCGCTTGCGGGAAAACAGTTCGGCGCCGAGCCGGGCAGCAGTGGGATCCCAATTGGCCTGCTTGCCCAGCACATGGGCGGCATCCGAGGGCGTGAAGCCCGAGATATGCACCAGCCCGCGCGACACCAGCCGGTTCAGCGTCGCGTTCTGGGCGTTCGAGGTCAGCAGCCTGTCGATGGCGAGCGGCACGGCACCAATGAGTTCATACAGTTTCGCCTCGGGCGCGGTCAGGCCGGCGGCGAGCCTGTCCGGCACGCCGGTGCGCAACGCAAAGCGGCTGTCCATGCGGCCGGGGTTGGGCGCCCTGAGCTGGCGCTCGAGCTCCAATGTCACTGAAGCACCATGCATCATGCCGGCCAGCGCCAGTGGCACCAGGCGGCGCGGCCCGAGCAGGATCTTCGGGTTGAGCGCGCCATCTTCCAGCGCCACTTCGGAATCGCCGCCGAGGCCGAAGGTGCGCATGGCGACCGCCTCGACCATGGTGCGGAAGCCGCCGACAGTGGCGCCTTCGGGATCGAGCCGAGGACGGCCGCCGTCGAGCACAGCGACATCGGTGGTGGTGCCGCCAATGTCGGACACCATGGCGTTGTCCAGGCCCGTCATGTGGCGGGCGCCGACCAGGCTGGCGGCCGGGCCGGAGAGGATGGTCTCGATCGGCCGCTGGCGGGCAAACGCCGCCGAAACCAGCGCGCCATCGCCGCGCACCACCATCAGGGGCGCTGCGATGTTGCGGGCTTCCAAAAATCCTTCGGTTGCCGCCACCAGCCGGTCGATCATCGAGATCAGCCTGGCGTTGAGCAAGGTGGTGAGCGCGCGACGCGGACCGCCGAGCTTGGCCGACAATTCATGGCTGGCGGTCACCGGCAGGCCGGTCTTTTCGCGGATGAGGTCGCGCGCGGCGAGTTCATGCGCCGGGTTGCGGGTGGCGAAATAGGCGCACACGGCAAAGCCCGACACCGAGGCGCCGAGTTCAGGGAGTGCTGCTTCCAGCCCCGACAGATCGAGCTTGGCCGCATTGCCGTGCACGTCATGGCCGCCCGGACAAAACACCACCGGATCGGTGCCGAGCGCCGTCTTCAGCCCGTCGCGCGCAAGGTCGGCCCCGGTAAAGCCGATCATGATGAGCGCCACACGCCCACCCTGGCCCTCGACCAGCGCATTGGTGGCGAGCGTCGTCGACATCGACACGAGTTTGATGGCGGCCGGATCAGTGGCCGATTTTCCCAGCACCGCATCGACCGCGCCGGAAATGCCGACGGCAAGATCGTGCCGCGTCGTCAGCGCCTTGGCCTTGGCCAGCACCTTGCCTTTTGGCCCGCCTTGTTCCGACCACAGCACGGCATCGGTATAGGTGCCACCGGTGTCGATACCGAGGAACAGGGGTTTTGGCTTGGCGGTCATGTCTGGCGGTCCGGGATTCTGCTCCCCCGCCCTTAGCCGATACGGCCCGGCTGATAAAGGCGGGAGAGGTGGGCCAGTTTGACCCTCGTCGCCGCTCATGCCCGCCAAACTTTGTAACGGTCACATTTTTTCATTGGTGCGTGGCCTGCCTTTGCGTGCACCATGCGCCGATCTCATCCCTTTCAGGACTTCGCCATGACCACGCTTCCCGGCATCGCCGACATCCATGCCGCCGCCGCGCGGCTCTCCGGCCTGATCGCCGAAACGACCTTGATCGAATCGCTGGAACTCAACAAACGCTTCGGGGGCCGCATCCTGTTCAAGCCGGAGACGCTGCAGCGCACCGGCTCGTTCAAGTTCCGCGGCGCCTACAACAAACTGTCTTCGCTGAGCGAAGAAGAGCGCAGCCGCGGCGTCGTCGCCTTCTCCTCCGGCAACCATGCTCAGGGCGTCGCCGCGGCGGCTGCCATGTTCGGCGTCAAGGCGGTCATTGCCATGCCGGCCGACGCGCCGGCGATGAAGATCGCCAATGTCCGCAAGATGGGCGCCGAAGTGGTGCCGTTCGACCGCTTTCGCGACGACCGCATGACGGTGGTGCGACCCTACATGGACAAGGGCATGGTGCTGGTGCCTCCTTTCGACGATCCGGCCATCATCGCCGGCCAGGGCACGATCGGTCTCGAACTGATGCGCCAGGCAAAAGCGCTCGGCGTCAGCCTCGATGCGATCGTCATTCCCTGTGGAGGCGGCGGCCTGACGAGCGGCATTTCGATCGCCGTCAAGGATGCCTCGCCGGCCACGGCAGTCTGGGCCGTTGAGCCCGAGCATTTCGACGACACCCGCCGCTCGCTGATCGAGGGAAAAAGGGTTTCCAACGAGCCCGGCCACAGTTCGATCTGCGATGCCATCCTCACCGCAGAGCCCGGTGCCATCACCTTCGAGATCAACCGCAAGAACCTCGCCGGCGCCATCGCCGTCTCCGACAAGGCGGCCGCACAGGCGGTGCGCGACGCCATGGCCCATCTCAAGCTGGTGGTCGAACCCGGCGGCTGCGTGGCGCTGGCGGCGCTCTCGTCAGGCGAGATCGAACTGTCGGGCAAATGCGTCGCCGTCGTGCTGTCAGGCGGCAATGTCGATTTCACCACCTATGCCGAGATCATGGCTGCGGCCTGAGAACCGATATGGCAGACGCTGAGATAAGGGCGGCTCTCGATCGCCATTGGGCTGCCTCCGATGCCAATGATTTCGAGACGGAGCATCAGATTTATCGCGACGACGCGGTGCTTGACTATCCGCAGTCAGGCGAGCGCATCAGCGGACGGCACAACATCAAGCCGTCGCGCGCCGCCCAGCCCAACCGGAAGCGCTTTGCCGTGCGGCGGATCACCGGGTCAGGCGACCTCTGGATCACCGAGTATGTCCTGACCTATGACGGGATTCCGTCCTATACGGTGAGCATCATGGAGTTCGTCGATGGCAAGGTGGTTCGCGAGACCCAGTATTTCGGCGATCCGTTCGAGCCGGGGCAGTCGCGCGCGCAATGGGTCGAACGGATACCTTGAAACACGGCGGCGGTAGCATGACCAGCCACCATCCGCTCGATCGTGCCGAACTGCCTAATGATACGGCCGATCTCGCCCGCTATCTCATCGGCAAGCTCGTGGTGCGGGAATTGCCGGAAGGCATCGTCGGCGGCCGTATCGTCGAGACCGAGGCCTATGTCACCGGCGACGCCGCCGGTCACGGCTATCGCGGGATGACGCCGCGCAACCGTTCGATGTTTCTTGACGCCGGGCACGCCTACGTCTACCTCGCCTATGGGGTCTCCTGGATGCTCAATGTCTCGAGCGAGGGGCCGGGCACCGGCACCGGCGTGCTGATCCGGGCGCTGGAGCCGCTCGAAGGCATCGCCATCATGCGGCTGAACCGGGGCGTGGAGCGCCTGCGCGACCTGGCGCGCGGGCCGGGGCGGCTCGCCCAGGCATTGCGGATCGACCGTTCGCTGGACGGCCTCGATCTGTGCCGCCAAGGCCCGCTATGGCTGGCAGCCGACGAGCATCAGGCCAGCGACATCGGCCAAGGCATCCGCATCGGCATCACGAAGGATGCGGACCGCCCGCTGCGGTTCTATGTCAGGGGCAGCCCGTTCGTCAGCGGTCCGCGATCGCTCAATTCCTGAACGCTCAGTCGAGCGTGCGCCTGAACCGCACCAATGCGACGCCGGCAAACAAGGCCACGAACCCGACCAGCCAGGCGATCTCGCCCGCAACCGCCGGCAGTTCGGCGCCCTTCAGCATCACCGCGCGGGTGATGCGCAGAAAATGCGTCAGCGGGAAAATCTCGCCGAAGGTCTGCGCCCAGCCCGGCATGCCGCGATAGGGGAACATGAAGCCGGACAGCAGGATCGACGGCAGGAAGAAGAAGAAGGTCAGCTGCAGCGCCTGCATCTGCGTGCGGGCGATGGTCGAGATGGTGTAGCCAAGCAGCACCAGCGCCAGCACGAACACCAATACGGCTGTAAGCAGCAGCGACATGGAACCGGTGAAGGGGATGGCGAACAAGAGCTTCGACGCCGCCAGCACCACCACCACCTGGACGCCACCGACCACAAGATAGGGCAGCACCTTGCCCAGCATGATCTCGAACGGGCTGGACGGCATGGCGAGCAGGTTTTCCATCGTGCCGCGCTCGGTCTCGCGGGTCAGTGCGATCGAGGTCATCATCACCAGGGTCATCTGCAGGATGACGCCGAGCAGGCCGGGCACGATGTTGTATTGCGAGATGCCTTCCGGATTGTAGCGCTGGTGCACCACCACATCGAGCTGGCCCCTGGCGGCCTCACTCGCCGCCTCCTGCATGCCTTGCGCCCGAAGCAGCGCCTGGCTGGCCACTTTGCTTAGCGTCGAGATGGCGCCGCTGGCGGCGGCCGGGTCGGTGGCGTCGGGCCTCGATGAGTATCTGCGGATTGTCGCCGCGCTCCACCCGGCGGCCGAAATCGGCCGGGATGGTGACGACGAAGGCGACATCGCCGCGCGCCATCAGGAATTCGGCAGCCTCGGCACTTTGCGCAACATGGTCGAAGCGGTAGTAGCCGGTCGTCTGCAGGGCCGCGACAATGGCGCGGGTGTAGGGGTCATTGCTGGTCGCCACCAGTGCGGCAGGCAGGCTTTTGGGATCGTTGTTGATGGCGTAGCCGAACAGCACCAGCTGCAAAAGCGGCACGCCCAGCATCATGGCGAAGGTGATGCGGTCGCGCCGCATCTGGATGAATTCCTTGATCAGCAGCGCACCGAGCCTGGCGAAGGAGAAGACGCTGTTCATGCCATATTGTCCTTCGAGCCGGACATGAACTGGATGAAGACGTCCTCGAGGCTGGTCTCGCCGGGTTTTACGCTGACGCCCTTGTGCTCCTTCTCGACATCGGCGAGCGCCTTTTCGAGCTTTGCCATGTCGGAGCCGACGACATGCAGCGTCGCGCCGAACGGCGCCACCTGGTCGACGCCGGGCCGGTCCCTGAGTGCATCGGCGACCTGGTCGAGGCGCGGTCCCTGCAGCACGAAGGTGGTCAGACCGGCATTCGTCACCACCTCGTCCACCGTGCCGGTGGCCAGCATCTTGCCGTAGGAGATGTAGCTGATGCGGTGGCAGCGCTCGGCCTCGTCCATGTAGTGGGTGGACACCAGCACGGTCAGACCGCCGCTCGCCAGCCGGTGGATCTCGTCCCAGAATTCGCGCCGCGCCTTCGGATCGACGCCGGCGGTCGGCTCGTCGAGCAGCAGCAGCTTCGGCTTGTGCATGATGCAGGCGGCCAGTGCCAGCCGCTGCTTCCAGCCGCCCGACAGCGTGCCGGCGAGCTGGTTGCGGCGGCTCGTGAGGCCAAGCTCTTCCAGCGTTTTCGACACATGCTCCTCGACCGGCTTCAGCCGGTAGAGCCGCGCCACGAATTCGAGATTCTCGCCGATCGTCAAATCCTCGTAGAACGAGAATTTCTGCGTCATGTAGCCGACTTCGCGCTTGATGCGGAGCGACTCGGTGCGGATGTTGAAACCCAGCACCGTACCTTCGCCCTCGTCGGGCGTCAGCAGGCCGCACATGATGCGGATGGTCGTCGTCTTGCCGGACCCGTTGGGCCCGAGAAAGCCGACGATCTCGCCCTCTGCCACCTTCATCGTCACATGGTCGACGACAGTCTTGTCGCCGAAACGCTTGACCAGGCCATGAACGTCGATGGCGTTCATTTTGCGGAGGCCGCCAGCTCGACATCGACGATCTGTCCCGGCTGCAGCGCTTGCGCCTTGCCCTCAGGCCGCGCCTCGACGAGGTAGACCAGCTTCTGCCGGTTCTCGAGCGAGTAGATCACCGGCGGGGTGAATTCCGGGTCGGGCGAGACATAGCTGACGCGCGCCTTCACCTCCGGCCCGCAGCCGTCGCAATGGACGACAAGCAGCGTGCCGACCTTGATCGACGAGAACGCACTTTCCGGGACATAGACGCTGAGCTTTACCGCACCGTCCGGCAACATCGAAATGACAGGCGCGGTCGGACCGGCGGTGTCGCCGGGATTGCGGATGACGTCATTGATGCGGCCGGGCGAGGGTGCCGCCAGCACGCGCTTCGATAGCCGCCACTCAGCCTGTTCCAACGCCGACTGCGCCTGTTTGACCTGATTGTCTGCCGCCTTGATCGTTTCGGGACGCGCAGGCAGACCGCCGACGGCGAGGTTGGCCTGCGCCTGGCCGACCTGCGCATTGGCGGTCTCCAGCGTCGCGGCGGCGGTGTCGTAGTCGGCCTGCGTGCCGGCACCGCGCTTGAACAGGTCGGCGGCGCGGTCGTATTTGCGCTTGGCATCCGTGGCCTGGGCCTTGGCCATGTCGACCTCGGCCTTCAGCACCGCGATCTCCTCCGGCCGCTTGCCGATCTGCAGGTCGGCCAGCTGCGCCTGCGCCTGGGCGAGCGCGGCCTCTGCCTGGGCGACGGCGATTTTTGCGTCGGCGCTTTCGAGAGTCACCACCGGCGTGCCTGATACAACACGGTCGCCGCGCTTGACCGCGACGGTCTCGACCTGCGCCACTTCGATCGGCGCCAGCAAGACATAGTCGCCCTCGACATAGCCGACGGCAAGCGGCGCTGCCGGCGCGCAGGCGCCGAACAGCTGGGCTGCGAGCGGCAGGGAACAGAGAAAACTCATCGCTTGCCCTCCTTGCGGGCGACCGGATTTCGGGCCGCCAGTATGGTGCCAAGATTGCTTGTGACCGCCGCCACCACCTTGGCGGCTTCGGTGTTACCGATCTCGCGCCAGCCCATACGACGCATCACTGCTTCGCGGCCGATGCGGAAATAGATGACCTGGCCGATCAGCGTGAAGACCACGAGCTTGGTGGCCTCGCTTTCGGCCGGCTCGCCCGTCGCCTGTTCCCAGATCTGGCAGAGGCGGCGATGCGTCGGTTCGAACACCCCGTCATAGATGCGGTCGAGGGCGGCCGTCGGATGCGACAACTCTCTAAGTACGAATTGTACGATCTCGCCAGCTTCCGGTCTGGCTACGATAAACGCCACCATCGCTTCCAGCGCGGCGAACAATTGTGCCCTCGCCGCCTCCGGGCCGGCTTGACCCGGCAATTGCGTGCCGCCGAGCGCCTGGCCGGCAACCGACTGGATGGTTTCGACGATGTGGTCGGCGGCGGCCGCGCGCAACCCTTCCTTGCCGCCGAAATGATAGGCGATCGAGCCGATGTTGGCCTTGGCCTCGGCGGCGATCTCACGCGTCGACGTGCCGTCGAACCCTTGCCGTCCGAACAGCTTGAGCGCCGAAAGCACGAGTGCGGCGCGCGTCTGATCTGCGGGGGATGTCTCCTGGCGGGGCGTTTTATCGGCTACGGTTTTGATCATGCTGGGCACTTAATCAATCGATTGATTAAAGTCAAATTGATTATCCGCGGCGGCTTGCCATGTCGGGCCGCAGACGCTTTAGTGGGCGGCCATGGGCAAGGAAGTCGAACGCAAGTTCCTGGTCTCCACCGCCGAATGGCTAGAAATGGCCGAGGCGAATATACGCATTCGCCAGTTCTACCTTGCCGCAGCACCTGGCCGCACCGTGCGCGTGCGCATCAGCGACGGCAGTTCGGCGAAGCTGACGCTCAAATTCGGCAGCAGGATCCGCGAGCGTGACGAATACGAATATGAAATTCCACTGGCGGACGCAGAGGAGATGCTGGCCTTCGCCATCGGACATGTCATCGAGAAGACACGCCACCATGTTAGGCATCGCGGCTATCTCTACGAAGTCGATGTTTTCGGCGGGATTCTAGCCGGCCTTGTGGTGGCCGAGCTGGAGACGCCGGAGGATGTACCTGACGAAATGCTGCCTGATTGGCTCGGCCGCGAAGTGACCGGCGAGCAGAGATTTTACAACGCGTCGCTCGCCCTAGAGCCGGATGATTTTAAGGTCGGGTCGACCTAAAATCGGAATCCGGCTCTAAATCAAAAGAGATGGAGCATGATGTCGTCCGAAAACCGCTTCACACTTTTCGGCATCATGCTCTAGGGGGATTCCGGAGATCGCCGCATGAGCTTTCGCATCGATCCGCGCCTGCCGCTGACCGGCGAGGTCAGGCGTATCCTTGGCGAGGAGATCGGCAAGGCGCTTGCCCATCTGGCCGTCGCGCGCGACCAGCCGGAGCAGGCATTGCACAAATGCCGCAAGCGGCTGAAGAGCGCGCGCGCCTTGCTGCGGCTGGTCCGTTCCGGAAATGAAACATTCTGTCGGACTGAGAACCAATGCTACCGTCAGGTGGCGGCGCTGCTTGCCGGGCCGCGCGAGGCGACCGCGCTGGTCGAGACCGTCGACCGGCTGGCAGCCGCCTTTCCCGAGCAGGTTGCCGGCGGCGGCCTCGACAGCGTGCGCGACCGGCTTATCGCCCGCCAGCATGAAATCCATGCCGGGGCTGGTCTCGACGCCGCCATAGGCGCGGCCACGGCCGCCTGCGAGGAAGGCCTGATCCGGATCGAGCGGCTGCTGCTCCCCGATCTGCCTGAGCATGCAGCCGATGTGCTTGCGGAAGGCGCTCGCAAGACCTTGCGCCGGGCCAGGAAGGCGCTGGACAAGGCCGGATCCCACGGAGGAGCCGAGGATTTCCACGATCTGCGTAAGGCGGCCAAGACCCACTCGATGCATCTTTCGCTGCTCGGCCGGCTGTGGCCGACGCCGATCAAGGTGCGGCGCAAGGCGGTCGACGAACTGGGTGAAAAGCTCGGCGAACTGCACGATGTCTTCGTCATGCGCGCCCTGCTCGAAGCCGACGGCGAGCCGCTCGGCGATGCGCAGGACACCAAGCTCCTGGGCAAGCTTTTGAAGCGCTCGGAAAAAAGCTTGAAGAAGAGCTGCCTCGCCGGTGCCGCCGAGCTGTTCGGTGACAGTCCCAAGCGCTCGACAAAGAAGCTCGCCCGCAATGCGCGCGACGACCTCGCCGGGCCCGCACTGCCGCAACAGACACTGCCGGCCGGCTGACGCTGGCACTCCCCCGCCGGCGCGTGCTAGTCACGCTCTACCATGACCGCACCTGCCGACACGCTTCTGGACCGACTTGGCCGCTGGCTTGCCGGCCGGCTGCAGGACGAATCCTCCGGCTATGAGCCCTACACGCCGTCCGACGCCGAGACGTTGCGGCGCACGCTCGAGCCCGGCGACATCCTGCTCATCGAAGGCAACCAGAAGATCTCGGCGGCGATCAAATACCTGACCCAGTCGACCTGGTCGCATGCGGCCTTCTATATCGGCGATGCGTTGTCCGAACCGGAGGACGGATCGGAACGGCGTCGGCTGATCGAAGTCACGCTCGGCGAAGGCTGTGTCGCCGTGCCGCTGTCGCGCTACCGCACCTACAACACCCGTATCTGCCGGGCGAGCGGGCTGACCCCGGAAGACCGCGACCATGTCGTCGCCTTCATGATCGGCAAGCTCGGCCTGAAATACGATCTCAAGAACATTTTCGACATGCTGCGCTTTTTCCTGCCGACGCCACCGGTGCCGGTGCGCTGGCGCCGCCGCAGCTGGCTTTCGGTTCCGGCGATCCGACCCGCGCCATCTGCTCGACGCTGATCGCCGAAGCCTATGGCGAGATCCGCTACCCGATCCTGCCCGAGATCACCCGCGCGCCCGGCCGCGCCTCGGCGCAGTCGAACTATTCGCGCCGCGAAATCCTGCACATCCGCCACCACTCGCTCTACACGCCGCGCGACTTCGACCTGTCGCCCTTCTTCCGCATCGTGAAACCGACGCTGGAATTTGGGTTCGACTACCGGGCGGTGACCTGGGAAGATAGGGCCGCTGAGGCGAAGGCCGCCGAATAGCAACCATTCAAACCGGCGCCGATGGCGAGTGGCGCCCTATGAGATCATTCGAGACAGTGTCGATGATCTCAGCGGAAAGCGTCGGATCGGGCACGACGCGGGAGAGGATCACCGATCCGACCATTTCCGCTAGGAATGCGATCGCGGCACTCCGCTTCGCGGCCGGGTCGCTTCCCGGCAGGAGTGAAATGATCAACGCGACATAATTGCTGACGATGCTTCCGAAGAACGATCGAAGCGCTGGATCGTCGTGCCGGGCGGCATCGGCCGCCAGTGCGGTGAGGCTGCATCCGTGCCCCGGATTGTCGCGATGATGGTCCGAGATGTAGTGGCGCACGAGCGTCTCCAACGGAGTATCGGTCGAAGCGAGCCGGGCGGATAGATCGGCGCTCATGTCACTGAAGGCCCGCTGCATGGCCTGAACGGTGAGGTCGTCCTTCGACTTGAATTGTCGGTAGAAGCCTCCGTGGGTAAGCCCGGCCGCGCTCATCAGATCGGCAATGCCGATCCCGTCGATCCCTTGTTCGCGGAAGAGCTTTGCAGCGGTATCGATGACCCGCTCTCGATTTAACTCGACCATCTCCTTGCTCACCTTCACGACCGCATCCTCTCCTATTGATGATGATCGACATATAAGACGTGGCGGAGGCGCTTGACAATGATTACGGCGGTCATTATCACCCAATGATTACGATCATAATCATTAGGCAGGAAAGTTGAGATGACACAAGTTCAGTCGCGCGCCGAGAGGATCGCGCTGATCACCGGCGCTTCGGGTGGCATCGGGCATGCGGCCGGACTTGCGCTCATCCGGGCGGGGTATCGCGTGTTCGGCACCAGCCGCCGAGCTGCGCCCAACGAAGTGCGTCAGGGCATTCACATGGTCCCTTGCGACGTCACCGATGATGGGTCCGTCAGAGACGCCATCAAGCAAGTTGTCGCCCTCGCCGGCCGGATCGACGTACTGGTAAACAATGCGGGCCGCAGCCTGATCGGCGGCGCCGAGGAATCATCGGTCGCTCAAGCCCAAAGCCTGTTCGACATAAATGTCTTCGGCATCGTTCGCATGACCAATGAAGTGCTGCCCATCATGCGCAGACAGGGCGAGGGCCGGATCATCAACATCAGTTCGGTGTCCGGTTTCCTGCCGGGGCCATTCACCGCCCTCTACACCGCCACCAAACACGCAGTCGAAGGATATTCCGAGTCGCTCGATCACGAACTTCGAACGTTCGGCATCAGGGTTTCCCTTGTCGAGCCCGCCTTCACCCGCACCGGACTGGAAGAGAACGCCGAACAGCCTGACCGGATTTCCGGCGTCTACGAGCAGGGGCGCTCAGCCATGAATTCGACCTGGCGCAACAGAATCGCGAGCGGCGATCCGGTGGAAGCCGTGGCCGACAAAGTGGTACAGGCAGCCACCGAAAAGACGCCGAGCATGCGCTATACGCCTGGCAAAACGGCAGGCCGTCTTCGCTTCATGCGGCGCTTCGTGCCCGAAAACATGTTCGACAAGAGCTTCCGCAAGCAGATGGGCGTGGCCGATTGATCTAAAATCAAGGCATCGCCAGGCCAGTCCGGCAGGCGAGCCTCCTTTCGCCGAGGAGCGCCGAATGAAGTCCTATTTGTGCAAATATATTCCGCCGCGTTCCGACTTTCTGGCAACGATGACCACCGATGAGGAAGAGTGGATGAAGCAGCACGGAGCATTCCTGGATGACCTGCTTGAAAAGAGGCTTATCGTCGCGCACGGCCCCGTGATGGACCCGGCTGGCGGTTATGGGGTGTCGCTCTATCGGATTGCCGATGATCTGGACATAGAGGCGATCACCTCGGAGGACCCGATCGTGAAGAATGGCGCCGGGCACTACGAACACCATCCGATGCTGCATTTGAAAACGCACGGCTAACCATTTCGACCAAACCGCATCGATGCGGCAGCGAAAGTCGCTCTCGAACGGGCCAGCTTTGCGCACGCTGGCGGGCGCGATCCTGTCGAGGTTTCTGGCGTCCATCCTGCCGAGGTGCAGGCGTCTCACATGGCGGCCTGCATCACGCCGAAACCGCAATAGCGCCCTGGTTTTCGGCTCTGTGTTCGACCCAGACATGGACCGGTTCGTCCCGGCCGCGGATGCTAACCGGTCCATGATCGCGCGCATTCAGCTGTGTCCCGAGCGATTCCGCCTTCGCGGCCTCAATCAGTCGTGACCCAAAGCAAATATTCGCCTGAAGCTCCCGGCAGAGCGCCTGCAAACGGCTGGCGACGTTGACGGTGTCGCCCACCACCGCGAAGGACAGGTTGCGCTCGCTGCCGACCGCGCCGAGGACGACGGCGCCATATTGTGCACCGATCCGAACGTCCAGCGGCGGATATCCCCTGGACACACGCTGGACATTCCAGTCTTCGATAGCGGCGATCATCGCTTCAGCGCACCGGATGGCCCGGGTTGCGTCGTCATGGCTGGCTTGCGGTACCCCGAAGGTCGCCATGATGCAATCGCCGATATAGTTGTCGACGGTGCCATGGTGGTCGAAAACGACCTGCTCCATGCGACGGTGGAACTGACGCAGTAGTTCGAACACTGCTTCGGCCGGATGATCCTCGGAATAGTGTGTGAAGCCGACGATGTCGGCGAACAGCACCGCGATATCCTGCCGGCGGACCGGACCGAAGGGCTCGTCATCCGAGGCGAGCTGGTCGACGACATTGGGCGAAAAATGCCGGGCGAGATTGGCGCGGGCGCGCTCTGCCTTGACATAGTCTTCCGACAGATGCCGGGAACGGGAGACGACCAGCGCCATGATCGCGCCGATAATCAGGACAACCAACACATTGGTCGCCTGCGCGAACGTATCGACGAAATTGGGGTTGAGATAGAGATTCAGTCGCTCTGTCATCGGCAGCGAATAGAGGTTCGTTGCCGGAATGACGGTTCCCGCATGCAAAACCACCCATCCCACCCCGATCGTCCACGTCAAGGCCGCGAGCGCGCCGAGATAGAGCGCCAATCGCGTCGAAAGGGTCAGCGCGCCAAGGCATACGAAAATCAGCAGGAATTTGAAGCTGCCCTCGCGCAGTTGCATCGCAGCCGGCGCGACCTCGAGGGAAAACGGGTTGGGCGTTACCAGCAGAACGGTCAACAGAATGATGTCCAGCGTACCGACGAGGTAACCGATCCACCATGGCGCGTTGCGACGGCGCGCAAAGCGAAACTGGATCAGGCCGACGAGCTGGAACAGCGCTAGGCCCGCCAGCACGAAGAGCAGCGAGGCATCCCAGCGGCTGATCAAGGAAAAGAAGCAGGAGATCACGGCGAGCGATGCCGTGCGCGCCCAGAACTGCAATGCAGCACCCTGGCGTTCTGCGCGCTCCCGCAAATTTTTCAGGCGCGAATAGCGGCGAAGTTCAAGTGTTGGCGCGGTCGGCATAGGATCACTTCGATTTTGCGGGGACGGTCACGCATTCGGCAAACCCGCCCCGTACAGTCTGGCAAATCAGCGCGCGAACTCTATCATGGTTTCGTTTTTGAAACGCGGCTGGCGCGTCAAGCCGGCAACGGGCGGCGTCCCTTTGCCGGAGCGGTGGGCCGGTCGGACGCACCGGCATCCCTGGGGTGCGGGCCGATCGGCATGATCGCCGGAAACGGGGTTGCGCCAAAAGCAAATGTCCATTTGTAGCCGGTCAGCCCGTCTTCCGGCGTCGTGTGCTGGTCGTGATGGGCGAGCAGTTTGGCGCGCTCGGCCAGTTCCTCTGCCTCGCGCTTGACCATCTCCGCCGTCTCCGGCCGCATCCGCCTGGAGAAAGAGACGAAGGTCGCTTCCCGCTCCAGATGGGTGATCGCCCAGCCGATGAAATTCTTGTTTGTCATCTCGAACAGCGGCCTGAGCGGCCCTTCGAAATTCCACTGGATCGGTGTGTCGACCAGCAGCCGTGCCGACAACCCGCTGCCCAGCGCAATGAGGCCGAGCGCTTCGAGATCGCGCAGATAGAGGAACATCGACGCTTCGCTCAAGCCTTGCGAGCGCATGACGCCCTCGGGCGTGAATTTCTCCGACAGCATGACGAAGATGAACAGCAACGCCGGCCGGCCGGCAAGCTTGCGCTCGACCTCCGGCGCGATGCGGTTGACCGGTCCCGGCCCCCGGTTCATCGACCCCAGCACGTTTTCCAGCTCGACGCCGGCGGCAGCGCAGATCCCGACGAGACGGTCGAGCTTGCAGTTGCGCTCGTGGAAGATGCGCTTCACCGTCGGCTCGGAAACGCCCATCCGCCCGGCTAGCTCACGATAGGTGACGCCCTTGGCCTTCAGCGTCCGCTTCAGCGCCTCGAAGATCAGGCCGTTCATGGGATGCACCTCTTTTGCGCCATTTCGTATCGGTTTCCGATACTAGCTCGAATCGCCCTTCCGGAAAAGTATCGAAACTCCTAGCTCTCCGCCATCCACCACAGGAGACCTGGCCATGAAAACCCTCATCCCCTCCATTTGTCTCGCCGCCTTCGGTATCGCGCTTGTGCCTGCGGCCGAGGCCGCCGAACTCTGGCGCGCCTCGGGCTTCGAGCAACCCGAATCGGCGCTGTTCGATGCCGCCAACAACCGCATCATCGTCTCCAACATCGTCGGCAATCCCGGGGAGGCCGACGGCAACGGCTATCTCTCGGTGCTGTCGCTGGACGGCAAGGTCGTTAGCCGGCACTGGACCGCCGGCATGGATGCACCGAAGGGCTCGGCGATCTCTGGCGGCAAGCTCTACGTCGCCGACATCACCAAGGTGCGCATCGTCGATCTCGCCAGCGGCAAGCTCATCTCGACGATCGATGTGCCCGGCGCCGTTTTCCTCAATGACGTGACATCGGACAGTTCGGGCAAGGTTTATGTCACCGACATGCTGGCCGATGCGATCTACCGCATTGACGGCGACAAGCCGGAACTGTTCGTGAAGGATGCGAAGCTCGCCGCACCCAACGGCATCTTTGCCGATCGCGATCGGCTGATCGTGGCGTCCTGGGGCAAGGGCATCAAGCCGGACTTCAGCACTGCCGCGCCCGGGGGCCTGCTGTCGGTCGATCTCGCGACGAAAGCCGTGACGCCGCTGCCTGGCGCACAAAACTTTGCCGACCTCGACGGCGTCGTCGCCATCGGCGACAGCATCTACGCCACCGCCTTCATGACCGGCACGCTCTATCGGTACAAAGTCGGCGAGGCGCCGGAGGCTGTAGAGCAGTTCAAGCCGGGCAGCGCCGATATCGGCACAGACGGCACGCGGATTTTCGTGCCGCTGATGAACGAAGGTGAGATCGCGGTGCTGAGCCTGGACTGACGGCGCACATTTGCCGGCTCAGCCAACGGGCGCGGTTTTGAGTTGCGCCCGCGCATCATTGATCGAAGCGGCAAAGGTCACCAGCGGCCGCTTGACGCCGTGGTTGATCAGCATGCGCCGCGTCTGCGGCGAGGCGCCGGCGATGATGAAACGCACGCCGGCGCGCTTCGCCTTGTGCGCCGCGCCCTCGATGACATTGGCCGCGGTGGAATCGAAGAAGGGCACCGCCGAACAATCGAGGATGAAGTTCTTGCGCTGGTCGGCGATGCGGTCGAGCACCGTGCCGACAGTCGAGGCGGCGCCGAAGAAGAAGGCGCCGGAGATGCGATAGACGACGGTGTCGGCGTCGCTTGCCTCGCTTGCATCGTAGGCGCGGCCGCTGCTGTCGGCGACATCGTCCTGCACCAGCGGCAAATCCGCCTCCACGGCGATCGACTTGGCCATGCGGTCGATGAACAGGATCGAGCCTAGCGCGAAGCCGACGACGATGCCTTCGGTGAGATCGCGGAAGACGACGATCAGGAAGGTTGCCATCAGCACCAGGGCGTCGCCGCGCGAAGCGCGCAGCAACGTGACGAAGGCCTGCTTCTCGAACATGTTCCAGCAGACAACCGCCAGCACCCCGGCAAGGGCGGCAAGCGGGATGTAGCTCGCCATTGGTGCGGCCACCAGCATGAAGACCAGCAGAAAAAGCGAATGCAGCATGCCGGAAACCGGCCCATGCGCGCCGGCCCGCACATTGGTGGCGGTGCGGGCGATGGTGCCGGTGGTGCAGATGCCACCGAACAGGGCAGACGCGATGTTGGCAAAGCCTTGCGCGACAAGCTCGCAATTGGAACGGTGCCGCCGCCCGGTCATGCCGTCGGCGACCACGGCCGACAGCAGCGATTCGATGGCGCCGAGCAGCGCAAAGGCCACCGCATCCGGCAGCACCGCAAGCGCCTTGTCGAGGCTGAGCGCCGGCAGCGCCGGAAATTGCAGGCTGCGCGGAATGCCGCCATAGCGGGTGCCGATCGTTTCCGCCGGCAGCGAAAGCAGCGCCACGACAAGGGAGGCCAGTCCGACGGCGATCAGCATGCCCGGCCAGCCGGGCCGCCAGCGCTTCACCCCGACGATGGTGGCGATGGTCAGCGCCGCCACCAGCGTTGCCGAGATATTGAGCGTGCCGGCCGCGTGGCCGATCGCCATCAGCTTCGGCAGCAGCGGCCCGGGCTCCGGCCCGGCAAGCCTCAGCCCGAACAGTTCCACGATCTGGCCGGAGAAGATGATGATCGAGATGCCGGCGGTGAAGCCGACCGTCACCGGGTAAGGGATGAATTTGATATAGGTTCCGAGCCGGAGATAGCCGACGGCGAGCAGGAAGATGCCGGCCATCATCGTCGCCAGCAGCAGTCCGTCGACGCCTTCGCGCTGCACCGTCGCCGCCACCAGCACGATGAAGGCGCCGGCCGGGCCGCCGATCTGGAAGCGGCTGCCGCCGAGCGCCGAGACGATGAAGCCGCCGACAATGGCCGTGAACAGGCCGCGCTCCGGCGTCACGCCCGAAGCAATCGCAATCGCCATCGACAGCGGCAACGCGACAATAGCGACGGTCAGCCCGGCCATGAAGTCGGCCTTGAACTGCGGCAGGCGGTAACCTTCGCGCCAGACCGTCACCAGCTTGGGCGTGAACAGCTCTGAAAATGTCGGCTTTGCCGACTTCTGGGCCGGTTGATGCACCGCCCGCCGGATCTGATCCATGGACTGCCTTCCGCTTGCGTGAAGGCGGCGGGATCGTCGGCAGGACTGTCGGCGGTCGCCGTCGCGACTATTTGCCGGCTCAGCCTTGCGGGTTCGGCGGCGCGACCGGCTTGAGGCGCACGCCCCGGCCGCCGCGCTCGCTGGTCTGGTTCTCGCCGATGAGCTCCACCCCGGCCTCGTCGAGAGCCTGGATAACCTTCATCAGCGTATCGACCACACCCCTGACCACGCCGTCACTCGCTTCCATGCGCTGGATTGTCGGAAGCGAAACGCCGGCACGCTCGGCGAGCGTCTTCTGATCGATGCCGGCCAGCGCCCTCGCGGCGCGCATCTGCGCGGCAGTGATCATCGGTCGGAACCCCCGTCTGAGTCTGCGGAGACGACGTGTAATACAATCATAGTGATGTTTCAACCATCATAAAGCATACATGAAACATGATCTCTCCACAAAGCCGGATGGCGGGATACGGGATGAGCATGCTACGTTAACCGCCTTGGCTCTTATTGGCGGGAAATATCAGTTGAAGATTTTCAGGACCTTGACGACGTCGGCAGCCTTGCTGTCGGCGGTTTTTCTGCTGGTAGGCTGCGGACACGGGCTGATCAACCGGCTGATTTGAATGTCGCTCCGGATCGTCAGTCTTCGGGCTCGTTGCCATCGGCCACCGCCTTGTTCCGCTGCAGCATTCGCGCCGCCAGCCAGCACAGCGTCGCCCAGGTGAAGCCGGCGCACCATCCCGCCAGCACGTCGGAAGGCCAGTGGACGCCGAGATAGACGCGGCTGACGCCGACCAGCAGCGTTACCAGCACCGCCAGGCTGAGGACATAGATTTTCGTCGTTCGTCCCGGCAGGAAGCGCGCTGCCAGCGAGCCCAGCGTGAGATAGGTCACCGCCGACAGCATGGCGTGGCCGCTGGGAAACGACAGCGACGTCTCGTTGGCCAGGTGCGAGACAAGATCGGGGCGCGGCCGGTCGATGCCGGCCTTGAGCAAGGTCGACAGCAGCTGCCCGCCGGCCACCGCGACAAAGATCAGCAGCGCCGTCCTCGGCCTGCGGATCAGCAGGAGGTAGACGATCACCGCCGTTACGATCAGCACCAGCACGCTGGAGCTGCCGAGGCTGGTGATGTCGCGCATCGCGCCTTCCAGCCATGCCGGGCCGACGGGAACATCCGGCTGACCCACTTTTCGGAAAGCGAGCAGGATCTCAGTATCGAAAGCGTGCGGCGTGGTGGCCCGCGCCACCTCCATCAGTTCCTCGAAGCCCCACAGCCCGGCGGCTATCACCAGCCCGGCCAGCAGCACCGGAAATTCAAGCCAGTTGGTGAACGCACGCGGGGTCTTCATCGGATTACAGTCGCCCCTGCAGGTAAGGCCCGAGCGAGATCAGCACCACCGCAGCGATGGCCAGCACGATGCCGGTCGCCTGCAAGGCATTGACGCGTTCGCCGAAGAACACCAGCGCCACCACATTGACCGCCACCAGTTGGATCACCGCCGACAGGCTGAACGACACCGACATGCCGAACTCACGAACCAGCCGCAGCATCATCAGATTGCCCGCCGTATAGAGCGCCAGTGTCAGCACGATCTTGCCAAGGCTTGGCGCCAGCCCCCATTGCTTGGCCGCGATTGCCGCCAGCAGGAAGATCACCGTCGAAACGACGATCTGCGCCAGTCCCCAGAAACTCACTTTTGTGCCTCGCTGTCGTTTGTGGCAGCCCTTGTTTCGCAAGCGCGCCGACACGTCAAGCAGACTGCGGCGAGACAGGCCCGACGATGACGAGAGGTGGCTGAATGAATGGCAGCACGATCGCGGTCTGATTGCAACGCTCGGGCCGGATTAACGCAAACCCAGGCAGCTGCCCACCCAAGCCCCGGAAAAGAATGGACATTTAAACATGGCGCCCTACCTCTTCTGGAGGAGAGTGCCATGCCAAAGTCCGTCTATGACCGTGGCCTGCTGAAACCCGACGACATCGCCAGGCTGCAACGCGTGTTCGACGAAGCCTGCCGCAGGCGCGACGTGCATCCCGATTCGGCGGAGGCGCGGGAGATCGCGCTGAACCTGCTTGCGCTGCACAATGCCGGGATGGTCGAGGAAGATATGCTTATGGAAACCGTGGGTTTCCGCAGGTTGGAGCCGAAATCAGCCTGAGGCCCGCAAGGCGGCCTATCCGGCGCGCTGCACGACGGCCACATTCATCTCTGCCCTCAGCCTGAAGCCGATGGACTCGTACAACCGGACCGCGCCGGCATTGCTGGCATAGGCATGCAGGTAGGGAACTTCGCCGCGCGCAAAAATTCGGTTGGCCACGAACACCGACAGCAGCCGGCCGAGGCCGCTGCCGCGAAATTCGGGATGCGAGCAGACGCCGCTGAGTTCGCTGTAGCCGGGCTGCTTCATGCGCTCGCCGGCCATCGCCGCCAGCCGGCCGTCGATCTTCACGCCCCAGAAGTCGCCGAGGCTCAGCGCCTTGAGGGTGAACGGGCCGGGCTTGGTCAGTGACGCCAAAGCAAGCATCTCGGCCGCGTCGTCCTGCGTCAGCTGCTGCACACGCTCGTCCGACACGGAAGGCAATGGCGCCTCGGCAACCATCTGAACGCCGAAGGCGGTCACGGTCGCGGTCAGTTCCGGCGGCAGGGCAATGGGGTCCGCCTGGAGCATGAACACGCTCTCACCTGCAGGAATGAGGCTTGCGAGCGCCTGCAGGCTCTCAGCGTCGTCTGCCCCGGAAGCCGCGAAGGGGACGATCGAGGAGGGATAGCGCCTGGCGAGCCTGTCGCCATACGCAAAGATCCGATGCCGCGTGTCGAGCGCGCTCCAGACCGGACGATCGAGGACATGGCTCATGGCGCGACATCCTGTTTCACACGACGGTCGAGTGGGGCCGCCGCCAGGCCGTCCTCTATTGCCGAGAGTTGTTCGAGAAGCGGCCCCGCAAGGCCTTTGCACAAGTCGGCAACGGCGTTCTCGATGCGCGGCCAAACGTCCCGCTTCGCCACATCGACCAGGCGCTGGCCGTTCGCGGTCAGCGAGATCATCCTGCGGCGCTGGTCGTCGTTCGATGGCGCGGCCTCGACCAGCCCCAGTTCGGCCAGCAGCGCCACGCTGCGCGTCACCCCCGGCTGGGTGATCCCCATTGACTGCGCCAGTTCGCCGACAGGCAGCGGCCCAAGCCGGTCGAGCGCGGCCAGCAGAGGATACTGGCTGGACTGCACCGGCACCTCCAGCCCATTGAGCATGCGCTGCGTATCGGCCTGCAACTGCTCGCCGATGCGCTTCAGCCTGCTGCCGAGGGTGAGATAGCCAAGGGATCGAATGATGTCTTCCATGGTCGGTTTGTCCGATTTTGATAACATCTTATATAACAAGACATGAAGTGGATTCAAGCGCCTGCGTTGGGAGATTGGCCGCAAGCTCTCAGCTTCGTCATCCCACGGGCGAAGCAGCCGCGCAGCGGCGTCGCGAAGACCCGAGAATGACGAAGGGACAGGGCGCTTCGGCTAACCGCCAAAATATACGATCCCGCCATGCAGATGTGTCGGACCAAGCGCACCGAAGCGTCTACAACTCCCTGGCGATCTGACGGGCAATCGCTTCGGCCTGCAGTCCGGCGCTGTGAAAATAGCTGGTCAGGCTTGGCCGCATGCCGATGAACCACAGGCCGGGCTGGCCGCTCGGGGTGCCGCCATTGGCCTTCGGCACGCCCTTGGCGTCGAGCACGCCGAGATCGCCCAGCATGGCCTCCAGGCCGGTGCGATAGCCGGTTGCCGCGATCACTACATCCGGCTCGAGCACCGTGCCGTCGTTCAGCCGCACGCCGGCGCCTTCGAAAGCCGCCACCGGCGCCACCACCGAAATCCGTCCGGCCTTCAGCGCTGCGACGGCGCCGTCGTCAACGGCAATAGCGATCTGCTCGACGCCGAGCCGGCTGGCGCCGCCCTTCGGCGCCGGCGGCAGGCCGAAGCGGGTGAGGTCGCCGAACACCAGCCGCTGCGTCGCGGCAATCGCGGCATCGGCAATCCACGTCGGCAGCATCGCCATGAAACCGCCGAAGCGCGCCACGGCGACCTTGCCGATCCGTTTCGGCATCAGCGACGGACCCTGCGTGGCTGACAAGCAGATGGCCTTGGTGTCGGCGCGGGCGAGGTGGTTGAGCACGTCGAAGCCGGAATTTCCGGCTCCGACCACCAGCACGCTTTTGCCCACATAGTCCTGTGCTGTGCCGAAATCGGCGGCGTGGACAAGTTTGCCGGTGAAAGTCGCCTTGCCTTGCCAGTCCGGCGTCCATGGCAAGCGGTCGCGGCCGGTGGCGACGATGACATTGCGGGCGCTCAGCGTTTCCCGGCCCGTATGGACGAGCCAGCCATTGCCTCTGCGTTCGATCCGCTCGACGGCGGTGCCGAATTCGACCCTTATGCCGCGCGCGCGGACAAAATCCTCGAGATAACCGACGATGGCATCCTTGTTCGGAAAGGCGGCGGTGCGGGGCGGATAGGCAAGGCCGGGCAGGGTCGACAGCGCGCGATGCGTGTTGAGGGTCAGCTTCTCGTGCCGCCCTCGCCACGGTTCGGCGATCCGCGGCTCCTTTTCAAGCACGACGACCCGCACGCCGCGCCGGCCAAGCGCGTCGGCGGCCGCCAGCCCCGCCGCTCCGGCGCCGATGACGATAACCGTATAGTCGGGTCCTTTCGGCCCCAGGACGATAGGCATCGTTTCGCTTGTCGTAGCCGCCATTCGGTCGAGATTTCCTTTCAGGTGCGCCATGGGGACCCGTCCTATATGGCACGTCCCATATGGCACAGGGGCGATATGATCGATAATGAGGTCGCGTCAATGCGACTGATTCGAGGCCCTGGGGGCAAGCCTCTGTTTATCATCGGCACGCGGAAGCTCGACCATGCCCTCCTTGCGCATCTTTCTCGACAGACTGCTGGAGGGCGCCGCAGCCAAGGTGCCGCGCCAGGATTTTTCGCATGTCGAGCGGCTGGCGCTTGTCCGCCGGCACGGCGACTTCTCGCTGGCCTATTCGACCGCCGTGCAGCAAAAACTGTCCTATTTCGGCGACGCCGACGGCTACATCGCCTTCGGCACCAAGATGAAGCACCATTTCGCGCTCGGTGACCCGGTCGCCCATCCGGCCGATCGGCCCGACTATATCAGGCGCTTTGTCGAAGCCGCCGACAGCCCGTGGTTCGTGCAGATCGGCGAACCGACGGCGCGCGTTCTGGCAGGGCTCGGCTACCAGGTCAACCGCCTCGGCGTCGACACGCGGCTGGAACTGCCGGCTCACGATTTTTCCGGCAAGCGCAACGAAACCGTGCGCTATTCCGAACGCTGGCTCTTGAAGAAGGGGTTTTCCTTTGGCGAAGGAGCGGTCTATCTCGACGAAGTCCAGCGCCTGTCGCAGAACTGGCGGGCCGACCGCATCGTCAAGCGCTGGGAGATGGCCTTCCTCAACCGGCCCTTTGCCGATCATCTCGGCATCGATATGCGCCGTTTCGTGCTCTACAGCCCGGAAGGCGAGCTCGTCGCCCTGCTCGATTTCGATCCGATGTTCAGCGGCGGCAAGGTGATCGGCTACACCACCTCGTTCAAGCGCAAGCACATCGATGCCTCGCCGCATGCCGAAATCGGGCTGACCAAATTCGCCGTCGACCGCTTTCGCAATGAGGGCATTTCGGTCGTCACGCTCGGCCTGTCGCCGATGCTCGATGTCGGAGCCAACGGCTTTGCCGAATCGAGCTTCTGGCGCAACGCCTTCGAGCGGGCCTATGAGTCTCCCTGGGTCAACCGCAGCAAGTTCAACCTCAAAGGCCAGGCGGCGTTCAAGCGCCGCTTCCATGGCGTCGAAGAACCGACCTACATCGCCTTCCGCGAGGGCAGGCTGATCGAGATGCTGGGGTTGCTGCGCCTCATCAAGGCGATCTAGCAAGAAGCGTGGCGGCCAACGTGGCCAATTTGCCCCCAGCAAAACTGTTGATTTGACCGGCGCACGGGCGATCGCCTATTTGCATGTCGCTCAAAAGTGGTCCCGATTTGAGCAAACGACATGCATAAAAACAAAGACCTAATGCGCGTCGCCTGAGTCCGTTCAAACGCGACGCGCTTTAGAGCGGCAGGGTCAGTTGCGCAGCCGGTAGCCGGTCCGGAAGATCCAAGCGACGATGGCGATGCAGATGGCGAGGAACACCATCGTCATGCCCAGGCTGACGGCGACCGAGACATCGGACTTGCCGTAAAAGCTCCAGCGGAAACCGCTGATCAGGTAGACGACCGGGTTGAACAGCGTCACCGTGCGCCAGGTCTCGGGCAGCATGTTGATCGAATAGAAGCTGCCGCCGAGGAAGGTCAGCGGCGTGATGATCAACAGCGGCACCAGCTGCAATTGCTCGAAGCTTTTCGCCCAGATGCCGATGATGAAGCCGAACAGGCTGAAGGTCACCGCCGTCAAGACAAGGAAGGCCAGCATCCAGAACGGATGCTGGATGGTGAGCGGCACGAACAGCGAGGCCGTCGCCAGGATGATCAAGCCGAGGATGATCGACTTGGTCGCGGCGGCGCCGACATAGGCGATGACGATCTCCAGATACGACACCGGCGCCGACAAGAGCTCGTAGATGGAGCCGACGAATTTCGGGAAATAGATGGCAAAGGAGGCGTTGGAGATCGACTGCGTCAACAGTGAGAGCATGATCAGGCCGGGCACGATGAAGGCGCCGTAGCTGATGCCGTCGATCTCGGTGATGCGCGAGCCGATGGCCGAGCCGAAGACGACGAAATAAAGCGATGTCGAGATCACCGGCGAGACGATGCTCTGCAGCACGGTGCGGAACGCACGCGCCATCTCGACCCGGTAGATCGCCCATACTGCTCGCCAATTCATGGCTCTTGCCTCAACAGATTGACGAAGATCTCCTCCAGCGAGCTGTTTTGCGTGTCCATGTCGCGAAACTGGATGCCGGCCGTCTCGAGTTCGCGCAGCAGCGATGCGACGCCGGGGCGTTCGCTCTGATTGTCATAGGTGTAGGTCAGCTGTGTGCCATCGCCCGACAGCTCCAACGCGTAGTGCGAAAATGCATCGGGAATGGCGGTGAGCGGGTTGCGCAATTCGACGATCAGGCGCTTGCGGCCGAGCTTGCGCATCAGTTCGGCCTTGCCCTCGACCAGGATGATCTCGCCGCGGTTGATGACACCGACACGGTCGGCCATCGCCTCGGCCTCTTCGATATAGTGCGTGGTGAGGATGATGGTGACGCCGTCGTCGCGCAGCCGCCGCACCATCGCCCACATGTCCTGGCGCAGTTCGACGTCGACGCCGGCCGTGGGTTCGTCGAGGAACAGGATGCGCGGCTCATGTGACAGCGCCTTTGCAATCATCAGCCGCCGCTTCATGCCGCCCGACAGCGTGATCGCCTTGGCGTCCTTCTTGTCCCACAACGACAAGTCGCGCAGCACCTTTTCGACGAAGCCCGGATTGGGCGGCTTGCCAAACAGGCCGCGACTGTAGGTGACGGTTGCCCAGACGCTCTCGAACGCGTCGATGGTCAGCTCCTGCGGCACCAGCCCGATCAGGCTGCGCGCGGCGCGGTAGTCTCGGTTGATGTCGTGGCCGTCGACGGTCACCGTTCCCGACGAACGGTTGACGATGCCGCAGACGATCGAGATCAGCGTCGTCTTGCCGGCGCCGTTCGGCCCCAGCAGCGCGAAAATCTCGCCGCGTTCGATGTCGAGGTTGATTTCCTTCAGCGCCTTGAAGCCGGTGGCGTAGGTCTTGGTGACCCCGGCAATCGAAATGATGGAAGGCAAATTCGTGGAAGACATGAGGCCGAAAACGACTGTTTGAAAGAGGCGGGGATTATTATTGCGCTGAATGTCGGTGTGCAGGCTCGGAAGTCAATGCCGCTGCTGACAATTGTGGACAAACGTTCCCCTTTTGCCGTTTCGTCATGGGGGTGTCGGGGCGCTGACGGTTTGATACGATCTGCTGCGACAACGCGCCCCGCGTGACGCCAAGCCGCTTTGACCGGACCGCATCCGCCGCCTATTCTGCGCCAACAAACAGCAGCCGGAGCCCGCATGGACCCGCTCATCCTGTCGCGAATGCAGTTCGGGGCGAATATCTCGTTCCACATCCTGTTTCCGACCATCACGATTGCGCTTGGCTGGGTGCTGCTGTTCTTCAAGCTCCGCTACAACGCCACCGGCGATTCCGCCTGGATGCGCGCCTATTTCACCTGGGTAAAGGTGTTCGCGCTGTCCTTCGCCATGGGCGTGGTCTCGGGCGTCACCATGAGCTTCCAGTTCGGCACCAACTGGCCGGGCTATATGGAGCATGTAGGCAACATCGCCGGGCCGCTGCTTGCCTACGAGATCCTCACCGCCTTCTTCCTCGAAGCTGCCTTCCTCGGCATCATGCTGTTCGGGTTCCGCCGCGTCTCCAACCGCGTCCACACGCTGGCGACGGTATTGGTCGCCGGCGGCACCACGCTGTCGGCCTTCTGGATCATTGCGCTGAACTCCTGGATGCAGACGCCGGCCGGCTTCGAGATGATCGACGGCAAGGCTCATCCCGTCGACTGGTGGGCGATCGTCTTCAACCCGTCCATGCCCTACCGCCTGACGCATATGCTGCTCGCCTCCGGCCTGACGGTGTCGTTCCTGATCGCCGGCCTGTCGGCGCTGCGCTATCTCACCGGCGACCGGTCGGAATCGATGTGGAAGGCGCTGCGCACCGGCGTCTTCACCGCCGCCATCCTGATCCCGATCCAGATCTTTGCCGGCGACCAGCACGGGCTGAATACGCTGGAGCACCAGCCGCAGAAGATCGCCGCCATGGAGGCGAACTGGAACACCGGCCCCAACGTGCCGCTGGTGCTGTTTGCGCTGCCCGACGAGGCGGCGAAGGAAAACAAAATCGAGATCGCCATTCCCGACGGCGCCAGCATGGTGCTGCGCCATTCCACCAGCGGCATCGTGCCGGGGCTGAACGACTATCCCGGCCTGCATCCGCCGGTCTTCCCGGTGTTCTGGGGCTTCCGCATCATGGTCGGCACCGGCATTTTGATGCTCATCGTCTCGTGGTCGGCGACCTTCTTCCTCAAGCGCCGCCACAGCCTGCCCAAGCCGCTGGCCATGCTGATGGTGCCGATGGCGCTCTCCGGCTGGCTGGCGACGCTGGCCGGCTGGTACACCACCGAAATCGGCCGCCAGCCCTGGCTGGTCACCGGCGTGCTGAAAACCGCCGACGCTATCGGCCCGGTCGCCGGCAGCCATGTCGCGCTGACGCTCGCCATCTATCTCATCCTCTATGTGCTGCTGTTGATCGCCTATCTCGGCGTGCTGGTGCACCTGGCGCTGAAGGCCGCCAAGGACGGCGATACCTCGCCGCTCCCGGGCGTCATGAAGACGGCGATGTCGCAACCGGCCGCGGGAGAGTGAGGAATGGTCCGCGTAGCGGACGAAAAGCCAACGATTTGGCTTTTCGAATGACGAACGCCCGGAGCCATGGCGAAGGGCAGAACCGTTGATGAGAGGGATGACAGACCGATGACCTTCGACTGGCCAACCGCGCTGCCCCTGATCTTCGCCGGCCTGATGGGCCTCGCCATCCTGATCTACGTCATTCTCGACGGTTTCGATCTCGGCATCGGCATCCTGTTCTCGGTCGCCGAAGATGCCGAGCAGGACACCATGATCGCGGCAATAGGCCCGTTCTGGGATGCCAACGAGACCTGGCTGGTGCTGGCCGTCGGCCTGCTCCTGGTCGCCTTCCCGCTGGCGCATGGCGTCATCCTCACCGCGCTCTACATTCCCGTCTTCGTGCTTTTGGTCGGCCTCATCCTGCGCGGCGTCGCCTTCGATTTCCGCGCCAAGGTGCCCGCCGGCAAGAAGCATCGCTGGAACCGCATTTTCTTCCTCGGTTCCGTCATCGCCTCGCTGGCGCAAGGCTATATGCTCGGCGTCTATGTGCTTGGCCTCGATGTCGGTTTTGGTGGCATCGCTTTCGGCGCGCTGGTGGCGCTCTGCCTGTCGGCGGCCTATGCAGCGATGGGCGCGGCCTGGGTCATCTACAAGACCGAGGGCGATTTGCAGAGGAAGGCGGTGGCCTGGCTGCGCACGGCCCTGGTGCTGACCGCGCTCGGCATGGCGGCGGTGTCGCTGGCGACCCCATTCGCCAGTCCGCGCATTTTCGCCAAATGGTTCGTCTGGCCCGAAATGCTCTATCTGTCGCCGCTGCCGATCCTGTCGGCGCTGCTGTTCCTGTGGCTGTGGCGGCAGACCTTCCATCTGCCCAAGCCCGACGATCGCCACGCGCTGCGGCCGTTCCTGACGCTCGCCGCCATCTTCGCGCTCGGCTTTGCCGGGCTTGCCTGGTCGTTCTATCCTTTCGTGGTGCCCGACAGGCTGACCATCTGGCAGGCGGCGTCGGCGACGGAAAGCCTGGCCATCATCCTCGCCGGCACGGTCGTCGTGTTGCCGGTGATCATCTTCTATTCGTTCTATGCGTATCGGGTGTTTGGCGGGAAGGCGACGGATCTGACGTATGATTGAAGGGCTCTCTAATCGCGGTTTGCGCGAGGCACCCCCCTCTGGCCTGACGGCCATCTCCCCCTCAAGGGGGGAGATCAGCTCCTCACTGCGGCCTTCGCCAACCTTGCAAGATGAGCACCGTCAGCGACGCTGCCAATCTCACCCCTTGAGGGGGAGATGCCCGGAAGGGCAGAGCGGGGTGCTGTCCCGCTGGCGTCTCAGGTAGGGCGTCGCCGCTCTCTGCGTCCGGCCAAGTCCTATCGCCCCTCAGCTCTTCCCCGCCAGCACCAGCACCGGCTTCTCGCTGTACAACCCCGGGAACAGCGCCTTCAAATTCGCCACCTTGGGCAGGTCGTTGTAGACGATGTAGGGGTAGGTCGGGTTCAGCGTCAGAAAGTCCTGGTGATATTCCTCGGCCGGATAGAAGGTTTTGCCCGTCTCCAGCGTGGTGACGATGGGTTTTGAAAACACCTTGGCCTGGTCGAGCTGGGCGATGTAGCTCTGGGCGATCTTCTGCTGCGCATCGTTCTCGGCAAAGATGGTCGAGCGGTACTGGGTGCCCGAGTCGGGGCCCTGGAAGTTCAACTGCGTCGGGTTGTGGGCGACCGAGAAATAGACCTGCAGCAGCTGGCCATAGGTCACCTTGGACGGATCGTAGGTGATCTCGACCGATTCGGCGTGGCCGGTGCGGCCGCTGCCCACCGTTTCGTAGACGGCGTCATCCTTGGCGCCGCCGGTGTAGCCGGAGACGGCCTTGGTCACGCCCTTGACGTGCTGGAACACGCCCTGCACGCCCCAGAAGCAGCCGCCGGCGAAGATAGCCTTCTCGCTGCCGCTGGCGGCCTTCTCGTCCATTGCCGGCGGCGGGATCACCACCGCGTCCTCGGCCGAGCGCGCAGGGCTCTGCCAGAAGGCGGCCGCGGCGGCGGCGACGATGAGCGCGGCAAGCGCCCTCTTGAAGATCGGCGTTCTCGTCCTTGCAATGCCGGTCATGTCTGATCTCCTTGATGGTGGCGAAGACTATACGACAGAACGTCCCGCCTGGTTTCTCAAATTGCCGTGCGCCGGCCCGGCCACTGTGCGGCCGGGCCATGGGACCCAGCCTTATTGCGCGGGCGCCATGGCGTCCGCCGGCTTCATCGCATCCGTTGCGGGTTTCATGGCATCGGCCGGCTTCATGGCGTTGGCGGCGGGTTTCATCGCATTCGTCGCCATTGGGTCGGCTGGCTTGATGGCATCGGTCGCCGGCGCCATCGCATCGGTCGCGGGCTTCATCGCATCAGTTGCCATCGCCGGCTTCATGGCGTTGGTCGCTTCGTCCCCGCGGGCGCCGGAGGCGAAGGCGGTCATCGAAAGCGCAAAAGCGAGCGCGGTCAGGGTCTTGGTCATGATGGTATTTCCTCCTTGAAGAGGGCGCGCGGATGCGAGCCCGGTTATGCCGCGCTAGCGGCGTTGCGTAGAAAAAGAATCAGTCGGCGGCTGCAGCCAGGATCGGCCCACCACCCGGCGACTGCACCAGCACCGCGGTGCTCAGCCCGCCGCTTGCCGCCGGCAATGGCAGTGTGGTGGCGCCGCCGCTCCAGCTGCCGAGTTTCTCCAGCGAGTGCACGACATTGGCATGCGGCAGCGTGCGGCCGGTATTCTCGCCGCGCGCCACCGGCACTTCGATGACGCCCTTGTTGTAGCGAACCAGCCAGACATCGGCGCGGCCGGCCGGCGCGGAACCGGCGCCGATGCTGATCTTGCCGCCGTCGAGCGACAGCGTCGGCCCGTTCGTGCGGCCATTCGCGGAAATCAGCTGCTCGATCTCGCCTGATGCCGCGCCCACCGCATCGGCACCGCCATTGACCACGACCTGCGGCGTGAACGGGCCGGAGCGGCCGAGCGACGGCTCATAGCGCACCTGGCGCTGGGTGAACTCCTCGCGGCCGAAAATGTCCTTCCAGCCGAGATAGTCCCAGTAGGTGACGTTGAACGACAGCGCCAGAACACCCGGCTCGTCCTTGACCTTGATCAGGTTGGCATTGGCCGGCGGGCAAGACGAACAGCCCTGGCTGGTGAACAATTCGACCACGGTGAGCGGCTGGGCGAAGGCGGTGCCGCCAAGCATCATCAGCGCGGCGCCTACGGCAGCCAGCATGCCGGCGCGTTTTGGGTTTAGTCCAGTCATCGGGGGTCTCCGTTGCGGCGGGTTCATCCCACACTTCGCCGCTGCCCGAGGCTTCGTTACATGGTTCACCGTTTCGTGATTGGGGGCGGACGCGTCGTTGCCTTCTCCCCTTGTGGGAGAAGGTGGATCGGCGCGAAGCGCCGAGACGGATGAGGGGTGTTCCAGCGGAGTGAGACGTTGGTTAATCTAACGTCACGCCACATCAGCCCGTCGCTCCTGCCAAACGAAACTTTGCCCGTTCGCTCCGACGTGAAATGACGGAGGCGGAAGACAAACTGTGGCACGAACTACGTGACCGCAGGCTCGATCGGATCAAATTTCGGCGCCAAGTTCCTGTTGGAAAATACGTCGCCGATTTCGCTTGTCTTGAATCACTCCTCATCATCGAGATCGATGGGAGTCAGCATGCGGACTCAGAGTCAGACCAGGCCCGTAGAACGGAACTGGAGGCGAGAGGCTTCGTGTGTTGCGCTTTTGGAACGACGATGTCCTGAAAGACATGGACAGCGTCTGCACCACGATAATCGCTTATGTAAGGATGTCAGTTTGCAGCCATGGCGGTGAAAGAACGCCGGCGTCAAGCTGGAACACCCCTCATCCGTCTCGGCGCTGCGCGCCGATCCACCTTCTCCCACAAGGGGAGAAGGCAAGGGCACCGCCACCCCGCTTGCCCCTGCAACCCGCCCCTGCTAAAGCGCGCGCCATGAGCACGCCTCTCGACCACATCCGCAATTTCTCCATCGTCGCCCATATCGACCATGGCAAATCCACGCTTGCCGACCGGCTGATCCAGTCCACCGGCGGGCTGGAGCTGCGCGACATGAAGGAGCAGGTGCTGGACTCGATGGACATCGAGCGCGAGCGCGGCATCACCATCAAGGCGCAGACCGTGCGGCTGAAATACCGCGCCAACAATGGCGAGGACTATATCCTCAACCTGATCGACACGCCCGGCCATGTCGACTTCGCCTATGAAGTGTCGCGTTCGCTGGCCGCCTGCGAGGGCTCGCTGCTAGTCGTCGACGCCTCGCAAGGCGTCGAGGCGCAGACGCTGGCCAATGTCTACCAGGCCATCGACAACAACCACGAGATCGTCGTGGTGCTGAACAAGGTCGACCTGCCGGCCGCCGAGCCCGAGCGCATCCGCGAGCAGGTCGAGGAAGTCATCGGCATCGACGCTTCCAACGCCGTGCTGATCTCGGCCAAGACCGGCCTCGGCATTCCCGATGTGCTGGAGGCTATCGTCCACCAATTGCCGCCGCCGCGCGAAGGCGATGCGTCAGCACCCCTGAAAGCCATGCTGGTCGACAGCTGGTACGACGCCTATCTCGGCGTCATCGTGCTGGTGCGCATCATCGACGGCGTGCTGAAAAAGGGGGCGACCATCCGCATGATGGGCACCGGCGCCAAACATCTGGTCGAGCGCACCGGCGTGTTCACGCCGGCCCGCATCAATGTCGACGAGCTCGGCCCCGGCGAGTTCGGCTTCTTCACCGGCTCGATCAAGGAAGTAGCCGACACCCGCGTCGGCGACACCATCACAGAGGACAAGCGCCAGACCGCGCACGCCCTGCCCGGCTTCAAGCCGGCGCAGCCGGTGGTGTTCTGCGGCCTGTTCCCGGTCGACGCCGCCGATTTCGAGGATCTGCGCGCCGCCGTCGGCAAACTGCGCCTCAACGACGCCTCCTTCTCCTATGAAATGGAAACCAGTGCCGCGCTCGGCTTCGGCTATCGCTGCGGCTTCCTTGGCCTGCTGCATCTCGAAATCATCCAGGAGCGGCTGGAGCGCGAGTTCAACCTCGACCTGATCGCCACCGCGCCGAGCGTCGTCTACCGGCTGCTGCTCAATGACGGCTCGGTCAAGGAACTGCACAACCCCGCCGACATGCCCGACGTGGTGAAAATCTCAGCCATCGAGGAACCGTGGATCCGCGCCACCATCCTGACCCCTGACGATTATCTCGGCGGTATCCTGAAACTCTGCCAGGACCGGCGCGGCATCCAGGCCGACCTGTCCTATGTCGGCAAGCGCGCCATGCTGATCTACGATCTGCCGCTCAACGAAGTCGTCTTCGATTTCTACGACCGGCTAAAATCGATCTCCAAGGGCTACGCCTCCTTCGACTACCACCTGACCGACTATAGGGAAGGCGATTTGGTGAAGATGTCGATCCTGGTCAATGAGGAGCCGGTCGACGCGCTGTCCATGCTGGTCCACCGCACAGCGGCGGAAAAGCGCGGCCGCCAGATGTGCGAGAAGCTCAAGGAGCTGATCCCGAACCATCTGTTCAAGATCCCGATCCAGGCCGCCATCGGCGGCAAGGTCATCGCCCGCGAAACCATCTCGGCGCTGCGCAAGGACGTCACCGCGAAGTGCTATGGCGGCGACGTGAGCCGCAAGCGCAAGCTGCTCGACAAGCAGAAAGAGGGCAAGAAGCGGATGCGCCAGTTTGGGAAGGTGGATATCCCGCAGGAGGCGTTTATCCAGGCCTTGAAGATGGGGGATTGAGAAGCCGGTTGGCGCGCAAAGCGCGCCAAGTCATCGATCCAGTGAATCGATGACAGGCTTCGAAAGCGGGGGAGCTGCCGGAGGCAGCGGGCCCCCCGCCAGCGCGACACTGAAGCTGCGCGGTGGAGATACTTTCCGGGCAGCGGCGCGGTACGTCTTCCGGCGCTGCGACGATTCTTCTTTCGAAATTGCAGTAATTTCTCGATCCCATCGGAACGTGCGAATATCAGCCGATGGGACGAACAGAGCGCGCTACGCAAGCAATTTGGGTTGCGTTCTAGTTAGAGCATGCAGCAAACGGCCACCAACTCTCTTCCCATTCGCTGTAAATACTGTAATAAGCGAGTCAAGCACGTGTCGTGCTAGTTGAGCCGCGAAGCTTCACCATGCAGTTGATGTCGCAAGCATCGTCGCCCCTCGCAAACGCCGTCTCCCTAGGGAGACCCTGACTTAGCGCGGCCCAACCCCGCAAGGGTTTAAAAGATGGAAGATGCAATAAGACGTGCAATCGAATTTCAATCCAAGAAATTGCTAAAGAAAGAAGAGCGAAGCCGCTTTGCGGATAGGAAGTATCAGCGAAAACATAAGCTAAGAACTGGCACTCCTGGACAAACAGGGGTATACCGCGAGCCGCGAATCTGGGGCGTGGCTCCGCATTTCAATCCTAAATATTGCTTAGCTCATTCAAAATTTCTGGCTCGTGTTATCTGGCTGAGATTCGAGAGCGGACATATCAGCCGCAACCAGCCGTCAGATACAAGATCGCTAAGGATTCTGGTGGCTTCCGCGAGATAATGGTTTTCGCCATCCCAGACGCAGCCATCGCGAACCTCTTCTACAGGAAACTTCGGGATAAAAACAGAAATCTATTTTCCCCGTTTAGCTATGCGTATATGAAAGACCGAGGTCTTTTCGATGCCGTTATTCAGCTGAACTCATATTTGACCGGGTCAACCAAATACATTATTCAATTCGACTTTGCAAAATATTCCGATAGTATCGATCATAAATATGTTGAACACCTGTTCAGCGTTTTGAATTTTAATATTTCAGACACTGAAAAATACGTACTTAGAGCATTTTTGCAATCCTATCTATGATGCGAAACACTACGCGGCTGGTCCGCCGGAGATTCGGCAGATAGGTGTCCCCCAAGGCTCCTCACTGTCTCTTTTTCTCGCGAATCTAGCAGGCCACGAGTTGGATCGGCGCCTTGAGGCGACCAACGGCCAATTTGTGAGATTTGCTGACGACATCGTTGCGGTTACTAACAACCACGATGACGCACTCAAAATTTTAAAGGCCTTTGAGGAACACTGTAGATATTCCGGCATCACAATTAATCACCAAAAGTCTCCAGGGATCTCGCTGATGTCGTCAGATATACGTTCGGAGCGCAGATCGTTTTTTGTGAACGACGGTGATGGCGATGACATTATGATCCTCAGCGATTTCGATTACATCGGGCACAAGTTTTCAAACAATAAGGTGGAAATCTCCACGAGAGGATTTAAAAGAACGAAAGGGCGGATAAGCAAGATTTTATATATACATCAGTTGTACAGTTTGAAATCTCTCGGGACGATGGATGTATCGCGCGTCATAGGGAAACATTTCGACTGGGATTTGGTGACGTGTGTCAATGAAATACGCAAATTCATTTATGGGGGGATTACCCAAAGTGAGCTTGCCGGATTCCTTGGTGGCAGTAGCAAATTGGGAAAGATGCGGGGGTTCATTGGCTTTTGTCCGCTTATGGATTCAATCGAGCGGTTCCAAGAACTTGATGGTTGGCTTGTTAATGTTATGAGAAGGGCTCTCGCTGAGAGATATCGGTTGGTTGACGCCTTACTGAAGAAGTCCGGTAAAAGTCCGCTTTCGAAGAAAGTCCCGAGTCAAGGGGCGTTGATCTCGGGCGATTGGTACGATGGCCCATCGAAGTTGGAGTTGGAACTCGGACTGCCTAGCTTTGTGATGGCTTGGAGGGCCGCGAGAAAGAAGTACAAGCAATATGGCTTGGATGATTTTGAAAGCCCGAGATACTACTCTCATGCATCGGACTTTCCTGCTGTCCTAGATCACTACGACACCTGACGACAAAGGTCGTCGGCTGAGAGCGCGGTAGCCAACTGCACGCTCCGACACCACCCTCCGTTTGGGCTCACTTCGCCCTACGTCCGCATCAAGCATGACCTTCCAGATCGCCCGCGCTTTCGGCGACGCATTCGGCGTGTCGGCGATCTGACGCTTCTTGAGACAGGGCTTGGTAGTTTTACAGGCCCGATGATTGTCCGACGCTCTCCGCTTTGACGCTATCCTGCGCTCCTCGTTGGAGAAGCCACATTTTAAAACACCCCATCCCAGAGTATCTTTCTCGCCAGCTCGGGGGAAACATCACATGCGCACCACTCTCGACACCGTCGCCGCCATCGGTGGCGCCTTCGGCCTCGCCGGCACCTTCGTCGCCAGCGCTCCACTGCGTGAAACACTATGGAGATCGACGGCGTGGCCGCTCGTAGTGGTGGCCGCGCTGCTGACCATGAATACCAAGGGCTGGGCAATGACTGCGTCGCGGCCGGATTCCTCCCCTTTCTTGCCGGCGAGAGCTTGCTCATGGCCGGCAATGCGGCGGGGCTGGAGGCCAGCGTTCCCTCCTATGTCGGCGGCATCTCGCTGTGGGCGGCGGCGCTCGTCCTGATCGGCGCGTCGAGCACCGTTGCCCTGTGGATGCGGCTCACCGGCGCGCCATCCTGTTTGTCGTGACGGTGGCCATGGTGCTGTGGGCGCGCCGTTGCTGCCGACCTCGGCGCCGCTGCCCGCCGCCGGCTGTCCGTTCCTGGTGCTGACTTTTGTTGGCTGGATCTAGACGTTGCTGAAGTCGCCGAGGTGATTGACGCGATCCGACGGCTGGCGCCGCATGTGAAGTGGGGCAGTAGGGGGCGTAGGGTATCACGAGGCCGCCCCCTCATCCGGCCGCTTCGCGGCCACCTTCTCCCCGCTGGGGAGAAGAGGCGAGCACCAGCGCCGAGCGAGCTCCTCTCCCCTCGGGGAGAGGTCGGATTGCCCCGAATTGCCTTTAGCCATTCGGCTGGCAATCCGGGTGAGGGGGACTTGCCTAGCCGTGGCTCTAGGCCCGGCCCTCGCGGCGTGCGACCCTCGCATCTCCGATTCGGGACCGCCCATCATGCTCCGCCTCACCCTTACCGCCCTGCTCCTCGCCACCCCAACCCATGCCGCCGATATGGCGTTCTTCGTCAAGAATTTGCGCAAACAGGCGGTGGCGGTGGAGTTGTTCAGCCGTGATCGCAAGATGTCGTGGCCGGGTGGTGGTCAGGTGTTTCTGATCGAGCCGAGCTCGCAGAAATCGGTGCCGATCTCGTGCAATCCGGGAGAAAACATCTGCTACGGCGCCTGGGTCAACGGCAATGATGCGATCTCCGCCGGGGTCGGGCCGGATAATGACCAGCCTTGCGATACCTGCTGTTTCATCTGTGTGGAGAAGACGACCGAGACGATCGATCTGGTTGAGTAGCGCCAATCTCCCCCCTCGAGGGGGGAGATGTCGCCGCAGGCGACAGAAGGGGTCGTTCGCGTCAAGCACTAGCTTGAAACCACGAAATCAAGTCGAGTCCGGTCGATCCGACCCCCTCTGGCCTGTCGGCCATCTCCCCCTCAAGGGGGGAGATTACGCCCGCCCCCTCCACCAATCACCCCAAAATCAGTCAGCCGCTCCCCTTCAATGTCAGCCGCCATCATGCGATGCTGGCCCCCTCGGCCGGGGGGCCGATTTGCCTCGGGGGAACACCATGTCTTTCACTTGTCTGCGCCGCGTCGTCGTCGCACTGTCGCTTGCCGCGCTGTTTGCGCCGGCCGCTCATGCCGCCGACATCACCTTCGCCGTCAAGAACAGCCATCCCAACGCCATGCGCCTCGAGCTCTACAGCCAGGACCGCGACTATGTCTGGCCGGGCAATGACAAGGATTTCTATCTCGACGATGGCGAGACCAAGCAGATCCCGGTGTCGTGCGACGAGGGCGAGTCCATCTGCTACGGCGCCTGGGTCGACGGCGACGAGGGAACCTATTGGGGCGTCGGCCCCAACAACAAGGAAAGATGCGAGGATTGCTGCTACACCTGCAATGGCGGCGAGACGGAGGAAATTGAACTGACGCCGTAGGAAGTACAGCCAATCTCCCCCCAAGTGGGGGAGATGTCCGGCAGGACAGAGGAGGGCGCCATAGAGCGCAAGCCTCCGCAACCACCGAGCATCGTAATGCCGCACACGCCTCTATCGCCTCGACATCGCGCAAACGCCAGATCGATGCGCAAAGTCCTGACGCCAGCCGAACTCAAGCTCTGGAACGAACTTCGTGCCCACCGGCTGATGGGGCTTGGCTTCCGGCGACAATTTCCGATTGCCGCCTACATCGTCGATTTCGCTTGCCCGGAGAAGAAGCTGGTCATCGAAGTCGATGGCTCCCAGCATGCGGACGCCGGCGCGGCTGCCGGTGATGAAACGCGGACATCGCACCTCGAACAAGATGGCTGGACCGTCCTGCGGTTCTGGAATGACGACGTCATCCGCGACATCGACAATGTCTGGCAGCATATTGTGATTGCGGCTGGGCTTGGCGGCGCATCCTGAACGGTGCCGGTGCTGGGCTTCAGGCAGGGAAAGGTCGGCGGGACAGCCCTGGCCTGCCGGCCATCTCCCCCACGAGGGGGGAGATCGGGTTCCGCCTTGGCTTTCGCCAATTATCCCAGCAATGCCCTCTGCCGCTTCGGCCCGCCCGCCTTGCGCCAGGAGTTGAACCTGTGCGTCGCGGCGGCAAACGAGATCTTCATCTGCTGGGCGACCGAGTAGCGCGACTTGCCTTCGTCGAACAGGCGGTAGCAGCATTCGACGCCCTCCTCGGTCAGCTTGCCGTCGGGCGCCTTGTTGTGCGGATTGGCGGGGTCGAATTTTTCGACCTGCTGTTCGACCAGGCCTTTCAGCCGTTGCAAATCGGCCTCGATGCTGGCGATCAGATCGAGGACGGGTTTCGGATCGAAGTGGTCGTGCGGCTTTGCCGTCATCTTGCTCATGCCTTTCGCTTGCGTATCGCGACCGATATAGGCGAACATTTGCCGATAATGAAGGGCGCGTTGCAATCCGGCGCTTCAACATTTCTTGACTGGTGATTGACCGCGGAGACTGCAGCGCCTAGTTTAGAATTGTTCTAAACTGGGGTGAATTTCTCATGCTTTCCCGTGTCTTCGGTTTCGGCCGCCGTCCTTTCGAAACGCTGTCGGAACAGGAGATCCTGGCCCTGGCAATTTCATCCGAAGAGGATGACGGGCGCATCTACCGCGCCTATGCCGACGGGCTGGCTGACAGTTTTCCGCAATCGGCGAAAGTGTTCGAGGCGATGGCGGCGGAGGAAGACGGCCATCGTGATTCCCTGATCGAGCTTTACCGCAAGCGTTTCGGCGAGCGCATTCCGCTGCTGCGCCGTGAGCACGTGAAAGGCTATTACGAGCGCAAGCCCGACTGGCTGGTGCGACCGCTCGGCATCGAGCATGTGCGGCGTCAGGCCGAAGCGATGGAGCAGCAGGCCTATCGCTTCTATGTCGAGGCGGCCAAGCGCACCAGCGACGCCTCGACGCGGAAACTGCTCGGCGACCTGGCCGCGGCCGAGCAAAGCCATGAGAATTCGGCGCATCGGCTGGAGCAGAAACTTGTGCCTGGCGAGGTGAAGGACGAGGAAGCCAGCGCCGAGCAGCGCCAGTTCATCCTGACCTATGTCCAGCCGGGACTGGCCGGGCTGATGGATGGCTCGGTGTCGACACTCGCGCCGATCTTTGCCGCCGCGTTTGCCACGCACGACACCTGGCAGACGCTGCTGGTCGGCCTCGCCGCCTCGATCGGCGCCGGCATCTCGATGGGCTTTACCGAAGTCGCTTCGGACGACGGCAAGCTGTCGGGGCGTGGCTCGCCGATCAAGCGCGGACTGACGGTCGGCATCATGACGACGCTGGGAGGCCTCGGCCACGCGCTGCCTTACATCATCCCGCATTTCTGGACGGCGACGGCGGTGGCGGCTGTGGTGGTGTTCTTCGAGCTCTGGGCGATTGCCTTCGTCCAGAACCGCTACATGCAAACCCCGTTTCTGCGCGCGGCGTTTCAGGTGGTGCTGGGCGGGGCGCTGGTGTTTGCGGCCGGGGTGCTGATCGGGAATGCATGAGCGCCAAGCGCCCCCTAACCCAGCCTCCGCTTCGCTCGGCTGACCTCTCCCCCAGGGGAGAGGAGATTTTCGACGCCTTGCGCCAGTCTCTTCTCCCCAGCGGCGAGAAGGTGGCCGCGAAGCGGCCGGATGAGGGGGCCCGGCGCGACGCCGATACCTAGTCACCCATTCACCGCCCTGCTATCCTCTGGCGCCTCGTCCCTCTCCGTCAGCCCGTAATCCCGCACCACATGCGCAATCCGCAACCGATAGCCGGCAAATATTCCGCCACGGCCAGCCTTTTGCGCCTGCCGGTGCTCTTCCGTGTTGCGCCATGCCTCGACCGCTTCCTCGTCGCGCCAGAAGGACAGCGACAGCACGCGGTTCGGGTCGACCAAGCTCTGAAACCGCTTGATCGAGATGAAACCGTCTATGCCGTCGAGCAGCGGCCGCAACTCGGCAGCGATACCGAGATAGGCATCGCGCTTTCCCTCAGCCGGTTGCACCTCGAAGATGACAGCGATCATATCTCCTCCTTGACCGCGGTCTGGAACAGCTGCCGCGGTCCATGCGGCCCCGACACCAGCTTCAGGAAGATGCGGTCCTCTTTCAAGATGAACTTTTCGCGGCGGGCGAATTCGTAATTGGCCTTGCCCGCCGGATCGGCTGCGAGACGAGCGCGGTAGGCCTCATAGGCAGCGAGGCTGTCTATGTTGTAGGCGGCGTAGGCCGTGGTGGCCGAGCCCTCATGCGGGGCGTAGTAGCCGATCAGATCGGCGCCGCAGCGCGGGATCGCCTGGCCCCAGGCCTTGGCATATTGCTCGAAGGCCGGCTTGCCGAACGGGTCGATCTCATAGCGGATGAAGCAGGTGATGGTCATCGTGATCTCCGGGTTTTCTGCGTGGATAGTTCGAGCGGCTTCGAAACGTTGTGCTGCCGGGTCTGCTAGGCAAACGTGCTGGCGGTCAGGCCTGCCAGAAGGATTTTGCGCATTCGCGGCGCACATCCTCACGGGTCAGGCCGAGATCGCGCAGCAGATGGTCGTCGATCTCCGCGAGGTCTAGCCGCTGCACATGGCGGTCGTACCAGCGGGCGAGCGGCCGCCGTTGCAGCCAGGTGACGAACGGAAACGGCCGGCGGCTGGCGAGTGGGGCGGAAGCGGTTGGCATCGGCGTTCTCCTTGATCCCGCCCGACAATAATGCTTATCTGACGAGAATGCTTCGATGGAGACCTAACTATGCGTGAAGGACCCGACATTGCCCGCATTGCCAGCCTGGTCGGCGATCCGGCGCGGGCAAACATGCTGAATGCGCTGATGGGCGGCACGGCTTTGACGGCCAGCGAACTGGCGCTGGAGGCCGGCGTGTCACTGCCGACGGCGTCCTCGCATCTGTCGAAACTGATGGAGGGCGGGCTGCTGACTTTAGCCAGCCAGGGCCGGCATCGCTATTACGGCCTCGCGGGGCCGCAGGTGGCAGGGATGATCGAGGCGATCAGCGGGGTGGCCGAAGCGGTCGGCCCAAAGCGGGTGCGGCCCGGCCCGCGCGACGGCGCCATGCGCGTCGCCCGCGTCTGCTACGACCACCTCGCCGGCGAACAGGCGGTGGCGATGCTCGACCGGCTCGTCGCGCGCGGCATCCTGTTGCGCGACGACAATGAGATGAGGCTGGGGGAGATCAGGCTCGGGCCGTCGGCGGCATCTCATTTTTCGGCCATCGGCATCGATGTCGGCGCCAGGCCGCGCCGGCCGGTCTGCCGCGCCTGCCTCGACTGGAGCGTGCGCCGCTCGCACCTTGCGGGAACGCTGGGCGCGGCTATTCTGGACAAGATCCTGGCGGAGAAATGGGCAAGGCGGGAGAAGGACAGCCGCGCGGTGGTGTTTTCACCGCCGGGGAAGCAGGCGTTCGAGCGGGTGTTTTTGGCGTAGAGGATCGGCAGCGCTAATTGGGCGACGCTGGCGGGACAGCACCCTGGACAGCACCCCCCTCTGGCCTGCCGGCCATCTCCCCCTCAAAGGGGGAGATTAGGCGCTCAACAGCTTTCGCCAATCTCCAACGTTGCAACAATGAACGAAACCTCGAAGCTGCCCAATCTCCCCCCTTGCGGGGGAGATGTCCGGCAGGACTGAGGGGGGTGGGAAGGATCGCTACGTTTGCGAATGTGCCGATGGCTCACCCCCGCTTCAACACCTTCGCCTGCTCGAAGAAATCCGCCCACGGATCGGCCTTCTCCAACTCCTTCAGCGTCGTCTTGTCGCCGATCGGGAAGGAATTCGGCGGCAGCCCCTTCTCAACTTCCGCCCACGTCACCGGTACCGACACCGTCGCGCCCTTCTTGGCGCGGGAAGAGTAGGGCGCGACCGTGGTCGAGCCCCTGCCGTTGCGGAGATAGTCGACGAAGATTTTTCCGGTGCGCGCCTTTTTCGACAGCGTCGCCGTGTAGCGGTCGGGCGCGGCCTGCTCCAGCGCCTTGGCGAAATCATGGGAGAAGGTTTTGACTTCCTCCCAATCCGCCGAGGGTTTCAGCGGCACCAGCACGTGATAGCCCTTGCCGCCTGACGGCTTGACGAAGTTCGGCAGCGACAGATCGTCGAGCTTGCCTCTGATGTCGAGTGCGGCCTCGCGCACCGCCTTGACGTCGACGCCTTCATCGGGATCGAGATCGAAGATGATCTGATCCGGCCTTTCCAGCTCCTCGATCTTGCAGCCCCAGATGTGGACCTCGACCACGCCATACTGGACCAAGGCGGCAAGGCCGTCGAAATCGCGGATGAACAGGATTTCCTCGCCATCGGTTGGATCCTTCATCCGGGCGATCTTGTCGCTCATGCCGGCCGAAGCATGTTTCTGGAAGAAGCGCGGACCGCCGATGCCATCCGGCGCCCGGACCAGGCTGAGCGGCCGATTGACGACGAACTGCTCCATGCGCGGCCAGACCAGCGCGTAGTGCTCAAGCAAAGCCTGCTTGGATATTTTTTCCTCGGGCCACAGCAGCTTGTCGGGATGGGATAGTTTTACGCTGGTCGTGATCGTCGCGGGCGCCTTAGCCCCGGCGGCCTTGCGGGCGCTGCTTGCCGCCGGCTTTGCCTTGTTCGCCGCCTTCGATGCCTTTTCCTGCACGACTTCCTCCGCCGGCTTGTCCTCGCGCAGTCCCTGGAACGACGCGTGGCGTATTATACGGTCCGAGGTCCAGCTGCGGAACTCCACTTCGCCGACAAGTTCGGGCCTGACCCAGACCAGGCCCTTGCCCTTCGGCACGGCGGCGGCAAAGGGCGAGGCGTCTGCCTTCAGCGCATCGAGTTTTTTCTTCAAATCTGTGGCGCTCCTGGCTGTGAAGCCCGTGCCGACGCGGCCGGCGTAGTGGAGCTTGCCGCCCTCGTGGTAGCCGACCAGCAGCGAACGCAGGCCGCGGCCGGTCTTGTCCGAGGGCAGATACCCGCCGATGACGAATTCCTGGCGGGCCGTGCATTTCGATTTCACCCAGCTCGGGCCACGGCCGCTGCGATAGGGCGCATCGGCGCGCTTGGAGACGATGCCTTCGAGGCCCATGCGGCAGGCGTGCTGCAGCATGATCTTGCCGGGCTCGGCGAAATGGTCGCTGAAGCGGACGGCGGCATTTTCGGCCGTCTCGCCGAGCAGCTCCTGCAGCGCCTGCTTGCGCTCGACCAGCGGCTCGCGGCGAAAATCCTTGCCATCAAGCCGCATCAGGTCGAACACATAGTAGGTGAAGCGGTCGGTTCGATTGGCGGAGAGATCCTGCTGCAGCAGCGAGAAGGATGAAACGCCGCTGTCGGCGAGCACGACGATCTCGCCATCGATGATGGCATCGCTGCATTTCAGCTGGGCCAGTTCCGCGACGATCTCAGGGCCGAATTTCTCCGTCCAGTCGAGGCCGGTGCGGGTCAGCAGCCGCACTTCCGTGCCGGCGATCTGCGCCTGCATGCGGTACCCGTCGAACTTCACCTCATGCAGCCAGTCCTCGCCGGGCGGCGCCTCGCGCTCCAGCGTCGCCAGCTGCGGCTCGACGAAGTCGAGGCGCTTGCCGGCTTTCGCCTTGCTGGATGCCGCAGGCTTGTTGGAGTGCCAGACCTTCGGCTTCTTGCCGTCGGCGGTCTTGCCTTCCGCGACCTCTTCGATGGTCAGGCCGGACTTCACCGATTTCGGTGCGCCCTTAAGGATATCCTCGCCGGGGCGGGCGGCGGCATCGTCGGATTTGATCAGCAGCCAGTTGTCGCGCTTTTCGCCCGGGCGGGGTCTTAACCTGACCAGATGCCACCGCCCATTCAGCTTCTGGCCGTTGAGTTCGAAGTCGATATGGCCCTTCTTCATCGCCTTGGCCGGGTCGATCTCTGGCGTCCATGTGCCTTCGTCCCAGACGATGACGGTGCCGCCGCCATACTCGCCCTTGGGAATGGTGCCCTCGAAGCCGGCATAGTCGATCGGGTGGTCCTCGACATGCACGGCCAGCCGCTTTTCGTGCGGGTCGAGGCTCGGGCCTCGCGTCACCGCCCAGCTCCACAACACGCCGTCATGCTCGAGGCGGAAATCATAGTGCAGCCTGGTCGCGTCGTGCTTCTGGACGACGAAGATGCCGCCGGGCTGCTTGCCGCGCGCGACCTTGCCCGCCGGCTCGGCCGTCTTCTTGAAATCGCGCTTGGACTGATATTGTTCGAGGCTGGCCACGGCGCCGACCCTCAAGCCGACTTGCGCTTGGGCGCAGAAGCTTTCGCCTTGCCGCTTTTTGCCGCCTGCTTGGCCTTCTTCGCCGGGCCTTCCGCCTGGCCGCCATCGGACAGGCTCTTCTTCAGCGCGTCGAACAGATTGACGACATTGGACGGCTTGGGCGCGGCCTGCGCTTTCGGCGCCTTCTTGCCGGCCTTCTTGGCGCGGATCAGTTCGAGCAGCGCGTCCTCATACTTGTCCTCGAATGTCGACGGATCGAACTTCCCCTTCTTCTTGTCGATGATGCGTTCGGCCATATCGGTCATCTCCTGGTCGGTCTTCACCGCCTTGATGTCGCCGAAGATGCTCTCCGGCTCCCGCACCGTGTTGCCGTAGCGCAAGGTGGTCAGCACCATTCCTTTGCCGCGCGGCTCGATGACCACGGGCCGCTCGCGGCTATAGAGCACGACGCGCGCCAGCCCGGCCATCTTCTTGTCCGCCATGGCATCGCGGATGACGGCAAAGGCCTCCTCCGACACCTTGTCGGCGGGCGTGACATAATAGGGCGTGTCGAGATAGATCTGCTCTATCGAGGCTTTGTCGACGAAGCCGTCCAGCGCCATCGTGTGCGAGGACTCGATCTGCACCGCTTCGATCTCTTCGTCCTCGATATGGACGAACTCACCGGGGCTCACCTCATAGCCCCTGATCTCGTCGCCATCGCCAAGCGGCTTGCCGGTTTCAGAATCGACATAGATGCGCTTGACCGTGTTGCCGGTCTTGCGGTTGAGCACCCGGAACGAAACTTTTTCGGCGTGGGTGACGACGTTGGTCAGTTCGACAGCGCAGGTGACCAGCGACAGTTTCAGATAGCCCTTCCAGGCGGGGCGAGGTGCCATGGCGAACTCCTGCGCGATGCGGTTCAAGCGAGAACGGGCAAGGCCCGTTCCGGTTCCGGGCGCGCAACCAGGGGCATTTCGGCAGCGAGCATGGAAATTTCGAGAGGCTCGCCAAATCTGAAACAGAACCGCGCCCAAGCGACATCCAGACGAAACATATGTGATGCAAAAGTCACAGTGCCGGAAATGGCGACGAACCACACCGAAAGACCCCCAAACAGCCGCATTCCGGCCACGAAGCATGGGGTTTTCGACCAAAGATTAACATCGTGTTCACCGACTATTCACGCCTCGACACTATGATCCCCGCAATCGGACGGGACATCCGAAAATCGGGACAGGGACTTGAGTAAAATGAAATTCTTGGGCCACATCGCCGGCTATGCCGCCGCCATCCGCGAGTTCATCGCGCCGACCTATCGGCCGGAGCGCTACTACATGCGCGGCCCGGGTCCGGCCTGCGCCCGTCGCGGCAGCTCGCTCGGCGCGCATTGATCATGACATTCGAAACGCGTCACGACAGCCGGATCTGCAGACCGGAGGCCGATCCCCGCGCAACCACCTATCGCGCCGAGCGCCCCGCGCTGGCCGCGAGAAGCCGTGCGACAACGCCGCGACTTTGATCCCGCTGCCGACGGGCTTAGTGTCTGAAGACACAAGCTGCCGGACGTCCCGTGACTTCTTCTCCTGAACCCTTCGATGCCAGCCAGCCATTGATCGTTTTCGACGGCGTCTGCGTGCTGTGCTCGGGCTTCGTACGCACGGTGGTCGGGCTCGACCGCAAAAACCGCTTCCGCTTCGCCACGGCGCAGTCGCCCTTCGGCGAGGCGCTGTTCCAGAGATACGGGCTGCGCACCGACAGCTACGAGACCAATCTGGTCCTTGTCGGCGGCGCTCCCTTCATCCGGCTGGACAGTTTCATCGCGGTGATGGCCGAACTCGGCTGGCCGTGGCGGGCGGCGAAGGCCCTGCTGCTCATCCCGCGCCCCTTGCGTGACTGGCTCTACGAACGCATCGCCAAAACCGCTACGCCATGTTCGGCCGCAAGGACAGTTGCGAGATCCTGTCCGCCGCGATACGTGCGCGCGTGATCGGCTAATCACATGTCACCCAAAAGTGACCTCGGTTCCGGGAACGACATACGCAAAAAGAGCGGCGCGATGAGGCTTCTGGTCGTTGGCGGCTATGGCATTTTCGGCGGCCGCATCGTGCAATTGCTGGAGAGCGAGCCACGCCTGATCCTGCTCGTCGCCGGGCGCTCACTGGCCAGAGCCGAGGCCTTGTGCAACGCCCGCACCGGCGCGGCGGCGCAGCTCGTGCCGGCGCGCTTCGATCGCAACGGCGACCTCGCGCAAGGCCGGCCTGTTCGTTCGCGCCTCAGTCCGGCAGCGCCGCGACGGCGACGATCTCGATGACGATGTCTGCCTGGGCAAGCGCTGCGACGCCGATTACCTCCGAAGGCGGCGGATTGTTGTCGCTACAATGCTTCGGACAATGCTCGGCGAAAAACGCGTCCAGCACGTCGAGACGAAAATTAGGCGAGCTGAGGACGCCGCCGTCGGGAAATGGCCCTTTGACGAAAAAGGTCAGCCTGATGAGATGGTCGAGCCCGCTGCCAAGTTCTTCCAGATCCGATTCGATGTTGCCGAGAACTTCCCGCCACTGCGCCGCGGCATCGCCGGCGAAGCCGCCACCCTTCTTGCCGGCCGGATCGTAGTCAGCCGATGTCGCGGTGTTGCCGCAGAGATAGACGGTGCCTTTCGCACCGCTGACGACCGTGCCTTTGCCCCATGGCATCAACCGGCCGTTCTTGAATTTCTTGTGGGTCACGAGTTCCATTCTCTTCTCCCATGCCTCGTGTGGCGTGCCCGCCAACGACAGAGGATAGTGCTGTGCGGAGCCACGGCCAGTCCGCTGCCGGTCATCCGCCAGCAGACGGAGGAACATCTGGTCCTTGCGAAATCTCCTGGCGGAGGCGAAAGTTTTTTCTGAAGCCCGTCGAAATCGGCCGCCGCCGCGCGACATACGTCTGGCCCCGCTAGGACGCGGCCTTCGAAACCACGGGAGAAGACCCATGCGATACATGCTTTTGATCAACAGCGACGAAGCCGCGCAGGCGAACACGCCAATCGAGAAGGCTCAGCAGATGAGCGCAGCATATGCCGCCTATACCGAAGCGTTGAAGAAATCCGGCGCATGGCTCGCCGGCGAACGGTTGCGCCCGACCCAGGCGACCACCTCGGTGCGGATCACAGACGGCAAGACCAACGTGATCGACGGCCCCTATGCCGACACCAAGGAGCAGCTTGCCGGCTTCTACATGATCGAGGCGGCCGATATCGATACCGCCATCGACTGGGCGGCGCGCTGTCCGGCGGCGAGCGCCGGCACGGTCGAGTTGCGGCCGATCTGGGAAATGGCCGACTACATGCCCAAGAAATGACACCGTGATGGACAATCGCCCGGAGATCGCGCGGGCGGCGGCCGAAGCGGCCGCCCGGCAGAGTTACGGCAAGCTGGTCGCCTGGCTAGCGGCGCGCACCCGCGACGTGGCCGGCGCCGAGGACGCGCTGGCCGAGGCCTTTGCCGCGGCGCTTGAGCGCTGGCCACAGACCGGCGTGCCTGAGAAGCCTGAGGCATGGCTGCTGGCCGTGGCGCGCCGGCGGCGCGTCGACGCCGTGCGCCGTCGGCTGACCAGCGAGGCGAGCCGCGACCATCTCAAGCTGATGGCCGAGGAGATGGAGGCGAGCATGGAAGACGAAGACCTTCCCGACGAACGTCTCAGGTTGATGTTTGCCTGTGCGCATCCGGCGATCGAAGCCAGCGTGCGGGCGCCGCTGATCCTGCAGACCATTCTGGGTTTCGACGCGGCGACGATCGCCTCGGCCTTCCTGGTTTCGCCGGCGACGATGGGCCAGCGTCTGGTGCGCGCCAAGAGCCGCATCCGCGAGATCGGCATTCCGTTCCGCGTGCCGGATCGCGCCGAACTCGGCGAGCGGCTGGGAACGGTGCTGGAAGCGATCTACGCGGCTTTCGCCGAAGGCTGGACCGACCCGGCAGGGACCGAGACGAGAGCGCGCAATCTGGCGACCGAAGGCATCTGGCTCGGGCGGCTGGTGGCGTCACTGATGCCGGACGAACCGGAAGCGCTCGGCCTGCTGGCGCTGATGCTGTTTGCCGAGGCGCGGCGCCCGGCGCGGCGCGATGCGGCTGGAGATTATGTGCCGCTCGCCGACCAGGATTGTCTTCTTTGGGATCACGCGCTGATCGACGAAGCCGAGGCGCTGCTGGGCCGCGCCGCCACCATGGGCGTCATCGCCCGCTATCAGCTCGAAGCGGCGGTACAATCGGTGCATGCGACGCGGCGACGGACCGGCCAAACCGATTGGGCGGCGATCCGTAACTTCTACGATGCGCTGTCGGCGATATCAGGCTCGCCGGTGATTTCGATCAACCGCGCCGTGGCGATTGCCGAGGCCGAAGGGGCGGCGGCAGGACTGGCGGCGCTCTACGTGCTGGGTGACGACAAGCGGCTCAACGACTACCAGCCCTACTGGGCCGCCCGCGCCGGCCTGCTGGCCAGGCTCGGCAATGCGGCGCAAGCGGTCGAGGCCTATGACCGGGCGATCGGCCTTGAACGCGACCCGGCCGTGCGCCGCTTCCTGCAGGCGAAACGGGCGATCCTGCGAAATTGAAGCGTCCGTTCAGGCCGGCCACATCTCATGTGTGGTGTTGAGCCGTTTCATCAGCGGATGCGCGCGCAGCGCCGACCATAAGCGTTCGATGTTCGGCCAGTCGGCCCGCGCCTTGTCCATGTCGGGGTGCCAGGCCACCAGCATGACGAGGTAGATGTCGGCCAGCGACATCGCGTCGCCGACCAGCCAGCCGCGCCCCTCCAGGGCTGCATCGACAATGGCGAAGCCGCGGTCCATCTCGGCAATGGCTGCCTGCTTGACGGCTTTCTTGCCGTCGGCATCGGTGGTGTAGCGATGGGCATAGTAGAGGCGCAGGATGGCGGGGTAGAGCGCCGACGACATGAACGCCATCCAGCGCAGGAAACCGGCGCGATCCGGCGATCCGGCGGCCGGCGCCAGACCCGCCTCCGGATGGCGCTCGGCAAGCAGGATGCAGATCGCCGCCGATTCGGTTATCGATTGACCGTTGGGCAAGGTCAGCACCGGAACCTGGTTCAACGGGCTGATGTCGAGGAAAGCCGGGTCCGGCGGATCCTTCTTGGGCACATCGATCTGGTCGAATTGCGCGTTTGCCAGCGCCAATGCGGCCTCGACGACAAAACCGCCGCTGCCTGGGCGCGTGTAAAGCTTGTACATGTGATTCTCCCCCTGCCCGCGCGAAGCAGGCCGGGGCGATTTGACCCTGAAGCCGCCTCCCGCTCAAGCCGATGGCGGACGCCACAGCCGGGTTTTCTGCGGTCCAGCCATGAGACTTCCGATGTCGGAGGGACAGCACCCCCCGATGCCCGGCAGGGCAGAGGGGGGTGCGAAGGATCGCCGCCTATCCAGTTAAGACGTTAAGCCCCCAGCCCGTCGAACAGGATCGTCGACAGATAACGCTCGGCGAAGGACGGGATGATCACCACAAGGTTCTTGCCCTTGTTCTCCGGCCGTGAGCCGACGACGATCGCCGCTTGCAGGGCAGCGCCCGACGAGATGCCGACCGGCACGCCTTCAAGGCGGGCGACGAGGCGGGCGTTGGCGACCGAATCCTCGTTGGAGACCTTGACGATCTCGTCATAGATCGAGGTGTCGAGGATCTTGGGCGCAAAGCCGGCGCCGATGCCCTGGATCTTGTGCGGGCCGGGCTGGCCGCCCGACAGCACCGGCGAGGCCTCCGGCTCGACGGCGACGACATGCACCGAGGGCTTGCGTTGCTTCAGCACCTGGCCGACGCCGGTGATCGTGCCGCCGGTACCGATGCCGGCGACGAAGATGTCGACCCCGCCATCGGTGTCGTTCCAGATCTCCTCGGCGGTGGTGCGGCGGTGGATCTCCGGATTGGCCGGGTTTTCGAACTGCTGCGGGATGACGGCGTCAGGCAGGGTGGCGGCCAATTCGTCGGCCTTGGCGATGGCGCCCTTCATGCCTTTCGGCCCTTCCGTCAGCACCAGTTCGGCGCCGAGCAGCGCCAGCATCTTGCGGCGCTCCACCGACATGGTTTCGGGCATGGTCAGGATCAGCTTGTAGCCCTTGGCGGCAGCGGCGAAGGCGAGCGCGATACCGGTGTTCCCGGAGGTCGGCTCGATCAGCGTCGTCTTGCCGGGTTTGATCCGGCCCGACGCTTCCAGCGCCTCGATCATCGAAACGCCGATGCGGTCCTTGACCGAGGCGATCGGATTGAAGAATTCGAGCTTGGCAAGAAGGTTGGCAACGACGCCCTTCTCCTTGGCGAACTTGTCGAGCCGCACCAGCGGCGTGTCGCCGATCGTCTCGGTGATCGAGTTGTAGACACGGCCGCGGCCGGGCACGCGCGCGGAAGGCTTGTTCATTGGTTTCGCTCCCAAATCAGATCAGGCAATTGGCGTCGGCGGACAGAATAAGGCTTTCGCCCGCGCAAGATAGGCTGCCGGCCGAAAATATCGAGTGGGCCGCTTGCTGAAAACGCTTGTCCCCTCAAGCCGCATTTTCCGGATGGACCGATCGGCGGAATGGATGGGCCTGAACCGATCTACTGACGTGCGGCAATAGCTGCGGCCGCGCCCACCATGAAGCCGGCGGCGGTGCGGTTCAGCGCCTTCAGCGCGCGCGGCGATTTCAGGAACCAGCGCGCCTTGGCGGCCAGCGCCAGATAGGGCACAAGCACCACGAAGAGCACGATAACGGTGAGCGCGACCAGGATGCCATAGTCGGCGAGCGTGATGGTCTTCAGGTCGACGATGGTCGGCGTGATGGCGAGGTAGAAGATCATCGTCTTCGGGTTGCCCAGCGTGACGGTGAGGCCGGCAAGGAAGCTCGATACCAGGCCGCCCTTGCCTTTCCTGGCCTCGACAGTCTCGGGCGTGATCCCGGCCGTCCAGAAACGCCAGCCGAGGAAGGCGAGATAGGCGACGCCCAGCCATTTGATGACGAGAAACACCATGCCGAAGCTTTGCGCGACAAAGGCAAGGCCGAGCACCACCGCGGTGAGATAAATGAGGTCGCCGAGCATCAGGCCGAACGACATCGCCAGCGACGAGCGGAAGCCGGATCCGAGCGCCCGCGCCACAAGCGCGGTGACGCCGGGGCCGGGAATGGCGGCGGCGATGCCCAGCGCAGCACTATAGGCAAGGAAGCCGGTGAGGGTCATGACGGTCGCACCTCCTGAGCCGCTCTGATGCCATGAAAGCCTGCAACGGCAAAACGGATTCGATTGCGCCAAGCAGGACATGAACGCCGGTCATCCTCGCCTGAAAGCGAGAGATGGTTCACTTACGCCCCGACGGCGGTCGGCTATCTCGCATGGCTCCGAACGGCAGGAGCACCCATGTTAGCCAAAAGACTTCACATCCAGCTCATGAAGTGGATGCCCAACAACTATTCCGAAGCACGCGGTCATGTCCACGAGCTGGAATGGTATCTGTGGTTCGAGGGGCGTCAGGCTTTCAGCCTGTTCGACGAGGGCGATAGCGATGTCGTTCCGCAGACTGGATATTTTACCGACAGCCGGGACCCTGGCGCTCACCCCATTCGTCCGATGATCTATCCGCTGGTCGTCAACAACCGGTTCAAGGTGCGACTGGTGGCGATGGAGCGTGACGGACCGCAAAAGATAGACCCCGACGACACCGCCAAAGGCGAATTCTACATCGACCTCGACACCAAATATCCGCCGGTCTCCGACTGGCGCATCATCGCTGCCGATCCGCGCAACACCGACCTCAACGTGGAAGCGTCGTTCCAGCTGCAATGGCTGGACTATGTCGATACCGCCGAGATTGCCGAGGATGGCCCGCCACGCATCATCGACAAGTCCAACTATCCCTATCCCTGGGGCGCCAATGTGATGGTGTTCGAGCACTGGCTCGGGCTTGGCCGCAAGGCGCCGCTCAAACTCATCGACCCGAACCGCGCTTCGCGCCGCGAATACTGGATGATCAATGGCAATGCGGCCCGGCGCATGGTGCAGGACCTCTATCGCTTCAACGTCAACCAGCTTGGCGTCGCCAACGACACCATCAGCAGTGTTTACGTGCCGAAGCTCAATGCCGGCCACGTCACGGTGACGCTTTACGAACACGATTTCAGCGACGGCCGCTTCGCGCAAGGGGCGAAGAAGTCCTTCGGCTCGGTCGGCCTCTTCAATCTCAGGGATACCGGTTTCGATGACCGTGTCTCATCGGCCGAGGTGATCCATACCTATCCCAAGGTGATCCATCGGGACGTACATTAGGGCCGGTTGCGCAGTTCGCCGGCTCAGGACGGGCCGTCGACATGGGTGATGCGCCAGATGGTGCCGTTGCCATCCTCGGTGACGATAAGCGCACCGTCCCTGGCCACCGCGACGCCGACCGGCCGGCCCCAGACGGCGTCGTCGGAGAGGACGAAGCCGGTGATGAAATCCTGGTACTCGCCGGTCGGCTTGCCGTCGCTAAATCTCAGCCGCACCACCTTGTAGCCGGTCCTCATACCACGGTTCCAGGAGCCGTGCAGGGCGACGAAGGCGTCACCCTTGTACTCTGCCGGGAAATTGCCGCCGTCATAGAACGCGATGTTGAGCGGCGCCGAATGCGCCTGCATCAGCACGTCGGGCACGGTGACCGAGCCGGCGAGGTCTGGGCGCGCGCCCTCGTGACGCGGGTCCTCGTTGGCGCCGATATAATACCAGGGCCAGCCATAGAATGCGCCGTCCTTGACGGAGGTGGCATATTCGAACGGCACATCGTCGCCGAGACCGTCGCGCTCGTTGACGACACACCACAGCGCGCCGGTCGCCGGCTGCACGGTCATGCCCGAACAATTGCGCAGGCCGGTAGCGAGGATGCGGCCATTCTTGCCGTCGGGGCCGAAGGCCAGCACGTCGGCACGGCCATCCTCGGAACCCCAGGTGGCGCCGAGTGGCTGTGATTTTGCCCAGGCGTCAAGGCCGCCCTTCGGTGCCTTCTGCATGCCCTCCGCGACGTTCGATCCGGAGCCGACCGAGAGATACAGCGTCTTCCCGTCCGGCGAGAAGGCGATATCGCGGGTCCAGTGGCCGCCGGTAGGGATGTCGGAGACAATCGTCTCCGGTTCGACGGAGGCTTTAAGGTCGCCGTCCCGATAGGCGTAGCGGACCACGCTGTCGTTGTTGGCGACGTAGACCCATTGCGGCTTGTCGCCAGGCGGGTAGAAGGCGATGCCATAGGGCTGGTTGAGATTGTCGGCAAAAATGCCCTCTTCGGCCGGCTTCGCGCTACCCTTGGCCAGCCGATAGACGCGGATCTGGTTGGCGTCACTGTCGGCGACGAACAGGTCGCCGTTCGGCGCCACGCGCACGACCCGCGGATTGGAAATGCCGGAAGCAACCAGTTCGGCCGAAAACCCAGGCAGCAGGACGGGCTTCGCGCCCTCGGGCCGATCGCCAAGGCCGGCGCTGTTGGAGGCGGATTCGGTGATGTTGGGCTTTTGCAGATCATCCGGCTTGATCAGCCGGCGCACACCTGGCTTGTCGGCCGTCCAGTCGCCGAAAGCGTCTTTGCCGGTCAGCAGCGGTTGATCGGCCTGCTGGGCGAAGGCGCTGGTGGCCAGAAGCAGGGCAAGGCCTGCCAAGCCGGCAATCCGGATCATGCTGTTCTCCTCGAACTCGCGCCGGTCGGCGCGTCATGCACAAGGGAGATATTGTGCGGCCGCCGCAAAAGAGAAGCGTGCGCGCGCGCAGATTCGACGAGAGAACCGCTCAACTTTCCTGTTCGACGTCGAGATCGTCGTCGAGACGCTTTTCCAATGCGACGAGATCTTCCGGCAGCGGCAAGCCCATGGCGCGCATTTCGCGCAGTTTTTCGCGCAGCTGCTCCTGGATTTCGTGCTCGTCCTCCGGCTGGTTGACCATTTCTTCGAGCAGCATGCTGATCTGGGCCTTGAACGATTCAAGCGCCATTCTGCGCCCTCCTTTACGGTGATCCCGGCTTTCGAATTATCTTAACATCCGGGTAATCAATTGCGCAGTGTAGTCGACCATAGGCACGATGCGGGCATAATTCAGCCTGGTCGGGCCGATGACGCCGAGCGCGCCGACGACGCGGGCGTCCTTGTCGCGGTAAGGCGCCACGACCAGCGACGAGCCGGAGAGCGAGAACAGCTTGTTTTCCGAGCCGATGAAGATCCGCACGCCGGGGCCGTCCTCGGCGAGGTCGAGCAGCTGGATCAGCCCGTCCTGCGTCTCCAGATCCTCGAACAGGTGGCGCAGCAATTCGATATCGGCCTGGGCGGTGACGTTTTCGAGCAAATTGGCGCGGCCGCGCACGATAAGGCGCGCCGGCAGGCCGCTATCGGCGCCGGCCCACACCGCCAGGCCTTTCTCGACCAGATCCTGCGACAGCGTGTCCAGCGCTGCCCTGGTCTCGTCCTTGATGCGGGCGATCTCGATGCGCGCCTCGGCGAGCGTGCGGCCCCTGATATGGGCGTTGAGGAAGTTGGAGGCCTCGTGCAGCTGCGAGACGGTGATGCCGGCCGGCAGGTCGACGACGCGGTTCTCGACATCGCCATTCTGCGACACCATCACCGCCAGCGCCTTGGTCGGCTCGAGCTGGATGAACTCGATGTGCTTCAGCGCCACCTCGTTCTTGGTGGCGAGCACTAGGCCGGCGCCGCGCGACATGCCCGACAGCATCTGGCTGGCCTCGGTCAGCATGTGTTCCAGCGTCGCGCCCGAGCCGGAGGCGCGCACCTGCGCCTCGATGACCCGGCGTTCCTCGTCGGAGAGATCGCCAAGCTCCATGAAGGCATCGACGAAGAAGCGCAGGCCGGTCTGGGTCGGCAGGCGCCCGGCCGAGATGTGCGGGGCATAGATCAGGCCGAGATGCTCGAGGTCGCTCATCACGTTGCGGATGGTGGCCGGCGACAGCGACGACGGCAGGATGCGCGACAGGCTGCGCGATCCCACAGGCTCACCGTCCTTCAGATAGGATTCGACGATGCGCCGGAAAATGTCGCGCGAACGCATGTCGAGCGATTGCAGCGCGGGCGCCAGCAGACTGGGTTCGGTGACTGCCTTGGTCATTCGAGCCAAAAACCTCCGGCTCAAGGATATAGACTTCCATCGCCCCCGCGCAACCCAGCGTCTGTGCCAGATCGCCCGGCCTTTTCCTTTGCGCCATGGGCTGCATGCGTCTACAAGCCGCCGACGCAACCGTAAAAGAACAGAAAGAGGCCTCGATGCGCCCTTCTAAACGCCAAGCCGACGAAATGCGCGCCATCTCGTTCGAGCGCGGCGTCTCCAAACACGCCGAAGGCTCGTGCCTGGTGAAATTCGGCGACACGCATGTGTTGTGCACGGCAAGCCTGGAGGAAAAGGTGCCAGGCTGGATGCGCAATTCCGGCAAGGGCTGGGTGACGGCGGAATACGGCATGCTGCCGCGTTCGACCGGCGAGCGCATGCGCCGTGAAGCCTCGGCCGGCAAGCAAGGCGGCCGCACGCTGGAAATCCAGCGGCTGATCGGCCGCTCCTTGCGCGCCGTTGTCGACCTGCAGGCACTGGGCGAACAGCAGATCACCGTCGACTGCGACGTCATCCAGGCCGATGGCGGCACCCGCACGGCCTCGATCACCGGCGGCTGGGTGGCGCTCTACGATTGCCTGCGCTGGATGGAAGCGCGGCAGATGGCCAGTGTTGCCAAGGTACTGAAGGACCATGTCGCGGCAATTTCCTGCGGCATCCATGACGGCCAGCCGGTCATCGACCTCGACTATATCGAGGATTCATCTGCCGGCACCGACGCCAATTTCGTCATGACCGGCAAGGGCGGCATCGTCGAGATCCAGGGCACCGCCGAGGGCGAGCCGTTCTCGGAAGGGCAGTTCGCGGAGCTGATGGGCCTGGCAAAGAAGGGCATTCAGCGGCTGGTGAGCTTGCAGCAGATGGCTGTGGCCTGATTGAATTTAACGTGATGACGTCGGCGATCCTTCACACCCCCCTCTGGCCTGCCGGCCATCTCCCCCGCAAGGGGGGAGATCAGAGGTCGCTATCGTTTTCGCCAACCATCAACGTTGAGACGCCGCCAGCGGAACTGCCAATCTCCCCCCTTGCGGGGGAGATGCCCGGCAGGGCAGAGGGGGGTGCCTGATGCAACCCTCCGCTATTCTTGAGTCAGCGCTTTACGTCACGGATCTCGCCGCTGCCGAAGCCTTCTACTCCAACGTCCTCGGCCTCCCTCTCCTCGGCAAGGTCGACGGCCGCCATCTCTTCTTCCGCTGCGGCCCGGGCGTGCTGCTGGTCTTCAACGCCGAAGCCACCAAAATCCCGCCGGCGCCCGATGCGCGGCTGAAAGTGCCGCCACATGGCACGGTCGGCGAGGGCCATCTCTGCTTTGCCGCAAGTGCGGATGAACTCGCACAGTGGAAGGCGCAACTTGAGGCGAAAAACATCGCCATCGAAAGCGAATTCGAATGGCCGCAGGGCGGGCGCTCGATCTACATACGCGACCCCTCGGGCAATTCGATCGAATTCGCCGAGCCAAGGATCTGGGGCCTTTGATGCATTCTCTCGATGGAAAGAAGATCGTCGTTGCCAGCCACAATGAAGGCAAGCTGCGCGAATTCGCCGACTTGATGGGTCCGTTCGGCTTCGAGGCGAAGTCGGCCAAGGACTACGGCCTGCCGGAACCGGAGGAGACCGGCACCACCTTCGAGGAAAACGCCTACATCAAGGCCTTCGCCGCGGCTAAGGCGACCGGCCTGCCGGCGCTGTCGGACGATTCGGGCCTGTGCGTCGACGCGCTCGACGGCGCTCCCGGCGTCTACACCGCCAATTGGGCCGAAGCTCCCGATGGCAGCCGCGACTTCGGCATGGCCATGCAGCGCACCGAAGTGGCCTTGCAGGAGGTCGGCGCCGCCGAGCCAGCGCAGCGCAAGGGGCGGTTCGTCGCCGTCATCTGCCTGGCCTTCCCCAATGGCGAGGCTGAATATTATCGCGGCGAGGCTGAGGGAACGCTGGTGTGGCCGCCGCGCGGCGAACTCGGCTTCGGCTACGACCCGGTGTTTTTGCCCGACGGTTTCGAAAAGACGTTCGGCGAGATGAGCGCTGAGGAAAAACACGGCTGGAAGCCCGGTCAGCCGACGGCGCTGTCGCACCGCGCCCGCGCCTTCCAGAAATTCGCCCGCGCCAGGTTAGGCTCAGCTTAATGTCGCTGGACCGCAGCCCGGGCTTCGGCGTCTACATCCACTGGCCGTTCTGCGCGGCCAAATGCCCGTATTGCGACTTCAACAGCCATGTCCGTCACCAGCCGGTCGACCAGGAGCGCTTTGCCCGCGCCTTCGAGACCGAGCTGAAGACGATGCGCGAGCGGACCGGGGCGCGCGAGGTGACCAGCATCTTTCTCGGCGGCGGCACACCGTCGCTGATGCAGCCGCAGACGGTGGCGGCGGTGCTGGACGCCGTGGCGAAGAACTGGACGGTGCCCGACGGCATCGAGGTGACGCTGGAGGCCAATCCATCCTCGGTCGAGGCCGAGCGCTTTCGCGGCTACCGAGCCGCCGGCGTCAACCGCGTGTCGCTCGGCGTGCAGGCGCTGAACGACAAGGATCTGCGCTTTCTCGGCCGACTGCACAATGTCGACGAGGCGCTGCATGCCATCGGGCTGGCACGCGAAATCTTTCCGCGCCTCTCCTTCGACCTGATCTACGCCCGCCCCGGCCAGACGCTGGACGACTGGCAGGCGGAGCTCGAACAGGCGATCGGCCATGCCGCCGACCATCTGTCGCTCTACCAGCTGACCATCGAGGAAGGCACGCCGTTCCATGCGCTGCATGCGGCGCACAAGTTTACCATTCCCGACAATGACCGGGCCGCCGATCTCTATGCGCTGACTCAGGAGATCACCGCAGCGCATGGCCTGCCGGCCTATGAGATTTCCAACCACGCCAGGCCGGGCGCCGAGAGCCGGCACAATCTGACCTATTGGCGGTATGGCGAATATGTCGGCGTCGGACCGGGCGCGCATGGCCGCTTCATCGAAAACGGCCAGCGCATCGTGACGATCGCCGAGCGGATGCCGGAGACCTGGGCCAATCTGGTGGAGGCCAGGAGCCATGGCGTCACCGGCGGCGAGATCCTGACGCGCTCCGAAGAGGCCGACGAGTTCCTGCTGATGGGGCTGAGGTTGGCCGAAGGCATCGACCTTTCCCGCTACGAGGCGTTTTCCGGGCGCGGCCTGTCGAGCGCCCGGCTGACCGTGCTGCAGGATGAGGGGCTGGTGGCGCCGATCGGCAATGCCAGGCTACGCGCCACGCCAGCCGGCATGATCGTGCTCGATGCCGTGGTGGCGGATTTGGCGCGATAGGCCCGCAGGCCAAGTGGCTTAACCGAGCGGACGATTTATCGGCTCGAACAAGGATGCTAGGAGTTCTGCTTAGCCATTACACCGCATCCAATAGGGCCTGCCATGAAGTTCCTGATCCACGAAACGCTGCGGACATTGAACACAGATGATGTCTTTGAGTTTGGACTAACCGAGATATCGAAATCCCTCGAGTACGAAGATCTCTATGAAGCCGAGGCAATATTCATCAAAAACAGGAAATCCAGAAAGGTTAAGCTGTCGGGCCTAAGCGAGTTCGATGTAGTGCGCGCCTTCATGTCGTACGTAGGGATAAACCTCAGGGCGACTGCCAAGGATGATTCGATAGCATTCGATCTGTGCGGGCTTACGCCTGACCAGTACATTCCTCTAACTAAAACGATACGTGAGATGTGGGATGAGTAACCGCTTTCAGCGGGCACAATTTGGTTTTCCAACCGGGGAAACAACCAAATCAAAGATCGAAGCTGTTGAAGAACGTCCTCTTCGTCTGCAGCCAGAATCGCTTGCGCAGCCCGAGCGCCGAACAGGTGTTTTCCAACGCAGGGATATCGAGGTCGCCTAGGGCGGCACCACCCACGATGCCGACACCCTGCTGACGCATGAGCTGGTAGTCTGGGCCGACATCATCTTCGTGATGGAAAAGGCGCACCGCCGCAAGCTGCAGAAGAAATTCAGGGCAAGCCTGAAGAAAGCGCGGGTGATCTGCCTCGATATCCCGGATGACTATGAATCCATGGCCCCGGAGCTGGTGCGATTGCTGGAGGTGAGGGTGACGCGATACCTGGGCTGACGGGCGTTCACGACCGAGCGCTTTAGAATTCTGCGCCGCTGCATCCTTCGGCAGACGTCAGGGAATGGATCCTAGGGTCTGCGCCGCGTCGCTTCGCTCCTTGTTTCGCCCTAGGATGACGATGTTGCACGGATCGACAAACTAAGCGTCGTGCTTGAAGCGGCGCTTGCCGCGGTGTTTCTCGGCATGCGCCTCTCCGGTCCGGGCCGGCTTGGCGTCGCTCTTGTCCCGGCGGACGCTGTTCTGGTCGTTCATCGGATGCGGCGGCGCGCCTTCGCGGGCGCTCTTCGTTTCAAGACGGGTGATGAAGATATCGAAACGATTGGGCATCGTACGGTCAGTGCTCCGTCGTGCTGTCCGGTTTGTTGTCCGAAAGCCTGACATTCGTCGGCAAGGCGGTGGCCGCCCGACTGGTCAGGCCGGTGTCGCTCTCGGCGAGCGCACGCTTGCCCTTTGGCGCGGGCACGCGGTTGCGCCCGGCATAGTAGGGCTCGAAAACGTCCTGCAATTCCAGGCTGTCCATCCTGTCCTCCTCCTCAAGAGACTCAGGTATTCAATCCGCCAGCCACGCTTTCGTTCCCCACTGTGGCAAAGACATGGCCGCCGGGTTACATCGGCGTCAGGTTTGGCCCGACGTTCGGGAGTTTTGCAACCCGGCACGCGCCATGCCAAACAGGGCGAAATGGAGAGACCCGGTGACCGGCGAGAAACGCAGCTATGTGATCGGGCAGACCGAGATCGCAGTCCGGCCGCTGGCGCCGGCGCTGTATCTGGTGGCGACGCCGATCGGCAATCTCTCCGACATCACGCTGCGCGCGCTGGAGACGCTGGCGGCCGCCGACGTCGTCGCCTGCGAGGACACCCGCGTCTCGCGCGTGCTGCTCGACCGCTACGGCATCCGCCGCCGCACCACGGCCTATCATGAACACAATGCCGGCGAGGCCGGACCGAAGCTGATCGCGGCACTCGAGGCCGGGCAGAGCGTGGCGCTGATTTCGGATGCCGGCACGCCGCTGATCTCCGACCCAGGCTACCGGCTGGTCGGCGAAGCGCTGGAGCGCGGCCTGCGCGTGGTGCCGATCCCCGGCCCATCGGCGCCGCTGGCGGCACTGACGGCGTCGGGACTGCCGTCCGACGCCTTCCTGTTTGCGGGGTTTTTGCCGGTGAAATCTGGGCAGCGGCTGACCAGGCTGGAGACCTTCAAGACGGTGCCGGCAACGCTGATCTTCTTCGAGTCGCCACGCCGGCTGGCCGATACGCTGGTCGCCATGGTCGAGGCGTTGGGCGGCGCGCGCAAGGCCGCCATCGGCCGCGAGCTGACCAAGACTTTTGAAGAGATGCGGACGGGAACGCTGCAGGCGCTGGCCGACCACTATGCGGCGGCTGACACGCCGAAGGGCGAGATCGTCATCTGCGTCGGGCCCGCCGAGATCAAGGCCGACCAACCCGCCGACATCGACAGGCTGCTGCTGTCGCTGGCCGCCGAAATGCCGGCGTCCAAGGCGGCGGCGGAAGCGGCGAAGATGACAGGCGGGCAGAAGCAGTCGCTCTACCGCCGGCTGCTGGAACTCAGGGATGCGGTTGGAGAAGGCGAAGGTGGCTGAGCGCCCGGCCGCCAGCCGCCAAAAAGCCTATCGGCGCGGCCATCGCGGCGAGTGGCTGGCGGCAGCGGCGCTGATGCTGAAAGGTTATCGCATCCTCGCCCGCCGGCATCGCACCCGCTTCGGCGAGATCGACCTGATCGCCAGGCGCGGCGACCTAGTGCTGTTCGTCGAGGTCAAGGCGCGGCGCACGCTGATGGAAGCGATGGAGGCGATTGGCCACGAATCGGAGCGCCGCATCGAGGGCGCGGCCGACATCTGGCTGTCGCGGCAGCCGGACTCCGGCAGATTGTCGATGCGCTTCGACATGATCGCGGTGCTGCCCTGGCGCTGGCCGGTGCATGTCGAGAACGCGTTTTTTGGGAGGAGTTAGCGGCCTTTACCCTCCCCCTTGTGGGGAGGGTCGGTGAGCAAGCGACGCGACGCGTCGTTGGCGAAACGGGGCGAGGGTGTGGCGCCCCCACCCCGATCCGCTTTGCGGATCGACTGACCGGGGCGAGCCGCCTGTCTCGCCCGTCCTTCGGACCCCCACAAGGGGGAGGGTAAAGCTCACCCCCAAATGAAAAGCGCCACCAACCCAACCGCTCCCACCACCAGGCGCCACCAGCCGAACAGCGAATAGCCGTTGCGCGAGACGTAATCGAGCAGGAAGCGCACGACGATCAGCGCGGTAACGAAGGCAGCGACGAAGCCGATGGCGATGATCGGCAGATCGGCGCTGCTCAGCACGTTGCGGTTCTTGAACAGATCGAAGGCGAAGGCGCCGACCATGGTCGGGATGGCGAGGAAGAAGGAGAATTCCGCCGCCGCGCGCTTGTCGACGCCCAGCAGCAGCGCGCCGACGATGGTCGAACCGGAGCGCGATGTCCCGGGGATCAGCGACAGGCACTGGAACAGGCCGATCTGCAGGTAAAGCCTTGTCGGGAAGCGCTCGACGTCGCGGTAGACCGGCTGCAGCTTCATGCGGTCGACGACCAGCAGCACGACGCCGCCGATGATCAGCATGATGCAGATCAGCCTTGGCGATTCGAACAGCACCGTCTTGATGAAATCATGCGCCAGCGCGCCGATGATGGCGGCCGGCAGGAAGGCAATCAGGATGCCGAGGACGAAATGCCGCGTCAGCCGGTCATGCGGCAGGTCGAGCAGCATCTGCCACAGGCGGCGGAAATAGACGCTGAGGATCGCCAGGATGGCGCCGAGCTGGATCAGGATCTCGAAGGCCTTGCCGGTGGAGTGGAAGCCGAGGAAATGGCCGGCGAGCAGGATATGGCCGGTCGAGGACACCGGAATGAACTCGGTCAGCCCCTCCAGCAGGCCGAGCAGCAGGGCTTCGACAATGGTATGGCTATCCATATGGCAACCTCGGCATTCAAGGGACGGAAGGAAACGGCTGGCAAAAGGGCTTGCTTGTCACGGCGCGGAAGTCCCCCTATAGGTCGCAGCACCGTGACGGCCGCATGACGGGCCGCCAAGACTTACCGGTGCGGACGGCGATTCGCCAGTGCGCCTTAATATCGCGGAATCATGCTGACGCTTTTCCATCACCCGATGTTCGCCACCTGCCGCTTCGTGCGCCTCGCCTTCGGCGAATATGGCGAGGAGCTGGCGCTGATCGAGGAAAAACCGTGGACGCGGCGCAAGGAGTTTCTGGCGCTGAACCCCGCCGGCACCTTGCCTATCCTGCTGGCCGAAGGCGACGTGCCGATCGTCGGCGCCATGGTGATCGCTGAATATCTCGACGAAACACGTGGTGTCCTGAAGCGCGACAAGCGCCTGTTTGCCGAAGACCCGATGCAGCGCGCCGAAATCCGCCGTCTCACAGACTGGTATCTCAACAAGGCCGAGAGCGAAGTGACCCGGCATCTGGTGCGCGAGCGCGTGCTGAAGCCGGTGATGCCGGAAACGGCGGGCGGCGGTTCCCCCGATTCGGCGGCGATCCGCGCAGCGCGCGCCAACATTCGCCAGCACATGAAGTACACCAACTGGCTGGCCGGCACCCGTCATTGGCTGGCCGGCAGCAAGGTCACCTATGCCGACCTGGCGGCAGCGGCGACGCTGTCGGTGCTGGATTATCTCGGCGAGATCGATTGGCGCGAGCATGCCGCGGCGCGAGAATGGTACACGCGGGTGAAATCGCGGCCGTCGTTCCGGCCGCTGCTCACCGACCGAGTGCGCGGCCTGTCGCCGGTGTCGCATTATGCGGACCTCGACTTCTAGAAGCCAAACCCTGCGCGCGCTGGTCGACGCCGAGGCGCGGCGCGCAGGCTTCGATGCGGTTGCCGTCACCACGCCCGATGCGATCCCGCTGGCGCCGGCCAGATTGGCCGAATTCGTCGCCGATGGTTTTCACGGTTCGATGGCTTGGATTGCGGAGACGCTCCAACGCCGCAGCGAGCCTTCGACGCTGTGGCCCGAGGTGCGCTCGATCATCGTGCTGGCAATGAATTACGGCCCCGACCACGATCCGCGTGCGCTGCAGGCAAGGCGCGATCTCGGCGCGATCTCGGTCTATGCGCAAAACCGCGACTATCACGAGGTGATGAAAGGCCGGCTGAAGGAGATCGCCGGCAAGATCGTGGCGCGGGCCGGCGGCGACGTGAAGGTTTTCGTCGATACGGCCCCGGTTATGGAAAAGCCGCTGGCTGAGGCCGCCGGGCTCGGCTGGCAAGGCAAGCACACCAATCTGGTCAGCCGCGAGCACGGCTCCTGGCTGTTTCTCGGCACCATCTTCACCACGGCGGAGCTCACGCCAGATGCGACCGAGGTAGACCATTGCGGTTCCTGCCGCGCCTGTCTCGACGCCTGCCCGACCGACGCCTTTCCGGCGCCCTATCGGCTCGATGCCAGGCGCTGCATCTCCTACCTGACCATCGAGAACAAGGGGCCGATCCCGCAAGAATTCCGCGAAAAGATCGGCAACCGCATCTATGGCTGCGACGATTGTCTCGCCGCCTGCCCGTGGAACAAGTTCGCCCGCGCCGCCTCGGAGGCCAAGCTCGCCGCGCGCGATGAACTGCGCGAACCGCCGCTGGCGGAACTGTTGCAGCTGGACGACACGGCGTTCCGGACCTTTTTCTCCGGCTCGCCGATCAAGCGCATCGGCCGCGATCGCTTTGTCCGCAACGTGCTGACCGCCGCCGGCAATTCCGGCGATACTTTGCTGGCTGACCCTGTCCAAACCCTCCTTGGCGACGCCTCGCCGCTGGTGCGCGGCGCGGCGATCTGGGCGCTGGCGCGGCTGGTGCCGGCCGCCGAATTCAACGGGCAGGCGGCGATCTACTTGAAAACCGAAACCGACACTACAGTGCAGGACGAATGGCTGTCCGCATTGCCAATTGAGGCGCACGCATGAGCGAAAAACAGGTTTTTATCTTCGGCGCCGGCTATTCGGGCAAAGCCTTTGCACGGGCCAATGCGGAGGCGATTACGATCTTCGGCACCACGCGCTCGGCCGAGAAATTCGAGGCATTGCGTCAGGCCGGCATCGCGCCGCTGCTGTTTCACGGCGCCCTGACACCTGAAATCGGCGAAACGCTGGAGACCACCACCCATCTCGTCGTCTCCGTGGCACCGGAGGAGGCCGGCGACCCTGTGCTTCTCGCCGCGCGCAAGGCGATCGAGGCGATGCCGGCGCTTCGCTGGATCGGCTATCTCTCGACCGTCGGCGTCTATGGCAATTATGACGGCGCCTGGGTCGATGAAACGGCCGAGTGCCGGCCGGTGTCGAAACGCTCGTCGATGCGAGTGGCGGCCGAGCGGGACTGGCTGCAGCTTGGCCTCGAGACCGGCAAGCCGGTGGCGATCCTGCGGCTTTCCGGCATTTATGGGCCGGGACGCAACGCGCTGGTCAATCTGGAAAACGGCACGGCCAGGCGGCTGGTCAAGCCCGACCAGGTGTTCAACCGCATCCATTGCGACGACATCGCCGGTGCGCTCTGGCACCTCATCGGTGGCAATAGAGGCGGCATTTTCAACGTCACCGATGACGAGCCGGCGCCGCCGCAGGATGTCGTCACCTATGCCGCTTCGCTGATGGGCGTCGAGCCGCCGCAAGAGATTCCTTTCGAGACCGCCCAACTTTCGCCCATGGCGCGGTCCTTCTATGGCGAGAACAAGCGCGTCGCCAACGCCGCGATCAAGGCAGCGGGCTACCGGTTCCGCTACCCGGACTACCGCCAGGCGTTCGATCGGATGTGGGCCGACGGCAGCTGGCGCGACGGCGAGCCGCGCAGCCCGATGAAGGTAGATAATCGAAACGCGAGCCCGAGGGTGATATGATTCGATTGTGTTGCGGACTTTTGCAGTGGGATTCATGACGATTTCGATGCGATCCTTGACCGGCAGACGGCCGTTCCTGGCGGCGGCGCTGGCGATCGTGGCGCTGGCCGGGCTGGTGGCGGGCGCAATCACGGCCGAGCCACGGGCAAAAGACCTGTTCGGCGCCAAGAAGCTGCCGGCGGTGGCCGCGGCGCAATCCTTCGGCTTCTATTCAAAGGGCTGCTTCACCGGCGGCGTCGCCATTCCGATGGACGGCCAGAACTGGGAGGTGATGCGTCCCTCGCGCAACCGGCGTTGGGGTCATCCAACGATGATCGCGCTGATCGAGAAACTGTCGCGCGATGCCGCCGCCGACGGCTGGCCGGGGCTGTTGATCGGCGACATTTCGCAGCCGCGCGGCGGGCCGATGCTGACCGGGCACGCCTCGCACCAGATCGGCCTCGACGCCGACATCTGGCTGACGCCGATGCCCGACCGCAAGCTCACCACCCAGGAGCGAGAAAACATCAGCGCCACGCTGATGGTCGACGACAAGACGCATCTGGTGAAGGACAGGCTGTGGAAGCCGATGCACACCAAGCTGTTGAAGCGCGCCGCGAGCTATCCGGAAGTCGAGCGCATCCTGGTCAATCCCGGGATCAAGAAGAAGCTGTGCGACACCGTCACCGGCGACCGTACCTGGCTGAGAAAAATCCGGCCGTTCTGGGGCCATGACTATCATTTCCACATCCGCATCGGCTGCCAGCCGGGCTCGCCCAACTGCAAGGGGCAGGAAGCGACGCCCGACGACGACGGCTGCGGCAAGCCGCTGGCCTGGTGGTTTACCGAGGAGCCGTGGCGGCCCAACAAGAACCCGGACGCGCCCAAGGCGCGCGACCTGATGACGATGGCGAACCTGCCGAAACAATGCCAGTTCGTGCTCGACCAGCCCGATGCCGACTCGGCCGAAGCCGTCACCTATCGCGGCGGCGGCGTGCCGATGGCCGCCAGGGCGCCGGAACCCGACGCGCCTCCGCCTATTGCGGGCAATGCGGGCGGCTTGCCAAACGCAGCCAACGCCTTCACCGCCACGCCGGAGATCGGCATTCCCCTGCCAAGGCGACGGCCGCCGGCAAACGTCGGACAGTGATGGCGAACTGACGCTTTCCCTTTCCTGGGCCATGCGCTAGTCAATCGATTGAAAACCGGGGCGATTGAAAACCGGGCGATTGAAAACCGGGCGATTGAAACGGTCGCAACGGCGCCGCAAAGGGGACGAGCAAGAGCATGTCAGGCGACGACGACACCGCGTTGCGGTTTCCAGTGCTGATCGGCGACATCGGCGGCACCAATGCGCGCTTTTCGATCGTGCTCGACGCAAATTCGGAAGCCGGTGAGCCGCAGATCGTGCAGACCGCCAATTTCGCCACCATAGACGAGGCGATCCAGGCGGCGGTGCTCGACCGGTCGTCCATCCGGCCGAATTCGGCAGTGCTGGCCATCGCCGGACCGGTCGATGGCGACGAGATCCCGCTTACCAACTGTCCCTGGGTGGTGAAGCCGAAGCATATGTTTGCCAATCTGGGCCTGGGCGACATCGTCGTGCTCAACGATTTCGAGGCGCAGGCGCTGGCCGTCGTGGCGCTCGGCGAAGAGCATATGGAAAAGATCGGCGGCGGCACGCCGGAGGAGAATGCCGGACGCGTCGTGCTCGGCCCCGGCACCGGCCTCGGCGTCGCTGGGTTGGTTCATGCCCTCCACCACTGGATACCGGTGCCTGGCGAAGGCGGCCATATGGATATCGGTCCGCGGACGCCGCGCGATTTCGAGGTGTTCCCGCATATCGAAAAGCTGGACGGCCGCATTTCGGGCGAGCAGATCCTGTGCGGGCGCGGTCTGGTCAATGTCTACCGGGCGGTCGCCAAGGCCGACGGCAAGCCGGCGCCGTTCACCACGCCGGCCGAAATCACCGGGGCGGCTCTGGCCAAGACCGATACGGTCGCCGAGGAAGCGCTGGCGCTGTTCGTCACCTGCCTCGGCCGCACCGCCGGCGACCTCGCGCTGGTGTTCATGAGCCGCGGCGGCGTGTTCTTGACCGGCGGCATCGCGCAGAAGATCGTTCCGGCACTGAAGGAAGGCAATTTCCGCGCCGCCTTCGAGGACAAGGCGCCGCACAGCGCGCTGATGGCCTCGATGCCGGTCTATGTCATCACCCACCCGCTGGCGGCACTTCTGGGCCTTGCCGCCTATGCCCGCAACCCGTCGCTGTTCGGCGTCCAGACGGCGGGGCGGCGCTGGCGGGCATGATCCATTTCGTCCCGAAAACGGGTATTTTCCTGGAAATGGCTGCCGCTCTCGTGACCCTAACCTCGGGCCGCGACGAAGTTTCGCCATAGGCAAGCCGTAGCCGGGGCGCTAAGAGGGGGCCGAATTCCAGCTTGGCATCCCTAGAGCCGGATGATTTCAGATCGAATCGACCTGAAATCTGAATCCGGCTCTAAATCAAAGAGATAGAGCATGATGTCGTCCGAAAACCGCTTCACACTTTTCGGCATCATGCTCTAGCAAACCACGAAGCGCCCGCGATTTGACCGCTCAAAGTCCACTCAAACTGAAAGTCCAGCCAGCTGAGGTCACTGCGGTGCTGCGCCGCATCCTGGCCGAAAACGGTAGTGAATATCGCTGGACCTATGTCGTTGCCGTCGGCTGCCTGCTGATTGTTTCCGCCACCACCGCCTTCACGGCGTGGATCATGGCCCCGATGATCAACGAGATCTTCTACGAACGACGCGGCGACATGATCGTCTGGATCTGCGCCGGGTTCATGGCCGCCTCCGTGCTGCGCGGCTTCGCCGGTTACGGCCAGGCGGTCGCGTTGGCCAAGATCGGCAACAATCTGGTCGCCCGCTACCAGAAGCGCAGCTTCGACCATCTGATGAAGCTCGGCGTCGACTTCTTCAACGATACGCGTTCCGGTCGGCTGGCGGCACAGGTCAACGAGAATGTCGGCGGCGTTCGCGATCTGCTGTCGCTGACGCTGACCTCCATCAGCCGCGACGCGGTCTCGCTGATCGCCCTCGTCGGCGTCATGATCTACCAGGATCCGGTGTTGTCGCTCAGCTCGCTGCTGATCGGGCCGCCGCTGATCTGGGCCGTCGTCTACATCACCCGCCGATTGCGGCGCATCAACCGGGAATCGGTGCTGATCAACTCGCGGCTGAACGGGTCCGTGCAGGAGGCCACCCAAGGCATTGCCATCGTCAAGGCCTTCACCCTGGAAGCCGAGCTGGCGCGCCGGATCGGCATCATGGCCGATACGGCCGAGCAGCGTAACAACAAGATCGCCCGGGTCGCGGAGCGGCTGTCGCCGATTTCCGAGATTTTGGGCGGTCTCGCCATTACCTCCGTCCTTGCCTATTCCGGCTACCGGGCGCTGGTGCTCGGACAACCACCAGGCGCTGTGTTTTCCTTCATCACCGCGCTGATCATGGCCTACGACCCCGCACGGCGCCTGGCTCGTACGCAGGTTGGTATGGAACGTGCCCTGGTCAACGCCCGGATGATTTACGAGCTGCTCGACCTGGAGCCTAAACAGGGCGATGCGCCCGACGCGGTCGAAGCCAGGATCACCACCGGCGAGGTTCGCTTCGACAATGTGACGTTCGGCTACAGCGCCGGCATGCCGGTGATCAGGAACCTGAGTTTCACCGCCGCGGCCGGCAAGGTTACGGCGGTGGTCGGGGCCTCGGGTGCCGGCAAGACGACGCTCGTGGCGCTGCTGCAGCGCTTCTACGATGTCGACAAGGGTTCGATCGAGATCGATGGCCAGGACATTTCCAAAGTCACCAAGCACTCGCTGCGCGGCTCGATCGCCTATGTCTCGCAGGCGCCCTATCTGTTCGAAGGCAGCATACGCGACAACATCCGTTTTGGCCGACTTTCGGCGACCGACGCCGAGATCGAGCGGGCGGCGGTGCTGGCGGCGGCCGACGAGTTCATCCGTCAGCAGCCGCAGGGCTACGACACGCCCGTCGGCGAGGGCGGCTCGACACTTTCCGGCGGCCAGCGCCAGCGCGTCTCGATTGCGCGGGCGATCGTGCGCAACGCGCCGATCCTTTTGCTCGACGAAGCGACCTCGGCGCTCGACAACGAGGCCGAGGCGCGCGTCCAGGAGGCGCTGACCCATGTGATGGAAGGGCGCACCACCATCGTGATAGCGCATCGCCTGTCGACGGTCGTCAACGCCGACCACATTATCGTGCTTGAAGAGGGGCGCCTGGTCGAGGAAGGCACCCATGCCGCACTGATGGCCGATCCAAACAGTGTCTACGCCCGCTTCCACCGCATTCAAGGCAAGAACGGACTGGGGCTTGTCGACGACTCGAAGCCCGTCCAAACTCCGGTCCGGCCCAGCCGCGCCAAGAAGGCGGTGGGGAGAACAGCATGAGCGAATCCAGCGAAATGGGCCTGGTGGTGGTGGGGGCGGCCGGCCGCATGGGCCAGACGCTGATCCGCGCCATCCATTCGATCCCCGGCGCCCGCGTCGTCGGCGCGGTCGAACGAACCGGATCGCCCTATCTCGGCAGGGATGCGGGCGAGCTTGCCGGCATCGGCATCATCAATGTGACGATCGGCGACGATCCGCTGCCGGTGTTCGCCAAGGCCGACGGCGTGCTCGATTTCACCATGCCGGCAGCCACCGTCGAATTCGCAGGCTATGCCGCGCAGGCACGCATTGCCCATGTCATCGGCACCACCGGCTGCTCGGCGGAAGACGACGCCAGGATCGAGGCCGCGGCGCGCCACGCGACGATCGTCAAATCCGGCAATATGAGCCTCGGCGTCAATCTTCTGGCGGTGCTGGTCGAGCAGGCCGCGCGCGCGCTCGGTCCAGAGGATTTCGACATCGAGATCCTCGAAATGCATCACAAGCACAAGGTCGACGCGCCCTCGGGCACCGCCTTGCTGCTCGGCGAAGCGGCGGCGGCGGGACGCGGCATTTCCCTTGCCGGCAACGATGTGCGGTCACGCGACGGCCATACCGGCGTGCGCAAGCCAGGAACGATCGGCTTTGCCAGCTTGCGCGGTGGCTCGGTGGTCGGCGACCACAGCGTCATCCTGGCCGGGACCGGCGAGCGCATCACGCTGTCGCACCATGCCGAGGACCGCGCCATCTTTGCCCGCGGCGCGGTCAAGGCCGCGCTCTGGGCGCGCGGTAAAAAGCCCGGACTTTATTCCATGCGGGACGTGCTCGGCTTGAGCTAAACTATCCATAATTTTGAAGGAGCAAACATGTCGGGAACTCTCGTGCTCGTGCGCCACGGCCAGAGCGAATGGAACCTGAAGAACCTGTTCACCGGCTGGCGCGATGTCGACCTTACCGAGCAGGGCCACAAGGAGGCCAAGGAAGCCGGCCAGAAGCTCAAGGCACGCGGCTTGAAATTCGACATTGCCTTCACCTCGGCACTGATCCGGGCGCAGAAGACCTGCCAGCACATTCTCGACGCGGTCGGCCAGAGCGATTTGAAGACGATCCGCGACCAGGCGCTGAACGAGCGCGACTACGGCGACCTCTCCGGTCTCAACAAGGACGACGCGCGCCAGAAGTGGGGCGAAGAGCAGGTGCACATCTGGCGCCGCTCCTACGACGTGCCGCCGCCCGGCGGCGAAAGCCTGAAGGACACCGGCGCCCGCGTCTGGCCCTATTACCTGCACGACATGCAGTCGCATGTGCTGAAGGGTGGCACCGTGCTGGTCGCCGCGCATGGCAATTCGCTGCGCGCACTGATCATGGCGCTGGACGGCAAGAGCGGCGAGGAGATCGTCAAGCTCGAGCTCGGCACCGGCGTGCCGGTGATCTACAAGCTCAACGCCGATTCCACTGTGGCGTCGAAGGACGTGCTGGAGGGGTGAGGTTTTCGGCCAGCGCATTCGCCAAGTCGGCGCTGCCCCTCATTGCCCTGCCGGGCAGTTCTCCCGGTATAGTGACGGGGAGAAAGGGCTGGCCGCAGCCTCGGCGCTCTTCTTGTGACGCAGGTGACCGGCGAAAATCATCGATGAGAGCGCCCCTCTCCCCGTCACTGTACGGGGAGAGGATGCCGGCAGGCAGGTGAGGGGCGGCGCTGACCCCCGGGAAACTAAGCCGGCAGGCAGAGGCCCTCGAAAAAGCGCGTTGACACATATCGTTTGCCCGCTTACATGAGCCCGCACCAGCCCAGATGGCGGAATTGGTAGACGCGCACGGTTCAGGTCCGTGTTCCGCAAGGAGTGGAGGTTCGAGTCCTCTTCTGGGCACCAAATTCCCGTTTCGGATAAGTCCGAAATGATTTAGACGCGAAGCAAAAAAGCCCGGTTCCCGGGCTTTTTTGCTGATGGATGACAGATAGTCCAGCGGAGGGTCAATGCGGCGGGCGAACCGCTTTCATTGCTTCTTCTTCGAGTGTCTGGAGCTTCTCCCGAATCTCCTCCGGCTCGGCATGCTCCAAGCCGACGACATCGTTTCTGGTCTCATTCAGCGAAACGATAATCTCATCAAGCTTGGCGTGAATGGCGGCCGTGTCGCGGTAACCCTGGATCAGCACAACGCCGGTGATCACGATGGCCGCTACCGACAATGCGTAGGTGACCACATTGGTCAGGCCGAATGGCACCAACGCAGTACAGAGCAGCATGGCTACAAGAAGGACATAGAAGCCCGGTGGCCGGGATAGAAAGTCGCCCATCACAAACAGGAAGCGATTCATATCCAGGCCGCGGTCAAAAATGCCACGAGTGCGGTGACGGCTACGCAAATTGGAATTGCCGCGAGTAAGGCAGCTTCCAGGACCCAAGTTTCCTTGTCGCTAAACATCAGACATCCTCCCGTTGAGAAAAGGCTGCCCGTAGACTTTCACAGGGCAGCCACAGCCCGCCGCTCCAGACCGGAGCGGCGGGCTCGCGCGTTATTCGATGATCTGCACGACCTTGCGCGTGTCGGGATCGACGAGAACCGCATGATCTCCGACAACCGTATACTTGTAGCGGACATCCGGAACGTCGATTGCGTGGAGCTCGACAGTGTCTGGAAGTGCCGTGCCGACATTGAGTTCGACGCCGAGCAAACTGACTGAGGCCAGCTTCTGCTTATGGATATATTCGCGAATGACCGTCTGTTGTTCGGGCTTGAGAACAACAACATCCTCGGCAAACGAGGTGCCGATGCCCGCCATAAGGACGAGGGCGCCGGCGGCGCTGACGAAATATCTGGTCATGGGAATTTCCTTTCATAGGTCAGTTTGAAGGCGTGGATACGACCAGATCAGCCGCCACTCGCAGGGGCTGGGGCAGGTGCCGCAGGCTTTGCGGGTGCAGCCGGAGCTTCCACCTTTGGCGCTTCAACCTTGACGTTGATATCCTTGCCGCCGTCGCCGCGGATATTGATGACGCCGGTAAAAATAAGCAACACTACGACCGCAATAAGTGCAAGAACAACAGCAATCGCCGTGCCGCCGCCACCCCCAGAATTAACAACAGTTGGGCCGTCGGCCATGTGTTCCTCTCCTGTTTTATTTAGTTGCATTTGGGAAACGCCTGCCCCGCTTGAACGTTCCGCCTCGGGACTTGGGTCTTAGCTGATATCCGACTTTGGTCTGGTTCGCGGCGGACTGAAGTCACAGGAACAATCTGGCTGATCTCAAGTTCGGTCCCTCGGCGAACAGGCGTGGTGCCGTCGCCGGATTACGCGAGGAGAAAACCATGAAAATCCACTTTGCAAGTGCCGCTGCAGGCTTGTTGCTTTTGGCTGGGGTCGGCGCCGCCGCAGCTCAGGATGTCGTCATCACACCGGAGCAGGATACGGTCGTCCGCGAATATGTGAAAAAGCAGCCGCTGGCTTCGGTGAAGATCCCGGGCGTGGAGCTGAACGTCGGCAGTGCCTTGCCTGATATGGTCGAGCTGCACGAAGTTCCCAACGTCAAATACCGCTATGTCGTGGTCGACAACCGCACCGTCCTGGTCGACCCCGGCACCCGGAAAATTGTGAAGGTCTACGACTGATCGAATAGCTGCCGCCCGCCGCCGACCATGGCGGCGGGCAGCGGATTTCACATTGCGCTCCAGGATGATCGAAAATGATCGATGACGTCGAGACATCGCCAGCCCTCGATACCCGCTTGGGTTCTCTCAGGGCGAGAATGCGCGATGCGCGCATAACAGAGGCCGACATGAAGACCTTTCAGAAAGTCGCATCCATCATGGTTGGCGGCAGTGGCCGCATCAGCGGCGATGACCTGATTGCAGCGTCGTTCGTCCTCGAGGACCAGCCGGAAGGCTTGTGAGGCGGAGTACTCACGTGTGCAGGCTCCCGCAACGCTGATCCCAAGTGTTCTGGTGCTGAACACATTCCTGCTGCGGGCCGGCGTCGAAGGCGTGCCCGCTGGCGAGGTCGCGTCGCGCTCAAGCATCGTCCAGAACACCATGTCGCCGCATGTGAAGATACCCGGCCATGCTAGCCGAAGCCGGCGCCGTAGAAAATCAGCGCGGCCGGCAGAACCGGCAGGCCGGTCCAGAGCGTCGCCACGCCTATGGTCACAAATGTCACCGAGGCCAGTTTGGTCCAGATCCGATGATGGTAGCGAGCGATCGCCATATCGACCGTACGGGCGCCGGCCTGGGAAGGACCCACCAGCGCGCCAAGGCCGACCGCCGCGCCCAGCGTGGTCGGCGCGCTGTTTACCCTGCAACGCGGGGCTATGCGGCGTGCTCGCACAAGTTAGCTCCAGCTTGAGGCACGGCGTGAAGTCTCGGTCCTTGCCCCCCACGATGGCGAGTTACGAAGTCAAAAGCGGTCAATGTGCTTAGCGATCTACAGTCGACTTCAGCCGCCGTTTCGAATGATGGCGCTCCGCAATCACGAGATTTGTCGATAATAAGCGATATTAGGCTGTATTCGCGACTATTCGATCGCTCTTCCATAGTGGGCGATTAGATAAAATTGGAAATGATATCCCGGATCGGAGGAGATCGAGCCATTCGGACCGGCATCAGCATGATTGAACCGCAGCCACCGGAAGTTGACAGTGATCATCAGCGGGATCGGATTTGGTACGAAGTCTTAATACGTCTCACCTAAGTTCCAACTTTGACTTCGGGAGCGCGACGTTCGACAGAAATATCTCCGCAGGTTACATTCGCCAGTCAGACAGCGCTCCGCACTCGAATGGATGTCTCTGAATGCCGGGCCTCACGCCTTCACGACCGCACCCGAGAACCTTGGGATGGATGGGCACGACAGCGCTCGCCATGGGTGGCAGCAATCAAAGCCTGTTTCTGATTGCCGCCCTTTTTGTCGGTCAGGGGAATATTCCCGGTCAAGGAAGCGCTGCGGTTCCTTTGCTCGTTGTTGGTCTGCTTCTAAGCTGGGCCGCCGCGCCTGCGTGGACCGAATTGGTTCTCATGTGGCCAAACCGCGTCGGCGGTATCTCTGCAGCGTGCGCCGAAGCCTTCCGACCTTACAGTCCCGTTCTCTCGGCTCTGACGGGCACCTGCTATTGGTGGGGTTGGGTGCCGACCTGCGGACTGACAGCGGTTCTTTCAGCGTCTGCAATCCAGCAATGGTACCTGCCGGGCCTCCCCGTGGAGGCGGTCGCCTGCGGGCTCATCGCATTCTTTACGGCGGTCAACCTGTGTGGAATCAAGTGGGTGGTCCAACTGGCGATCCCGATCGCCACGGCCTCCGCGACGCTTGCGTTTCTCTCATCCCTCGTACCGGTCATCAGTGGCTCGGTCGACTGGCGGCAGGCGACGGATTTTGCCCTGACCAGCCCGTTTACCGGCCTGTTCGGCGACATCACGTCGGTGATGGCGGGACTGTATCTGATCGGGTTTGCCGCACCGGCATTTGAGGCTGCAGCCTGCCATGTTGGCGAAACCATCGATCCCAACCGCAACATTCCTCTGGCGATGTGGGCCAGCGCCGCAATGGCGGGCGTCTATTTCCTGGTCCTGCCGGTTGTCTGGCTGGGTGTGCTCGGGCCGGAGCCGCTCGGCACCGACCTCGCCATAGCTCTCGGGCCCACCTTTGCGCCCTTGTTGGGGAGTTTCGGCAAGGCGGCCGCCATCTGGCTCATCATGCTGAACATGTTCCATGGAACGTTGCAGCCATTGGCAGGCGCCGCGCGGACCCTTGCGCAGCTGAGCGAAGACGGCCTGCTGCCGAGCTTCCTGGCCAGGCGCACCTCAACAGATTGTCCCTGGGCGGCAACGCTGCTCACAGCTGCCGCGGCTATCGGCTTCATGCTGTGCGGTTATCCGCTCTGGATGATCGCCGCGGCCAATTTTACGTACCTGATCAGCATCTGCATGCCAAACATCGCAGTCTGGCTCTTGCGCCGTGATAGTCCCGAAGCCGAGCGACCCTTCCGGGCTCCCAGGGGAACGATCATCCTTGGCGTAGGCGCGGCTGCAATATGGCTGTTGACCGCCATACTGGGATTTCAGCAATTTGGCCTTCCTACCGTCCTGTTCGGTCTGGCTTTGGCATATTCGGGTGCTGCGCTCTACGCCTGGCGCGCTATGGAGGATCGATACGCACTCGGTCTACCCTTGCTGCCACATACGCTTCACCTGAAGCTTACCGGAGCCATGCTTTTTGTGCTCGTGCTTGACGGTGCCGGCTATTTCCTGGCGATCGGCAGCGTTCCCCAAGGCGACACTTCATTGGTCGCCGCGCTGGAGGACATTTTTGTCGTTGTCGCGCTGCTGACCATCAGCGTTGGCCTGATCTTGCCGGGAATGATCACCCATTCGGCGACCGAGGTGAGCAACGCGGCAAAGCGTCTGACATCCGGAACGCTGAAGGATTTCTCTCTTGCCATGGTCGCCCTGGGGCGGGGAGACCTCGCTGCGGCGCATGCCTCCGTGAATATCATGCCGGTTACGGTAAACTCTCGTGACGAACTTGGAGAGATGGCCGAAAGCTTCAACCTGCTCCAGGACAAGGTGAGGGAAGCCGCCCACGGCCTGGACGACGCGCGCGAGAACATGAACGTAGCGCGCACCGAACTGATGGCACGGCACGAGGAAATCGCGCATCTCGCGCACCACGATCCGCTTACCGGCCTGGCGAACCGAGCCGCGCTTGCAGCACACCTGGCCACGACGCTCGAGCGTGCAAAAGCAACGCACGCCAGTTTTGCCGTCTTCAGCATCGACCTTGACCATTTTAAAGAGGCGAACGACGTTTTCGGGCACGCCGCCGGCGACGATCTGCTTTGCACCATCTCCCGGCGTCTCCAAACCGCGGCGCCTGAGGCCTTTATCGCGCGCATGGGCGGCGACGAGTTCACGGTTGTCCTGGCCATGGATGACCGGTCCGCGAGTGCCAAGGATGTTGCGGACCGTCTGTTCGAATCGGCGGCAGGCAAATTCGAAATCCGGGGCCAGCACATTTCGATCGGGGTGAGCATCGGCGCGGCGATCTATCCGAAAGACGGAGAGAATGCCGCGGCGCTGATGGCAAATGCCGACGCAGCGCTCTACCGCGCCAAGGCGGACGGTCGTCGGATGGTGCAATTCTTCGATCCTGAGATGGATAAGCGGCTAAGAGAGCGCTACGCCTTGCAGCGAGATTTGCGCTCTGCGGTCGCCCATGGCGAACTTGTGCTTCATTATCAGCCGCAAGCCAGGATGGACGGCGAAATCTTCGGTTTCGAGGCACTCGCCCGATGGCACCATCCAAAGCATGGGCTCATCTCGCCAAACGCGTTTGTCTCGCTTGCCGAACAGGATGGCACGATCGTTGAGATAGGTGAATGGACGCTCAGGCAGGCGTGCAGAGACGCGGCCTCCTGGCCCTCACCGCTGCAGATCGCCGTCAACCTCTCTCCCGTGCAATTCCGTTTCGGCGACCTGGTAGGCCTCGTTCATTCTATCCTCTACGAGACCGGCCTTGCTCCGGGGCGGCTGGAACTGGAAATCACGGAAGGGGTTCTCATCCGCGACCGGGCAACCGCCTTGTCGGTTTTGCGGAGGTTGAAGGCGTTGGGCGTCAGGGTCTCGATGGATGATTTTGGCACGGGGTATGCCTCGCTGTCCTCGTTGCAGGCGTTTCCATTCGACAAGATCAAGATCGATCGCAGTTTTGTTTCGGGTGTCGGTTCGAATGTCCAATCGGCGGCCATCGTGCGCACGATACTCAGCCTGGGGAATGCGCTGGCCTTGCCTGTCATCGCGGAGGGTGTCGAAACAGAGGACGAGCGTGCCTTCCTGATGAAGGAAGGATGTCCCGAAATCCAAGGATATCTGGTGGGGCGCCCGCATCCGATAGCGCTCTACAAAGATGTGACGAATGGGATTTCGCCAGGATCTGCCTTCGGGGAGCCCAAGGATACAACCGCACCTCAGGCGCTTGGCGTAACGCGATAGCCCGGCGCCGACCGTCGGCGCGCTGCTCTTGCAGCATACTGGTGAGCGAGGACTGCTGGCGGTACTGCTCGGGCTCGCCCTTATAAAGGTCGCACTTGTCGGCGCACTGTTTGCCTTGCAGCGCGGGGCCATGTGAGGCATCCGCACGAGTTGGCGCGGGAACCAACCTGCCCTCCCGGCCAGGCGCTTAACAAACCACTTCAAACCCGGCCGTCTCGGCGCTACGCTCGCACCTATGGCCCCACCCACCCAGCCGATCACCGTCACCCGCCGCGACCAGATGTTTCCCATCCTGGGCGACGCCGATATCGAGCGCATGCGCCGGTTCGGCGAGGCGAGTTCCTATGCCGCCGGCGAGCATATCGTCACCGCCGGCACCGTGGCGCCGGGGCTGATCGTCATCCTGTCGGGCACGGTCGATATCACCCAGGATGTCAGGCCCGGCCGGCGCGAGACCATCGTCACTCATGGTCCCGGCAATTTCATCGGCGAGCTGGCGCAGCTTTCCAGCCGGCCGTCGCTGGTCAATGCGGAGGCGGCCGAGCCGGTCGAGGCCTTCGTCATCCCCTCGCAGCGGCTGCGCGACCTGATGGTGCAGGAGGCAAGCCTTGGCGAGCGGATCATGCGGGCGCTGATCCTGCGCCGCGTCGGGCTTCTGGAAAGCGGCTCGAGCGGGCCGGTCGTCATCGGCCCGGCCGGCAATGGCGACACGCTGCGGCTGCAGGGATTTCTGCGCCGCAGCGGCCAGCCGCACCGCGCGCTCGATTCCGACAGCGACCCGTGCGCCAAGACGCTGATTGAGCATTTTCATGTTGACCCGCACCATCTGCCGATCGTGCTCTGCCCCAACGGCAAGCTGATGCACAATCCCGGCGAAACCGAACTTGCCCGCTGCATCGGCCTGCTGCGGCCGATCGATCCCAACATGGTCTATGACGTCGCCATTGTCGGCGCCGGACCGGCGGGGCTGGCGGCCGCGGTCTATGCGGCATCCGAAGGGCTGTCGACCATCGTGCTCGATTGCCGCGCCTTCGGCGGCCAGGCCGGCGCCTCCGCGCGCATCGAGAACTATCTGGGTTTCCCCACCGGCATTTCCGGCATGGCGCTGATGGCGCGCGCCTACAACCAGGCGCAGAAATTCGGCGTCGAAATACTCATCCCCGACGAGGCCAAGCTGCTCGGTGCAGCAGGCGAGGGCTACACGCTCGCCGTCGGCGACGGTGAAAGCCTGCGCGCGCGCACGGTGGTGATCGCCAGCGGCGCCCGCTACCGCCGCCTCGACGTCGCCAAGCTGGCCGAGTTCGAGGGCACGTCGGTGCATTACTGGGCCTCGCCGATCGAAGCGCGGCTATGCACAGGGCAAGAAGTGGCGCTGGTCGGCGCCGGCAATTCGGCGGGGCAGGCGGCGGTCTATCTCGCCAGCCAGGTGCGCAAGGTGACGATGCTGGCGCGCCGCGGCGGCCTCAGGGAAACCATGTCGCGCTATCTGGTCGAGCGTATCGAGGCGCAACCCAACATCGAGGTGCTTGGCGAGACCGAGATCGAGGCGCTGGAAGGCGAAGGCGGCAATCTCACCCGGTTGCGTTGGCGCAACCCCGGCGGCGTCGAGACGCGGCCGATCCAGCATCTCTTCCTGTTCATCGGCGCCGACCCCAACACCGATTGGCTGGCTGGGTGCGATATCGCGCTCGACGCCAGGGGCTTCGTGCGCACCGGCGCCGACATAGGGGCGGGCCAGATGGAGACCAGCCGCAGCGGCGTGTTCGCCATCGGCGACGTGCGCTCCGGCTCGGTCAAGCGGGTCGCCGCCGCCGTCGGCGAAGGCGCCCAGGTGGTGGCTGCCTTGCACGCGTATCTCGCGCGACCCAACGCAGCAGCGCCCGAACTGGCCAGGAGAGCATAATGGATGAATGCAAACACACGCGCGACATCAAGACGGTGACGCCGAGCGCGCTCGGCTGCGAGGAGTGCCTGAAGAGCGGCTCCATGTGGGTGCATCTCAGGCTGTGCCGCACCTGCGGCCATGTCGGCTGCTGCGACGACTCGCCCAACCGCCACGCCACCAAGCATTTCCACGCCACAAAGCACCCGATCATCGAAGGCTACGACCCGCCGGAAGGCTGGGCATGGTGCTTTGTCGACGAGGCGTTCATCGACCTGGAAGGCGACGTGACGCCTCAGAACGGCCCGATCCCGAAGTTTTTCTGAGGCGGCCGACTGTCGGCCGACCGCTGCGCCTATTTCACCGAGCCAGTAACCGTGCGGTCTATGGCATTGGGATTGTGGTCGTTGCCGGCAAGTGCGGCAATGATCAGAAGACTGGCGACGACCGGGACGAACAGGATGGCCACGCGGGCCTGCACATAAAAAATGGCGCGCCATTCGCTGCGCTTTTCCGGGTTGTTGTCCATCACACTCACTCTCGCCATGCCTCCCCAGGCGGGACATAGCGGCGAAGGGTTAAGCAAAGGCTGCTGAATGTGTTAACGCGCGGCGGATTGGGATTTAATCTCGACGGTCAGCGCCGCCCCTCATTGTCATCGGTACGCATCCGGTACGCCTACCCCCGCAGCGCCTGGTCCAGGTCGGCGATCAGATCATCGCCATCCTCTATCCCCGCCGACAACCGCACCAGCGAATCCGAAATGCCGATTTCCGCGCGCTTTTCCGCCGGGATCGAGCCGTGCGTCATCAGCGCCGGGTGTTCGATCAGGCTTTCGACGCCGCCGAGGCTTTCAGCCAGCGTGAACAGTTGCGTCCGTTCGAGGAAGCGTTTGGTGCCGGCGAGGTCGCGGTCGAGGTCGACCGAGATCATGCCGCCGAAGGCATGCATCTGCTGGACGGCGATGGCGTGCTGCGGATGGCTGGCCAGGCCGGGATAGACGACGCGGCGCACATCTTTTCGCGCCTCCAGCCACTGCGCAATCTTCAGGCCGTTCGTGGAATGCCGCTCCATCCTGAGCGCCAGTGTCTTGATGCCGCGCAGCGCGAGAAAACTGTCGAAGGGACCGGAGATGGCGCCGATGGCGTTCTGCAGGAATTTCAGCTGGGCCGCCAAATCCTTGTTGTCGCCGACGATGGCGACGCCGCCGACCATGTCGGAATGGCCGTTGAGATATTTCGTCGTCGAATGGACGACGATGTCGATGCCGAGTTCAAGCGGCCGCTGGATGTAGGGGCTGCAGAACGTGTTGTCGGCGACCGTCAAAACCCCTTTGCGCCTGGCGAGTGCCGCAACGCCTTCGAGGTCGACGATACGCAGCAGCGGATTGGTCGGAGTTTCGACCCAGAGCAGTTTTGTCTCCGGGCGAATCGCTGCTTCCACCGCCGCCAGATCGGTGAAGTCCACAAAACTCACCTGCAGATTGGCCGAGCGCTTGCGCACCCGCTCCATCAGCCGGAACGAGCCGCCATAGATGTCGTCGGTTGCAACGATATGGGCGCCGCTGTCGAGCAGCTCGAGCACGGTCGAGATCGCCGCCAGGCCGGAAGCAAAGGCAAAGGCGGCCGAGCCGCTTTCGAGATCGGCCACCGCGCGCTCGAAGGCAAAGCGGGTCGGGTTTTGGCTGCGGGCGTACTCAAACCCCTTGTGCACGCCGGGCGACTGCTGGCCATAGGTCGAGGTCGCGTAGATCGGCACCATCACCGCGCCGGTCAGCGGGTCATGGCTCTGGCCGCCATGGATGGTGCGCGTGGAAAAAGCCAGGCGGTTCTTGCCCGATGGGGATGTTTCAGCAGTCATCGTGCGCGCCTCAAATGGTTGATCAGGTCGATACGGGTTATCAGGCCGACGAACTCGTCGCCATCGAAGATGATGGCGACCTCGTTGCGGTCGAACACCGGCAGCAGCGCATCCAGCGTCTGGCTGGCCTGCAGCGTGTGCAGATTGGAGGTCATGGCGGTGCGCACCGGAGCGTTGAAGCGGTCCCAGCGGCCGTCATAGGGGCCGTCGACCTTGGCCAATATATCGCCCTCATCGATAATGCCGACCAGCTTGCCATTGTCCAGCACCGGCAGCTGCGAGACATCGGAGCGGCGCATGCGGCCATAGGCGTTGAGCAGGCTTTCGTCGGGGCCGACATAAACGGTGTCGCCGGTGCGGTGCGAGCGCATGACGAGGTCGCGCAGATCGCCATGCTGTTCCTGTTCGGCCAGCCCCTGCTCGGCCAGCCAGAAATCGTCGAATACCTTGGACAGATATTTGTTGCCGCTGTCGCAGACGAAGGTGACGACGCGTTTTGCTGTCGTCTGCTCGCGGCAATAGCGAAGCGCGGCCGACAGCAGCGTGCCGGAAGACGAGCCGGCGAGAATGCCTTCCTTCGAAAGCAGGTCCCGCACGGCCAGCATGCTCTGCTTGTCTGGGATGGAATAGGCTTTCCTGACCAGCGACAGATCGGCATTGGGCGGCACGAAATCCTCGCCGATGCCTTCGACGGTCCAGCTGCCGGCCTCTTCCATCTTGCCGGTCTTGATCAGCGGCGCCAGCACCGATCCGACGGGATCGGCCAGCACCATTTCGGTTTTCGGCGATGTTCTGGCGAAATAGCGGCCAAGCCCGGTCAGCGTGCCGCCGGAGCCGACGCCGACGACCACGGCGTCGAGGTCGCCGTCGAGCTGGGCAAGGATTTCCGGTCCGGTGGTGGTCTCATGCGCCTCAGGGTTGGCCGGGTTGGCGAACTGGTTGGCGTAGAAGGCGCCGGGCGTTTCCGATGCGATCTTCTCGGCCATGTCCTGGTAATATTCGGCATGGCCCTTGCCGACATCGGAGCGGGTCATGCGCACTTCGGCGCCGAGCGCGCGCAGATGCTGGATCTTTTCGCGCGACATCTTGTCGGGCACGACGAGGATGATGCGGTAGCCCTTGGGGATGCCGACCTGGGCGAGGCCGAGACCGGTATTCCCGGCGGTCGCCTCGACGATGGTGCCGCCGCGCTTCAGCTTGCCTTCCTTCTCGGCCGCGGCAATCATCGACAGCGCAATGCGGTCCTTGATCGAGCCACCGGGATTCTGGCTTTCAAGCTTGATGAACAGCCGGCACTTGCCGGTGTCGAATTTGGTCAGTTCGACCACCGGCGTCTGGCCGATGAGGTCGAGCACCGAGGCGTATGGCGGACGCAGGCGCAATAACGTGCCGTCCGAACTGCCTGGCGCAGCTTTTCCGTGCTCGCTCATGTCGATGTGCTCCCTTGAACAAGCGACCGCCTCGGGGGCAGAGCGGCAGCGTAGCTTCTTTTCCGGCCGTTTGCAGTCGGAAAGAAGGTAGATCGTGCCAATCAACCGGCGAGAGGGGGAATGGAATTCCAGTTTGAGGCGGGCTTTGGACTCAAGCCCAACACCCTCCGTAGCGATCCTTCCACTCCCCTCTGAGGGGCGTGCTATCCCGCCGACGTCAACAGCTTTACCCCAGCAGCTGCTTGCTCAGCCGCGCACACTGGACTCGGATATCGGGGATGGCGTCGATCTCGAAGAAGGTGCCGCGGGTCAGCGGCCCGACGGCGAGGATCTTGGCCGATGCGGTGCCGTCGCCGGCGATGATTTCGCATTTGGCTGTGACATCGAGACCAAGCCGCAGCGGGTCGGGCCGCGCCAGGCCGCGGTCGACCAGCGAGCGCACGACGCTGTTCGACGTCGTCGAGATATCGCGGGCGATGCCGGTGCAATCATAGATGCGCGCGACCAGCAGCGTTTCCAGCGCCTTTGTGTGGCGGGACTGGATGCCGACGGTGAATCCATCGCCGGCCTCGATGCCGACGACACGGCCGGCGACCGGGCGGATGCGGCCGGTGCGCACCGCTTCGGTGACGCGGGCATGCACCTCGGGCGCCAGCCGATGGCGATGGATGTCCCACCAGGCCTTGGTGTGCTCGACGAAGCGGCGTTTGGCCGAGGACGGCCAGTTCTGCCAGATCTTCTGATTGAAGGGTCGCAGCCCATCGACGACGTCGCGCCAGTCGATGCCGGCCTTCTGGTTTTCGCGGATCAGATCGCGGAACCACCCGACGAAATAGGAGAGCTGCGTGCCGAGCGGAATGTCGGCGACGTCGAGCTTGATCGGGTTGCCCTTGCGGTGCGGCGACGGCAGCAGCCCGCGCCGCGATACGGCGACGATCTCGCCGCGATGGCCGCGCTGCTCGAGCGACAGGAAGGCATCGACCATGCTGAGCCCGGTGCCCAGCACCAGCACGCGGGCTTCAGGATCGAGCGCGGTGTCGGCCTCGGTGCCCATGCGGATGGCGTGGCCCTGGCCGGCGCCGGGCTGCTCGTCGTGGCCGGTGGCAAGCACCGCCAGATGCGCGACGACGCTGGTGCCGTTGGCCAGCACAACTTCGACGCCGGACGATGTCGGCGAGATCGACAGGCTTTCCTCGCGAATCAGCCTGAGACGGCCGGTTTCCTTTTCGCGCGCTTCGAGCTCGTCGAGCACTTCCTTGAGGTAGCGGGCATAGACGCTGCGCGGCGCATAGAAGGGTGTCTGCGGCGTCTGTTCCTGGCTTATCAGGCCGCGCCCCTGCAACCAGCGCCAGAAATTCAGGGGATCGTCGGCATAGGCGCTCATCCCCGCGGCGCTGACATTCAGCACGTGCGCAGACAGCAGCGTCGAATAGGCGATGCCCTGGCCGAAATGCGGACGCTTCTCGATCAGCGTGACGCGCAGGTCCGGGTTGGGCGACTTCAGCAGATGGGCGGCCAGCACCACGCCACTGGCGCCGCCGCCGACGATGATGATCGAGCTGGGGATGATCGAATTGGCGCGCGCGACGCTCATGCGAGCACGCTCAGGATCAGGCGGGGACCTTTTGCGCCGGCGCAAGCTCGTCCCTTGCGACCGGAAGGTCGTCGAGGACGATGTCGCGCATCTCGGCCAGCGTGCGCTGGTCGAGCACCTGGGCGATCGCCTGCCGGACCTCGAGCATCAGATGTCGGACTTGGCATGTCGCCTCATTGCAGTCTTCACAGCGCTGATACTGGGTGCGGCTGGCGCAGGGGATGGGCGCCAGCGGTCCGTCGAGGACGCGCACGACATGGCCGACCTTGATCTCGTCGGCCGGGCGCGCCAGGCGATAGCCGCCATCCTTGCCCTTGCGGCTCTGGACGAAACCGGCATTGCGCAATTCGCCCAGAATGGCGTCGAGGAATTTCTTCGGGATGTTGTTGCCGCTGGCGATGTCGCCGACGAAGGCGAGCTGTCCCACCGGCAGATGCGCCAGATGGACCAGCGCCTTGAGGCCGTACTTGCCTTTTTTGGTGAGCATAGACCGAATGTTTCTCTGTCAGGCGATGGCCCAAACCATCGGTTGCGAAACGCCTGACGTGCCTCCCCGCCGCGTGCAAGCTGCTTCGACACATAAATTCTACTGACATGATATACAAGCCGAGAAACCTTGATTTTGCTTCGTTTTCACGCCGCAGGGGCCACTTTGGCAAGGCTTTGTGCCGTTACGGTCACAGCCAGCCGCGAGCGATTGCGGCGATGAACGGCGGCTCCTGCTCCCAATGTCGATAAGATTACTATACTTGCCCTCGAGCACGCGGAACGTGTTTTCAAATCAACCGTCTTTTACAGCATGGATTTGCGCCATTTGGGGCTTTTCCGGGAATTTTGGGTCGCAGCCCGCGGATCGGCGAAACATGACTCCCGACAACTCGGGCGCTGCCCTTCGCCCGATATCAGGACGCCGCCTTGTCTGTGACCGGGCGGCCTTGGCGGCCACCGGCACGCCGCTTGACCGCAGCATCCAGCGGTGGCCGTCGCTGCGGAAGTCGGTGAGGCTCAACGGCTCGACATCGATCCTGCGGCAGGCCGCAAGCGGCGCGCCGAGCACCAAATCAGGCCTCTTCCGTAGCGAGGGTTGGCAGGACCACCAACTCTTCAGCACCTTTGGGGCGCCATTTGCGTTTGCGCACGGTTCGACACGGGCCGGTCACCGCGCCCGCATCAGCCGTTGCTTTTTTTCTAAAAAGTGCTTTTTCCTTGGAACGATTTAACTCTACAAGAATGATAGAATTAGCTGACTATGAACAGGCATCCGGTTTTTCTCATTTTTCATGGAGCCTTTCATGTCCAGCATTTCGCGACGCATTGTCCTCCTGTCGTCGGCAGCTTTGGCGGGTGCGGCCTTCCTCGGCCCGGCCCAGGCGCAGGACCTCAACATCACCATCGGCTACCAGACGGTGGTCGAACCTTCCAAAGTAGCGCAGGCCGACGGCGCCTATGAAAAGGCGACCAAGGCCACGATCGACTGGCGCAAATTCGATTCCGGCGCCGATGTCATCGCCGCCGTCGCATCCGGTTCGGTCGATATCGGCTATGTCGGCTCGAGTCCGCTGGCCGCGGCCGCCAGCCGCGAACTGCCGATCCAGACCATCTTTGTCGTCGGCCTGATCGGCCAGTCCGAAGCGCTGGTCGCCCGCAACGGATCCGGCATCGAGAAGATCGCCGACCTCGCCGGCAAGAAGGTGGCGGTGCCGTTCGTGTCGACCACGCATTACAGCCTGCTTGCGGCGCTGAAGCACGACAACGTCGACCCGAAGTCGGTCGAAATCCTCAATCTCAGGCCACCGGAAATAGCCGCCGCGTTCGCTCGCGGCGACATAGACGCGGCCTATGTCTGGGATCCGGCGCTCGGCCAGATCAAGACGACAGGCAAGGTGGTGCTGGATTCCTCGCAGGTTGCCGCCTGGGGCGCGCCGACCTTCGACGCCTGGATCGTGCGCACCGACTTCGCCGAAAAGAACCCGGACGCCGTGCGCGATTTCGTCAAGGTGACCGGCGAATCCTATGCCCAGTTCCTGGCCAAGCCCGAGGCATGGTCGGTTTCGTCGCCGGAAGCGGCCAAGATCGCCAAGATCACCGGCGCCAAACTGGAAGAGGTGCCGCAGCTCCTCAAGGGTTACGTCTTCCCGACATTGGAAGAGCAGGCTTCCGACAAATTCCTCGGCGGCGGCACGGTCAAGGCGATCGAGGCAGCTTCGGCCTTCCTCAAGGAGCAGGGCAAGATCGACGCCGTGCTGCCCGACTATTCGAAATACGTGTCGTCGAAATACGTGACCGAGGCTCTGGCCTCGAACTGATCTTCAGTTTTACGCAATTCCGGACGGAAAACCGCTTCACACTTTTCCTGGAATTGCTCTGAACACGCGCGGTTTCCTCTTCCCTGACGCCGCGTGCTGCCTGTCCCGGATCCGCTTAACCAGGGCCGGGGCAGGCTGATTTTCTTCCGGAGCCCCTTTTCATGCCGCATCTCGTACTCGACCCGCATCTCGTACTCGACAAGGTCTCGGTTCACTATGACGGCCAGGCAGCGCCGGCGGTCGACCGAGTTTCCATCGATGTCGCCAAGGGTGATTTCGTCGTGCTGGTCGGCCGCTCCGGCTGCGGCAAGACCTCGCTGCTCAATGTCGCCGCCGGCCTGGTCGACCCCGCGCGCGGGGTCGCCACGATCGGCGGCAGGCCGATCACCGGCCCAGGCTCCGACCGGGCGGTCGTGTTCCAGAACGATGCGCTGTTTCCCTGGCTGACGGCTCGTGAAAACGTCGCCTTTGCGCTCAGGCTGCGCGGCGTGCCGCAAGCCGAGCGGGTGCGCCGCGCCGACCAGTTGCTGGCGCTGGTCAAGCTCGACAGCGTCGGCGACAAACGCATCTGGGAATTGTCCGGCGGCATGCGCCAGCGCGTCGGCCTCGCCCGTGCGCTTGCCGCCGAACCGGAATTCTTGCTGCTCGACGAACCGCTCGGCGCGCTCGATGCGCTGACGCGCGAGCGCATGCAGACGACGCTGCTCGACCTGTGGACCGCAAGCCGGGTTGGCGTGCTGATGGTCACGCATGGCATCGAGGAGGCGCTGGTGCTGGCCACAAGCATCGTCGTGCTCGCGCCGGGACCTGGCCATGTGGTGCGGACATTCGAAACCGGCTTCAGCCGGCGCTATGCCGCAGGCGAGCCGATCCGCGCCATCAAGGCCGATCCAGCCTTTGCCGCGGCGCGCGGCGAGCTGACCGATGCGATCTTCGAAGGAGAGGCGGCATGAGCGTAACCTCCTACAGCGAGCGGCCGGCCACCGGGACCGGCGAGGCCGATGCCATTTCGGTGCCGTGGTCGCGGCCGGTGCGGAAGCGGCGCGGGGTTTCCTCGCGGGCGATCAGCGCCGTCACCATCCTGGCCGTGCTGGCGGCATGGGCGCTGTCTGCGCGCCTGCAACTGGTGTCGCCGGTGTTCCTGCCGTCGCCTGCCGCCGTGTGGACCAAGTTCATCGTGGTGATCAAGGACGGCTTCGTCGACGCGACTTTGCTCCAGCACATCGTCGCCAGCCTCGGCCGCGTGTTCGCGGCGCTGGTCGCGGCCATCATCGTCGGCGTGCCCGTCGGTCTCGCCATAGGCATCAGCACCATTGGGCGCGGCATCTTCGATCCGCTGCTCGAATTTTTGCGGCCGATCCCGCCGCTCGCCTATCTGCCGCTGGTCATCATCTGGTTCGGCATCGGCGAGCCGTCAAAGATCCTGGTGATCGCAATCGCCATGCTGGCGCCGGTGGCGCTGTCGACGGCCTCGGGCGTGCGCGGTGTCTCAAAGGAGCGCATCGATGCGGCCCGTTCGCTTGGTGCGACGCAGCGCCAAGTGGTGCGCCATGTCATCCTGCCCAGCGCGCTGCCGTCGATCCTCACCGGCCTGCGCATCGCGCTCGGCGCCGGCTGGTCGACGCTGGTTGCAGCCGAGCTGGTGGCGGCAACGCGCGGCCTCGGCTTCATGATCCAGTCGGCCGCCCAGTTCCTGGTCACCGATGTCGTGGTGATGGGAATAGTGGTGATCGCGACAATAGCCTTCGTGCTGGAATTCATTATCCGCCGAATCGAGCGTCAGCTGGTTCCGTGGGCGGGAAAGGAATGACAACAAGTTCTGCCGGTTTGACCGGCTGCTTCCCTTCGCAGCACGGCGACCGCCGACCCCGGAACAGAAGGAGTGATGTCATGACCCAGTCCACCGCGGTGCTGTTCGCCCATCTCGGCAACTGGCTGCTCGCCTGGCGGGAGAACTCGTCGTCGCAGCCGCAGCCGAAATCGCCGGCCCCCGTGCAACTCGACGCCGAACGCGACCGCCTGCCGCCGCGCGACGAGGGATTTTACTGGGCCTGGCAGTATTGGTCGCAGTGAGGTGATGGTGATTAGCGCCAGCCTTCGCGATTTCGTCATCCTAGGGCGAAGCAAGGAGCGAAGCGACGCGGCGCAGACCCTAGGATCCATGCCGAGACGCTGATGCTACGCTCCAGGGGAGCAACAAACCGGGCGCCTACCACCCGGTTCCGCGAAACAGCTCAAACCACTCCGGATTGGCCTTCTCTATCAGTTCGATCTTCCACTGTCTCGGCCATCGCTTCAGCGACTTCTCGCGTTGAATGGCATCGGTGATGTCGAAGAATTCCTCATACCAGACCAGCCGTTGAACACCGTAGCGGCTGGTGAAGCCTGCGCCCTGGCCGGATTTGTGTTCAGGCATGCGGCGGGCGAGATCGTTGGTGACGCCGATGTAGATCGTGCCGCGTTTTTGGCTTGCAGTCATGTAGACGTAGCCGGTCATGGTTTCAGGGTATCGAGCCTCGGTTCGCGCACAAGCGACATTCTGATCCGTTTCACTCTACGCCAAACGTCACGGCATGGATCCTAGGGTCTGCGCCGCGTCGCTTCGCTCCTTGCTTCGCCCTAGGATGACGAGCGCTGGGTTCTGAAGAAAATATTTCCACGTCAAGCAGCCAACTCGCAAAATCGTTTCTCTACTAAATTTATAGACCTACCTAGCCTTGTCTCTCATCCACGGCAGGGAGCCCTTCCCGGCGCCGGTTCGCAGCGAAGGAAGACGGATCATGTTCAGCCTGACCAGACGCGTTTTCGGCATCGGCCTGTTGGCGGCGGGCATTGCTGCCTCGCTCAGTGCCTCGGCGCAGGAGTTGAAGCAGCTCAACATCGGCTATCAGAAGACCGGCCTGCCGGTCATCGCCCGGCAGCAGCAGGTGATCGAGAAGGCGCTGAGCGACAAGGGTGTCGCGGTGAAATGGGTCGAATTCACCGCCGGCCCGCCGCTGGTCGAGGCGCTCAATGTCGGCGCCATCGATGTCGGCTGGACCGGCGACGCACCGCCAATCTTCGGCCAGTCGGCCGGCGCCAACATCGTCTATGCGGCGGCACTGCCGGCCAATGGCGACGGCGAAGCGATCTTCGTCAAGCCGGCATCGCCGATCCAGTCGCTCGCCGACCTCAAGGGAAAGCGCATCGGCGTCGGCAAAGGCACCAGCGCGCACAATCTGCTGGTCGCGGCACTCGAAAAAGCAAACATCCCCTTCGACCAGATCACCCCGGTCTATCTCAGCCCGGCCGATGCTGCGGCGGCTTTCGCCAGCGACCAGATCGATGCCTGGGCGGTCTGGGATCCGTTCTACGCCATCGCCGAGACACGCTACCAGCCGCGCGTGCTGGCGCGCTCCAGCGAGGTGCTGAAGGTGAACACCTATTTCCTCGCCAACAAGGATTTCGCCAAGGCGCATCCGGAGACGATCGCCACGACGATATCGGCGCTCGGCGTGGCGGCGAAATGGGCGGACGCGAACCGCGACAAGGTTGCCGCGGCGCTGCATGAGGTGACCGGCGTGCCGCTCGATGCACAGACGATCGCGGCCAACCGCACCAAATTCGGCATCTTCCCGATCACCGACGAGATCATCGCCGGCCAGCAGGCGACAGCCGATCGCTTCTACAAGCTCAAGCTGATCCCGAACGCGGTGCGCATCTCCGACGCCGTGTGGACCGCACCGGGCAATTGAACTTTCTTGTGTGGCGGGGGGGGGGGGAAGCCCCCCCCCCCCCCCCCCCCCCCCCCCCCCCCCCCCCCACCCCCCCCCCCCCCCCCCCCCCCCCCCCCCCCCGCCCCCCGCCGCCCCCCCCCCCCCCTCCCTCTCTCGGCGGCCGGCCCCCCCCCCCCCCCCCCCCCCCCCCCCCCCACAC